>NZ_JAMYPO010000062.1:0-28838 GCF_040320365.1 Mesorhizobium sp. M0701
GCGGCATTGTACTCGTTATAAAGGATTTCAACATGCAGCGGCATGGTGTTGGTTAGCCCGCGTATGTGGCCCGACACGACCGAGATGGCGCGATGACGATCAGAAGCGGCGCGATCTCGGATTTGAACGGCAGGTTGCCGGCGATGAAGATGACGGAACCGTACTCGCCGACGCCGCGCGCGAAGGCCAGCGCGAAACCGGTGACGATGGCCGGCGCCAGTCCGGGAAGCAGAACGCGGCTGATGATCTGGAAGCGATTGGCGCCGAGCGTTGCGGCCACTTCCTCCACCTCCTTGTCGATCTCCTCCATGATCGGCTGCACGGTACGAACGACGAAAGGCAGGCCGATAAAGATCAACGCGATGACGATGCCAAGCGGCGTATACGCGACCTTGATGCCGAGCGGCATCAGCAGGCTTCCGATCCAGCCGTTCGGTGCGTAAAGCGTGGTCAGTGCGATGCCGGCCACCGCTGTCGGCAGCGCGAAGGGCAGGTCGACCATGGCATCGGCGATGCGGCGGCCTGGAAAGCTGTAGCGCACCAGCACCCACGCGACGATCGTGCCGAAGACGACGTTGACAGCGGCGGCAATGAAGGCGGTGCCGAAGCTGATTTCAAGCGCGTTGATGGTGCGGCGATCGGTGACGATCGCCCAGAAGTCGGTCCAGCCGAGCGCCGCCGAGCGCCAGATCAGCCCGGACAGCGGAATGAGGAGGGTGAGGAAGGCAAGCGAGAAGCCGAGCGTCAATCCGAAACCCGGAATGACGCTCGGCTGTCTGAACCGCCACCCCGCCTTGGCGGGCGTGCTGTGGTCATGTCGTCCTGATCTAAATGCTATTGGGCCGGCTTATAGATCTGGTCAAATATACCACCGTCGCCGAAATGGTAAGGCTGCGCCTTCATCCATCCGCCGAAAATTGGATCGTCGATGCTGATCCGCTTGATTTCCGGCAGTTTGGCGAGATCCTCCGCAGGCACCAGGTCGGGCTTCGCCGGACGGTAGTGGTTCTTGGCGATGATCGTCTGGCCTTCCTTGGAATAGAGATAGCCCAGATAGGCTTCGGCAACTTTCCGTGTGCCCTTGGCATCGACATTGGCGTCGACAACGGCGACCGGCGGCTCGGCCAGGATCGAGGTCGGCGGGATGACGATTTCGAACTGATCGGCGCCGAACTCGTCCAGCGCCAGATAGGCCTCGTTTTCCCAGGCGATCAGCACGTCGCCCAGGCCCTTTTGCGCGAAGGTCACGGTCGAGCCACGCGCGCCGGTGTCAAGCACCGGAACATGGGAATAGAGGTTGCCGACGAATTCCTTGGTCTTGGCTTCATCGCCGCCATCGTTGGTGTTGGCCCAGGCCCAGGCCGCGAGGTAGGCCCACCGGCCACCACCGGAGGTCTTGGGATTGGACGTGATCACCTGGACGCTGTCCTTTGTGAGATCGCCAAAATCGTGAATGCCCTTGGGGTTGCCTTTGCGGACGAGGAGGACAATGGTCGAGGTATAAGGCGCCGAATTGTTCTCGAACTTCGTCCGCCAGTCGGGATTGATCTTCTTCGTTTTCGAGACGATCGCGTCGATGTCGCCTTGCAGCCCCAGCGTCACCACGTCGGCGTCGAGGCCGTCGATTACCGCGCGAGCCTGAGCGCCCGATCCCCCATGCGACTGCTGGACGGCGACGGTCTCGCCGGTCTCGGACTTCCAGTGGGCGGTGAAAGCCTCATCGAATTGCTTGTAGAGCTCACGCGTCGGGTCATAGGACACGTTGAGAATGGTGGTATCGGCCAACGCGAAACCGAGCGTGCCGAACTGGACAGATGTGGCGACCAGTGCGCCGAGCAGTTTCATGAAATGAGGTTTGGTCATTTCCGCCTCCGTTGAACTCGCGTCAAATCTACCGAATTGATAGAATTTAGATCAATGTTGCCTTTTTTGGCCTAGTGAAGCAATTTCTCGCCTATTTCACCCTAAATGAGGAATGTTTTTCCTCACATAACGTGACTCGGGATCCTGGGCTCCCGGACGCGATAACTAGAAACCGCCAGCCCTTCGGCAATACGCAAGTGGCGATCAGGCGCGTGTAGGGCGTCAGGAAGAGCAGGAGCGACGCCGCAAGCGCAAGCGGAATTGCCAGAAAGGCGATTGCTGGGACCATGCCGATCTGGCCGCTTGCCAGAGGGCGAAAGCGGGTCCGCTCAACGTGGCCGTCGAACCTGCGATCGGCAATGTCATTGATCGTGGACCCGGCGCTTCTCATCAGAAACGCGCCAAGGGTGAATAGCGCCAATTGCTGAACGGCGGGGATACCATGTGCCGCTTGGATCAATGCGGCCCAACAGGGAACAACGTCAGCCATATGCCCACTGGCCGATCCAGCCGCGCGAGCCGCGTGTAGGGCCGCCATGCACGCGGCAGCCGGCGATCCACCCAGTCACCTCTATGAATATCACTCAGGTCCGGTCGGCTCGAAGTCGCCATGAAGTAATCTTAATCCCGCGCAGAGAAAGGCATTTTCCTGTTCGGTTGAAGTGCCAAATTCGCAGCGTTGCGTATGCGCGCAATGGCAGCCTCGGGGTGGCAAGCGGAAGTCCAGCGTGAACGCGCGGAATAGTTGCTTTGCGGACCTGAGCCGGCATTAGGTTGCGCAAGCTGTAGCGGCTGATCTTGGCACGACCGAGACCAACGGCGGCGCTCACGCGCAGGACCGGCTCTTGAAGCCAGTGCCCAGCGGGCTCTACGCCAATAATGGGCGCTTTCCAGAATGACCGGAACCGCACGGCAATCGCTGAGCAAACCCTTCTAACCTTGGCCAGCGGAGCAATCACCTTTACGATTCGACCAGGATCACCAAGGACTCTGGCACCACTCCATCGAAGGCCATCGCATCCGCGGCTTCCTTGCTCTGCATAGCTTTCATCATGGCGTCCATGTCCGGAACGTCCATAAGAACGGCCACCCGGGTCGGATTTTGTGGATCTACAAATGTTCGTATGTTGGTCACGCCGAGCGGACCAAAAAGCTCTTTGCGCTTCGGCGAGTCGAGCCAGTGCTTCGCTCCTTTTGTGATGTTATGGTGGCCAATGACTGTCGGCATTGCATCCTCCCTATCGTGACGGCGAAGTCCGGCATCGCCAAGAGTGCCAAGATCCATCCCCGTCGAACCACGGAGCGCCGTTTTGGTTGGACTGTCAATTATTTCGTTAAGGACGCGGAAGAACGATTCGGAGAGGGCGTTTCTTCCGGACGGTTCGACCTCAATGAACCAGGATCGCGGTCACGCGGCTGTGGCTATTGACATGTGACATGCGCAAACAGCCGGACAACAACTGCAAGGGCCCGCGTGGCAGATATGGGGATCCAGCGCGGGGGTCGGAAAGGGCAGTTGCGGGAGTAGGGCTGCCATTCATGACCCGGCGGGCCAAGGTCGTCTTCGGGTCGACTCCGGCCGTAGAGCGAAGGTCCGCTGTTGAGAGCGGCGGTGAGGGTCCGGTAATGGCGCTACTTACTCGTTCAGGTGGCCGCTACAGTTGATTGCTAGAGTTAGTCTAGCGTGTCCAAGCGCCATGAAGCGAGCTTACAGCCAAAAGGAAAGTCGGCGGCCCATTTTTCAATGAGCGTTGCCCGAACCCGCCGACCTGCGGATTGCCATTGGCCCCGCGATTCGCAGCTTTGCCGGAACGGAGGCGTGCCGTCTAGCAATGTAAGCGTGTACCATTTCAGCTGCGGAAGTTTTCAAGATCTCTGCCTTAAATCTTTCGGCCATCGCTCGCGCAATCTGTGCTGCCTATAAAGTCGCGCAGCACGAGGTGATCTAGGTTGCAGGGTTGGCGCGGCAAGCGTTCCTCGGCCAGGAATCAGGCGCCAGCGCTGAACAACGCAGCCGGGACGAGTTTCCGGATTCGTTACCGCCATCGGCGATTTGCTCACGGGCTTCGCAAGTCCACGGTGCACTCGTGAGACTCCTAATTGCGCTCCGCCGCGCCGAATGATTACGGAGTACTAGCCTGCCCAATCCCAGCGCGCCCAGAGTTCTGGCTCGCGTGTGAACCATTAGGCCGGCGGGACGTTGCTCTGCGGATCCAACAGCTGACGGCACGACCGTGGAGGAATCCAAGCATCATTCTACGCCTCAGAAACAAGACACGCCCGGTGCCTTGGCGAACTTTCCTTATGACCGAATGACCGTCGAGCGATTTCGGGGGCGTTTCCGCGAGCGAGGTGGAACGACGAGCGCAGGAGCTGGTTTGTGCCGGGAAAGACGGCGCCGCTACCTCTTTGGCGACCTCTATTCGACCCGCGGGAGCATCATCAACCCCAAGAGGTGATGTCACATAAACGGAGATGGGCTGTCGTTGTGACTTTTGGGAATGATTTCAGGCGATCACGCCGGCAGCAGCTTTCCATTGCGCCATGGCATTCAAGCGGTGAAGATGGATTTGAAAGGCGGAGCGTTTTGAACGGGGCGGGACGAAGAGATTGCGGACTGCAGAGAACGTCGAGACGAAACGCTGGAGGCTCCCCGGTGATCGAAAATCTTGTATCATCCGCTCTCGTTTTCGCAGTGGCACATGCGAATTCTCCGCTCTGTTGTTCAAGCCCTTGTGCGACCGGTGCTCGATGTCCGTCATGACTAGACGCCGCGCTGCTCCATAGGAGCCGAGCTTGTCGGTGATCATGCGCTTCGGCACCTGGCCCTGCTTCTTCAACAGCCGTGTCAGCACGCGCTTGGCGGCCTTAGTGTTGCGCCGGGTCTAGCCGATCTCGTCGAGCACATAGCCGTCCTGGTTGACGGCCCGCCATAACCAATGCTTCTTGCCGGCGATCATGATGGCGACTTCGTCGAGGTGCCAGATATCATTTCGACTGGGCTGCTTGCGGCGCAGGCGCCGGGCGTAGTCCAGCCCGAACTTCTTTCCCCACCGACGGATCGTCTCGTAGGAAACGACAATGCCGCGCTCCAGCAGCATTTCTTCGACACGACGCAGGCTCAGCGGAAATCGATAATCCAGCCACACCGCGTGGGCGATGATCTCGGGTGGGAACCGATGCCGTTTGTAGCTGATCTGCGAAGTGTTCGTCCCCAGCATCTATCGCAGCGATCCCTGACACGCGGTTACCGTGACAACGCCCCTGGGAGCGCCTGGACCAAATCGGGTGCCCAGTTCTAATATGTGGCGGGTGGTACGACGGGATCGCTCTACCGTCATCTCAGGAATGCATGGTGGGAAGACTCCCGAGGGCGACCTTGCGCATGTTCGAAGGTGGCCATCTATTTCTCTGGCAGGATAGCTCCGCGTTCGCCGAGATCGTCCGGTTTCTTGCAAACGAGGAAGCCGGCTAAAGGGCGAACACGAATTTGCGCCGTGCGAGGCTGCGTGAGGCCATGGACGTCCGCGCCTTACTGAGGCAAGACCGGTCGCGTCTATGTTTAGGCGGCGAGCCACATTGCCTATGCCTCGCTCGATAGCATATTGCGGGCGGCATAGAGTTCGCCAATGAAGTCGGTGATCAAGGTCGAATTGATGCCGTCCGGCGGGCGCAGGAGTAGCGCGCGGAAATTGACGGCCGGCTCGAATGGCCTGGCCAAAATACCGCCGATCATGCCGTCCGCAATGACGGAGGGATTGACCAAGCCGATTCCCATGCCCTTCGCTGCAAGGATAGCGATGGTCAGGCCGTAGGGCGTTTCGATCAGGATGCGCGGCCGTACCCCATGCGCGGCCAGGATCTTGTCCATCGCGAGCCGAGCCGTATCTTCCGGCGACAATGCCAGGAAGGCCTCGTCGGCGAGATCGGCCGGCGTGATTATCTGCTTCCGCGCCAGCCGGTGGTTCTTCGGCATTACACAGACGGCGCGCGGCGTGGTGAAGATGCTGTGCAGCACGCCGCTGGTATCGACCTCGTCGGCCGCGAGCCCGATATCGAAACTGCCAGAGGCGACCAGGTCGCGCACGATATTGGAGGTGCGGACCTGATAGCTGATTCGCACCTGCGGATGCCGGTGCGAGAACGCTACGATGGCGCGCGGCACCAGCCCATGCCCGAGTGCCGACAGGGAGGCGACGCGGATGGTACCGGTGCCGACCTCCTTGATCTGGGCCGCCCGCAGCTTGAGCCGGTCGAGCCCGACCAGGTTGGCTTTCACCTCGGCATGGAACAACTCCCCTTCGCGTGTCGGCACCAGCCTGCCACGAATGCGGTCGAAAAGCCTGAAGCCGAGTTCGGCCTCTAGCTTGGCTAGCGAACGGCTGATGGCCGGCTGCGAGGTATCCAGCAGCGCGGCCGCCGCGCCGGCGCCGCGCGTGATCATGATCGCGTTGAAGACATCGATGTCGCGCAGGTTCATAGTCAGCCCATATCAAAAGCGAATTAACTTTATCGCTGCGGTCATAGATGGCAATGGATGAGCCCGCTAAGTTTCGCCCATGAACCGACGCGACGACACTTCACATGTCCATCCTCCCAAGCGCTCCGAGGAACCGTTTCAGGCGGTGGCGATGCCGGTCGAGCGAGCCTCGACCGTGGTCTTTGACGATCTGGAATCGTTCGAGCGTCGCGTCGAGCGTCTGTACGACGGGTTCAGCTACGGACTTTACGGCACACCGACCAGCCGGCAGCTCGAGGATCATATCGCCGTGCTGGAAGGCGGATTGCGGGCCCTCGTCGTCCCGTCGGGCATGGCGGCCATGACGCTGGCGACCATGGCTGTCTGCCGTGGCGGCGAAAGGGTTCTGATCCCGGAGACGCTCTATGGCCCGGCGCGCGACATGGCAGAGCGTTTTCTTGGCCCCCTCGGGATCGAGGCGGTTTCCTACAATGCAAGGCTGGACGCAAGCATCGCGGCCATGATCGACGGCAGAACGCGGCTGGTTTGGGTAGAATCGCCTGGCTCGGCCACCTTCGAAGTCCAGGATGTGCCCGCCATCACAGCCGCGGCCCACAAGGCCGGCGTGCTCGTCGCGGCCGACAACACCTGGGCCTCGCATCTGCTGTTCAAGCCGCTCGCTCATGGCGTCGACATCTCCATGCAGGCGCTTTCCAAGCACGCCGGCGGCCATGGCGATCTCCTGATGGGTTCAGTCTCAGTGCGCGACGAGGCGCTGTTCCGACGCCTGAAGGACACGGCGCGCTTCCTCGGCTACGGGGTCTCGCCGGAGGATTGCGCGCTGTGCGAGCGTGGCCTGATGACCATGCCGGTGCGCGTGCGTCATGCCGACGCCACCGCGCGCAAGATCCTCGCCTGGCTATCGGAACGCCCGGAAGTCGCGCAGATCTTGCATCCCGCGGAGCCTGGCCATCCCGGCCACGCGGTCTGGAAGCGTGACTTCGCCGGATCGGCGGGCGTGTTCTCCTTCGTGCTGCGGCCGGAACTGGCGCCACTGCAATCCGATGTCCTGCGCAGCCTGCGGCTGTTCAGGCTCGGCGCAAGCTGGGGCGGCGTGCATTCGCTGATTGCCGTCAGCGATCCGCGCAAAGGGCGCGCCAGCCTCGATTGGCTGAAGCCCGGCCCGGTCTGGCGCCTGTCGATCGGCCTTGAGGCGCTCGAAGATCTTCTGGCCGACCTTTCCCAGGCCTTCGAACTCTTTGATGAAGCCCGGCGCAACGGAACCGCAGCAGCCGACGCCAAGGCCGCCGAATGATTAGAACCTCAACGAGAAGGGGAATGACTATGAAACATCAAGTTCTGAAATGGCTCACGGGTCTGGCGATAGGATTGGCCAGCCTGACTTCGGGCGCCGTGGACGCCAGCGCGCAGGCGGTTATCAACAAGATCAAGGAACGCGGCTATGTCAGCTGCGGCGCCAGCCAGGGCGTGCCTGGTCTCTCCCGGCCCGACGAGAAGGGGTATTATCGCGGCTTCGATTCCGATATCTGCCGCACTTTCGCGGTCGCCATCCTCGGCGACAAGGAGAAGATCCGTTACGTGCCGCTTAACGCAGGCCAACGTTTTCCTGCGCTGCAGACCGGAGAGATCGACGTTCTGTCGCGCACATCCACCATCACCTACAGTCGCGATACGGTTGTCCGCTTCGTCTGGATCAATCTCTACGACACGGACGGCATGCTCGTGCGCAAGGCCGACAATATTACCGAGCCCAAACTGCTGGACGGAAAGACCGTCTGCCTGCAAGGCGGTGGTAGCCTGACCGAGAAAGCGATCGAGGAAACCGAGGAAGAGTTCGGGATCGCGATGGAGAAAGTCTATTACGACTCGACCATTCAGGCGCGCGACGCCTTCTTTGGCGGCCGCTGCGATTCCTACGTCACCGACGGCACCGCGGCAGCAGGACAGCGTGCCGCGGTGGCCAAGAACCCGGACGACTACGACATCATCAAGGTCGGCAAAGCCGCCGAACCCAATGGCGTCGCGGTCGCCCGCGGCGACGATCAACTCTTCGACGTCGTGCGTTGGACATTGAATGCCCTGTTCTGGGCCGAGGCCAACGGCATCACCTCGCAAAACGTCGATGAAAAGCTTGCCTCGGGCAGTCCGGAAGTCAAACGCGTGCTGGGTGAGGAGCCCGGTTTCGGCAAGCCGCTCGGATTGGACGACAAGTGGGCCTACAACGTCATCAAACAAATGGGCAACTACGCCGAGATCTGGGATCGCAATCTCGGCAAGGACAGCCCGCTGAAGGTCGAGCGCGGCCTGAACGCGTTGTGGAAGGACGGCGGCCTCAACTATCCTTTCCCTTGGGATTGAGCTGCACATGAAGGGGACGCGCCCGCCGTTCCCTTTCCCTGCCAACGCCGCGAACCGTCGAGGTCGAAATGCTGAGCGATGCCAAGACCAGATCGATCATCATCCAGTGTGCCCTGGTGGCCGTGGCTGCCGCCTTCGCTGCCCTGCTCGTCAGCACGACTTTCGCCAATCTCAGGGCACGCGGCATCCCGATCGGCTTCGATTTCCTGACGATGCCGTCAAGGATCGTCATCTCCGAAGCAATCCTCACTTACAAGTCGCGGGACCCCTATTACTGGGCGATCGCGACCGGGCTCGCCAATACGGTCTTCATCTCCGCGGTCGTCATCGTCTTTTCATCCGCGCTCGGCCTCGTCGTCGGCATCACCCGGCTGAGCAGCAATCCCCTGGCGGCGGGCACCTGCCGCGTATGGGTGGAGGTTGCACGCAATTCACCGCCGATCGTGCTTCTGATCTTTCTCTACTCGCTGTGGTGGAAGGTGCTGCCGCCGGTCGGCGAAGCGCTCAATCCCCTGCCCGGTGTTTACGCCTCCATGCGCGGCTTTGTGGTGCCGGCCGTCAGCATGGACGTCGCCACCCAGGGATTGCTCGTCATTGCTCTCGCCCTGGCACTGGCGGCCGCCGGCGGGGGGGCGGCGCGACGAGGATGGTTGCCGCCGCTGGCCGCGCCGGCGATCCTCACGGTGGGCGTTGCCGGACTATGGCTTGCCGACGCGAAGTTCTCCGTCGACTGGCCGACCTTCACCGGGTCGAATTTCAAGGGTGGCCGGGAACTGACGCCCGAACTCAGTACCATCCTCATCGGGCTGACCATCTACACCACCGGCTTCGTCGCCGAGATCGTGCGCGGCGGCGTGCTTTCGGTCGGCCGCGGTCAGTGGGACGCAGGTCATTCGCTCGGCCTGCCGCGCGGCAAAATATTGCGCCTGATCATCATCCCGCAGATGCTGCGGGTGATCGTCCCGCCGCTCAACAGCCAATACATCAACGTCGTCAAGAATTCGACGCTGGCGATCGCGGTCGGCTATCCGGACTTCCTTGCGGTGATGAACACCATCATCAGCAAGTCCAGCCATTCGATCGAGGGCGTCTTCATCATCCTCGGCGTCTATCTCGCCCTCAACCTGAGCCTGTCAAGCGCGGCCAATTGGTACAACCGTCGCATCGCCATCGTGGAGCGCTGAACTATGAAGGCCGTGTCTCTTTCCCTTCCGGCCGAGCCAATGCCAGGACAGATCCGCTTCGGCGCCTTGCGGCGGTCAGCCAAGCTCCTGTTCGGCACGCCGCTCAATGCCGCCCTGACGCTGTTGTTCGGCGTTCTGCTCGTCGCCACGGTACCGCCGATGCTGCGCTGGCTAATAATCGACGCCGTGCTGTTCGACCCCAATCCAGGCGCCTGCCGGGTTGCCACCGGAGCCTGCTGGAGCTTCATCTACGCCAAGTCCGGGCAGTTGCTGTTCGGCATCTATCCGCTCGACGAACGCTGGCGCCCGGCGATCGTCTGCCTGCTCATCCTGGCGCTGCTTGCCTGGTCGGTGCGGCCCGCCAGTTGGGCCCTGCGGCTGCTGGCGCTCTGGGTGGCAGCGTTCGTGCTGATCTTCTGGCTGATGGGCGGCGGCATCGGCCTGACCGAGGTTCCGACCTCGTCCTGGGGCGGCCTGCCGGTGACGCTCATCCTCACCGTCGTTGCCATCGGCGTCGCCTTCCCGGTCGGCATTCTCTTGGCGCTGGCCAGGCGCTCGACCATGCCAGCGATACGCATCGGCGCCGTGGTCCTGATAGAATCGGTGCGCGGACTACCGCTGCTGTCCATCCTGTTCGTTGCGTCGATCATGATGCCGCTGTTCCTGCCCGAGGCCCTGTTGCCCGACAAATTCGTGCGCGCGCTGGTCGCGCTCACCATCTTCGCCGCGGCTTATCTCGCCGAGGTGATCCGCGGCGGCCTGCAGGCCATCCCGAATGGCCAGTACGAGGCTGCGGCAGCGCTCGGCCTGCCCTTCTGGCGCACGCAATATCTCGTCATCCTGCCGCAGGCGATCCGGGTGGCGATCCCGGCGCTGGCCAACACCATCATCGTCATGATCAAGAACACCAGCCTTGTCCTGGTGGTCGGCCTGTTCGACCTGATCAGCTCCGGTAAAGCGGCGCTGGCTGACCCGGACTGGCCGTCGCCGGCGGCCGAGACATTCCTGTTCATCGGCGCGATCTTCTTCGCGCTCTCCTTCTCGTTCGCCCGCTTCGCCGACTTCCTGGAGCGGCGCGGCCCGACCGCTCACTAGGAAATGCCTTGATGTTATCGTCCGCCCCAACGCGCGCTCCGTCCATGACCGATCCCAGCGCTCCGCCCGCTATCCAAATGACCGGCATGAATAAGTGGTACGGAAACTTCCATGTGCTGAAGAATATCAACCTGACCGTCCATCGCGGCGAGAAGCTGGTGATCTGCGGTCCGTCCGGCTCGGGCAAGTCGACGATGATCCGCTGCATCAACCGGCTGGAGGAGCATCAGCAGGGGCAGATCGTCGTCGAAGGCGTCGAACTCAGCAACGATTTGAAGCAGATCGACGTAATCCGCAGTGACATCGGCATGGTGTTCCAGCACTTCAACCTGTTCCCGCATTTGACCATTCTGGAAAACCTGACACTGGCGCCGATCTGGGTGCGCAGGATGCGGCGCGGGCAAGCCGAGCAGACCGCCATGCACTATCTGGAGCGGGTGAAGATCCCGGACCAGGCGCATAAATATCCCGGCCAGTTGTCCGGCGGCCAGCAGCAGCGCGTCGCCATCGCCCGTGCGCTCTGTATGAGCCCGAAGATCATGCTCTTTGACGAACCGACCTCCGCCCTCGATCCTGAAATGGTCAAGGAAGTGCTCGACACCATGGTCGCGCTGGCCGACGATGGCATGACGATGCTGTGCGTCACGCACGAGATGGGATTTGCCCGCCAGGTCGCCGACCGCGTCGTCTTCATGGACCAGGGCGAGATCGTCGAGATGAACACGCCCTCCGAATTCTTCTCGCATCCGCGTCACCAGCGCAGCAAACTGTTTCTTGCCCAGATCCTGAACTAGCGAACCTCTCCCGCCAGCCCATGCGCCGGCCGGATGGGCAGACGCAAATCAGAAATCCATCCGGGGCCTGGTCAGCGCGCAGCGACCTGCCAGACCGCGACGCCGGCCCAGGATCAGGCCGGCGACGCCTTCGATGCTGCGCGAGATAATGTCGAACAAGCGCGGCCGACTCTCGAAGGAATACACCAGGCGTTCGCGAAACAGGATCGACAGCGCCGCGAGTTCCGGCCATTGGTAGATGTTCGGCCCACAACTTCTGCACGTCGACGATCCGGGCGCCTGGCGGTGGGCGCTCCGGTCCTGTTTCGACGATAATGCGCCGCCGGCCGGCGCAGGCACAGCTGCCACGTATTGCAGCAGACGGCAGAGGACGAGAACGTCGTCCACAACGCAACTCTCGACTCGAAGTCGTAGCTGCATCATATGGCCTGTTCACCAAGCGGGCTTTGGGGGCTAGCACGAAGTCGGGCACCCACTTTGGCACCTCCACTTGCGCGAGCAGTAGTCCGCTTTCCTTCGCAAATGCCATGTGGCAAGACGGATGGATGGCGGCGGACAGCGAACATAAAAGCATCTCTGCGAGAGCGTTGGGCATCGCATTATCAGCTGCTGCCCTCGTGCCGCATTTCACAACCCCAGCCTTTGCCCATGCTTCCGAGCGCGGCTATGTCATGCTCCTGCCGACCGGATATTATGTCGTGGGCGGGGCGGTGGCCGTAGCCGCGAGTTTTCTGGTTCTGGCTGTCCTCCCGCCCAGGCTGCTCGAACGCATTTCGGCATCCCGCCTGCCAATTGGTCAATTCGGCGACGCCGCGCGCATTTGGATCAGCACGCTCGCCTTCGCGGTTCTCGCCATACTCGTGGCGGCGGGAATTCTCGGCAGCCGAGATCCGCTGTCGAATCCACTTCCGCTAACGGTGTGGACGCTGGTCTGGGTCGGACTGACATTGCTTCAGGGCGTATTCGGCAATGTTTGGTCGTGGACAAACCCGTGGTACGGGCCGTGGCGCATTTTCTCCAGCGTCTTCCCGGCATTCCGCGATCGCACAATGCCACAAGGACTGGCTTACTGGCCGGCGTTGATTTTGTTTGCAAGCTTCGCCTGGTTCGAGCTGATCTATCCGGCGCCCGAAGATCCGGCGCGGCTTGCGTTCGCTCTCATGGCCTACTGGCTCTCGACCTTCGTCTGCATGATCATCTTCGGCTACGAAGGCTGGAGCCGGCGCGGCGAGTTTCTGTCCGCGTTCTTCCGCATGGTGTCACGCTTCGCCATCGTCGAAACGACGCCGGACCACCCAAGCGGGGGGCGCGCCCTCTCACTCTGCTGGCCTGGAGCGAAATTGTGGAGCGCGCAAGCCTTGCCGGCGAGCGGTATGCTCTTTCTGTTGCTGACGTTGAGCTCGGTGTCCTTCGACGGTCTGTCGAAGACCTTCTCTTGGCTGGGCGCGAATGGTGTCAATCCGCTCGAATTTCCGGGGCGCTCGGCATTAGTCGGAATCAACAGCGCCGGTCTTGTGCTGATGTTTATCGCACTTGTCGCCGTGTTCTTCGCCGCAGTGTTTGTCGGTGAGCGGTTGGCCGGGAGCATCTCTTTCGGAAAAGCGGTCGGGCTCCTTGTCTGGTCGATCGTCCCGATCGCGCTCGCCTATCATTTTTCCCACTATCTGACGGCCCTCCTGGTGAACGGCCAGA
The DNA here is from genome assembly GCF_040320365.1 of Mesorhizobium sp. M0701. Taxonomy (NCBI): domain Bacteria; kingdom Pseudomonadati; phylum Pseudomonadota; class Alphaproteobacteria; order Hyphomicrobiales; family Phyllobacteriaceae; genus Mesorhizobium; species Mesorhizobium sp. M0701. Next base: position 13,467 of record NZ_JAMYPO010000062.1, read on the forward strand.
ATGCGCTCGTCGCTATTTCGGATCCGTTTGATCGGGGATGGAACCTATTCGGCACGGCGCACATGAATGTCGGGGCGGGAGTGATCATGGGCTCCGATGCAGCGTGGATCATCTGGAACTTTCAGGCGGCGGCGATCATCGGCGGCCATATACTTGCCGTTCTGGTCGCGCATGGGCTGGCGTTCCGTTTGCATCCGGCGCGCAGCCGCGCGGCGCTCAGCCAATTTCCGCTGACCGTTTTTATGGTCGGATATACGGTTTTCGGGCTGTGGCTGCTGTCCACGCCGACGGCCGTCTGACGGCCGCAAGCCACGTATCGGAGGCGTTGGTCGACAGACCTCACGGCGGTGTATCGCGACCTCAAGGACATGCGTCGAACAAAGCCGGTGGTTGGTGAATTGGCAACGCCGGCACTGCAACTGACTGCTTCACAGTTCTTCGGCCTGATATCTAAGCCGACGGGACGCCCTCGGTGGCCAGACGCCGGAAGATCTGGTCGACTTGTTGCGGCGGCAATTTGGCGCCGCCGTCGAGCCACCAGATCAGCACCGACAGAAAGGCACCCACGACGAACTGGACGATCAGTTCGTTCGGCACGACATCGGGGAGCTTCCTGTCCTTCTTTGCGGCAAGCTCCGCGCGCACGAGATCGCATAGAATCTCGCGGATGCTGCCGAGCACAATAGTCCCACCGCGGCCCCCGGCCAGAGCTCGGTAGAGATCTATATGTTCACGCGCGTGCTCGAACATACCGAGCACGAACCCCAAGCTGCGATCTTTCAGCTCGCCTGGCGCTGCAAGCGCATGCCGCTGGCGTTCGACCAGCATGGCGCGCAGATGATCGTCCAGGCCGCTGCGCTTGAGGTCGTCCTTGCTGGTGAAGTGCGCGTAAAAGGTCGATCGGCCGATGTTTGCCTCATTGCAGATGTCCTCGACGGTAATTGCTTCATATCCCTTTCTCAGGATCAAAGTGATCAGCGCATGGTGAAGAGTCGACCGGGTCCGGGCGACACGGCGGTCTATCGTCTTTTCCGTTACCATGAGCTTTTCCGGTCAGATGGCAGAGGACCGTGCGGTACCGGACATTCTGCCGCGAATGGTCGTTGACGCGTTCCCGGATATCATGTCAGTTTCCGAACATGATGTCCATCAACCGGCGAGAGTGGCCAAGGAGTCTCTGATGAGAAAACATGGGCATAACAACAGCGGAGCCGGCGCGCCCGGCCGCATCATACATTGGGCAGCACGCTACGATCTGATGACTTGGCTGTTCACCTTAGGCCGCGAACGCGCCTTTCGCGAAAAGATCCTCCGGTTGACGCAGCTCGAACCTGGAGAGTCCGTCCTCGATATAGGGTGCGGGACGGGAACGCTCGCTATACTTGCCAAGCAGCAGGTCGGGCCGACGGGCACCGTGCACGGGATCGATGCGTCACCGGAAATGATCACCAGGGCGGGTGCGAAGGCTCGAAGAGTCGGTCTGAAGGTCACCTTTGAAAAGGCCGCCGCCCAGGCATTACCGTTCCGGGATGCCGAATTCGATGTCGTAACGACGACGCTGATGCTCCATCATCTTTCTGCCGATGGACGTAATCAGATGGCTCATGAGATACACAGAGTCCTGAAGCCATCCGGTCGCGTACTCGCCGTCGACTTCGTGCAAGCGCCACAGGATGGAGGCTTCATCGATCGCTTCCACCATCACGGCGTCAGCACAGTCGACGACATCATAACGGAATTCCGGGACTCGGGTCTCAACATCGTCGCTAGCGGCGCGGTTGGCACGAAGAACCTGCAGTTCGTGCTAGCCACGGCGGCCGCCGACGTTGCCCGTATTCGCGATAGGTTTGTCGCTCTCGGCACGGAAGAACCCTCAGGCCCGGCACGGCCTGCAGCCATGAGCCACCTGCACACCATAGGCCTGGTGCTAGGCATCGTCGCGCTGATCGCCATGCACGCAGGCGCGCCCTGGTGGCTATCGTGGCGCGGTCTAAGCGACGCCTCAAATCCGATCTCTTACACAGTGATTGCACTCGTGGCCCTTTTCGTAATCTTCAAGATCGGATTGCTCGGTGGCCTGCATCGGTGGAGCAGAGGCCGCCGCCAGCGTTGAGGCCGCTTGCTATTACGACATCGCGTCTCGCTACGGCTTGTTGGACACGCAGGAGTTCACCTTTCACACCCGGACGCGAATCGCGCGTCCGCTCCGGTCTCCCCGCCTTGCGAGGGTGGTGGTAGGCCAATCTAATCCCGTCGCAGCGAGATCAGACGCTGGCAGACGGCGCTTAACGTTATTCTCGGAAGACCAACTGCCATTCGTTGTCAGATCACCGGGCGGTGATCACTCTCAGCCAGATGGCAGGCGGCGACGCCGCCATGAGGAACGGGACGCAGTTGGGGCTCGTCCAACCGGCAGATATCCATCGCCACCGGACAGCGCGTGTTGAACCGGCAGCCCGGCGGTGGATTGCTCGGGCTCGGCGGGTCGCCTGCGAGGATGATGCGGCGGCGGTCGGCCTCAATGCGCTTTCCCAGCGATAGAGGGTCGAACGCGGCACTCCGACGGCCCGCGCTGCCTGCCCGGCATCCAGTCCGTCCCGCATCGCGCGCCGCCATCGCGCCACCGCGTCGCGTCTTCTCTCTGCTTCGATAGTTGGGGTCTTCGCGCCGAGAAGCCGCGACGCCCGGCCGGCGTTGCGTATAATATACCGGGCAGGCCAAAAACCTGCATGGGGTTCTCCTATGATTCGAGCTTCGCAACCCGAGTTACGGAGAACCCCTCCTCAACTGCAAGAATCTCATATCTGTCTGAGCGCGGTCACCAGTTTGACCTGCCAACCATGTCTCACGAGCAATGGCAGGCACTTAAGCCAACGCTACAAGAAGCGGAATAATAACCGGCAAGAGGTTCCTCTCGGCCCGCCTGAGTAACCAGGGCTGCCGACAGAGCGCTTTCCCACTCACTGCCGGCCCGGTACCGGAAGGAAGGAGCGCAAATCTCTGCTTCGCCACCAGAATGCGCAACGCATCAGGTCCCGCACGCTCAGCTAGATCTGACGTTTAATCATGCGGCCGAGACCCGCTTCGCGAATAGGTCGCCGGCGAACCTGCACGCCGCCTTGTGCATTGAGCTTACTTCTTGCGACACAGGCTCAGCCTCCGCACAAGCTTCCACTGAAAGGGGACACCGCGTCCTGAAGAAACAGCCGGAGGGCGGATTCGTCGGACTTGGGATTTCGCCCGTGATCAACGGAGGGTTGCGCCGACGTTCGGTGGCAGGATCAGCCTCGGGGACAGACGCGAGAAGGAGTTGGGTGTAGGGATGGCTCGGATTCCGGTAGACCTCTTCCGAGCTACCGCTTTCCACCACCTTGCCGAGATACATCACGTAGACCCGGCTCGCCGCCTGCCGGACAAGCGCGAGGTCATGCGCGATGAAGAGGCAGGACACGCCGAGCTTCTCTCTGAGGTCGAGGAATAGGTTCATGACCTGCGCCCGTATAGACAAGTCTAGCGCGCTGACCGGTTCGTCGCAGATTAAAACCCGCGGCTCTACGGCCAGCGAGCGCGCGATCGCGATGCGTTGCCTCTGGCCGCCTGAGAGTTCACGGGTGAATCTGTCCCGGACCGTCGTCGCCAGACCGACTTGGTTGAGGAGCTCAGCGATCCTCCCCTCGCGTTCCGTTTGCGAACGCAAACCTGCAATTATGAGGGCTTCGTTTATGGCTTCGCCCACAGTTTGGCGATCATTCAGCGATGCATAGGGGTCCTGGAACACGTACTGAACTGCCCGACGCGCTTCCCGCAGACGGCGTCCACTCAAGGAGCCGAGGTCGATGCCATCAAAAACGACACGTCCGGATTGGGGTTTTTCCAAGCCGACGATCGAACGGCCGAGCGTGGACTTGCCGCAGCCAGACTCCCCCACCAAGCCGACGATCTCGCCTTGATTGAGGTGGATTGAGACGTCGTTTACCGCTTTGATCGTTTGGCCACGTTTGGCGCTTGGAAAGCTGGTGACCAGATGCTCGACTTCGAGTACCGCGCTCATTATGCGCACTCCTTCGCCCGAATATTCAGAACGGGACAGGCGGCTGACACACCCGGAACTGCCGTCGGCAAGAACGGCGGTCGCCGCTCGCCGCAGGCATCCACAGCGTATCCGCAGCGGGGCATGAAAGCGCACCCTGTGATCGGCGCGCCAAGGATGGGCGGAACGCCCGGCAATCCACGGAAACGCGATCCGATTGCGTCCTGTTTCCTCGGAATTGCGTCGATGAGGCCCATCGTATAGGGATGCTGCGGCTGGGAGAGTACACGCTCGGTCGGTCCGGTTTCGACGTGGCGCCCCGCGTACATCACCATTACGCGGTCGGCCGAGCCCGCCACGACACCCATGTCATGCGTGATCAAGATCATGGCCATGTCCATTCTGGACTGGATTTCCTTCAGCAGTCGGAGGATTTGCGCCTGGACCGTCACGTCGAGCGCGGTGGTCGGCTCGTCGGCTACGAGAAGTGTCGGCTCGGCGGCAATGGCGATTGCGATCATGACACGCTGTCGGAGACCGCCCGAAAGCTCATGGGGATACTGCTTGAGGCGTATTTCGGGGTCGGACATCCCGACCATCTTGATAAGTTCAAGCGCCCGGGTTTCCGCAGCTCTTGCGGTCATGCCGAGGTGAAGCTCGGCTACTTCGGCTATCTGCCGTCCGACCCGGCGGGCGGGATTGAGCGCGCTCATCGGGTCCTGGAAAATGAAGCCAATGGATTTTCCGCGCAGGCTGCGAAGCGTTTCATTGTCCGATCCGACGAGCTGGCGGCTGTCGAACAAAATGGTGCCCGATATATCCGCCTGGACGCCCACGGGCATCAGGCCGAGAGGCGCAAAGCAGGTGACCGTTTTGCCGCTACCGCTTTCTCCCACAATCGCGAGGGTCTCTCGGCGGCTCAGTTCATAGGCTACTCCGTCGACTGGGCGGACCACGGTATGCGCCGTCAGCAGGTCTATGGTCAGATCTTTGACGCGGAGTATCGGTTCAGAACTCATGGCCGTGCCTCCTTGGCCCAGAATGCGGTTACCCGGCGGCGGGCCGCGAGCATCCGGGAGGTCAGCGGCTTCGGAACTCTGTTGAGGGCGACCGCTTCACCGAGGATGTTGAATCCGATGACAGCTAAAGTCAGGGTCAGTCCCGGCAGGATGACCTGGCGCGGATCGGACTCGAGATATGGAAGCGCGTCGACCAACATCTGTCCCCATTCAGGCGTCGGCGGCTGGATGCCCAGCCCGAGGAAGCTCAACGTTGCGATTGCGAGCGCGACTGCTCCGGCGTCGGCCGTGGCATATACGAGCACCGCCCCGATCGTCGTGGGAAGAAGATGGACAAAGTAAATGCGAACGGGACTTGCGCCCAATACTCTTAGGGCCTCCATGTGGGGCTTGTTCATGGTGTTGACAGCCACGGCCCGGCTAATGCGGGCGCTACCCGGCCACCAGGCGAGCGCGAGCGCGAGGATCATGTTCCAGTAGCTGACTCCGGCAATGCCGATCACCGCAAGTGAGACGATGAGGCTGGGGATTGCCTGGCCGACGTCAACGATGCGCATCAGCAGTTCGTCCGTCCAGCCCCGCCGGTATCCGGCAATCGTGCCGATGGCGATGCCGATGGCGTGCGCGCACACAAGGACGAGACAGACTCCGACCAGCGACGTCCGAGCCGCCACAATCAACCTGCTCAATGTATCGCGCCCGAGATGGTCGACTCCGAAGGGATGGGCGAGCGTCGGGCCCTGGCCAGCGATCAGCAGGTCTTGCGCATTGGGATCATGTGGCGCGATGTAGGGTGCGAGCAGTCCCAACAGAACGAACGCGCCGATAGTAAATACCGCCGAGCGCGGGAAGGCGCCAATGGCCTTCAGGAGTGGTCTGACTGGCTGCATGTTCAGCTCCTTTGAAGTCTAAGGCGCGGATCGGTCAGCGTAATGCAGATGTCGACCACGACGTTCAGGATGATGAAGAACGTGATGAAGACCAGAAGGCAGGCCTGCACGACCATGAAGTCGCGGAATCTCACCCCGGTCAGGAAGAGGTCGCCGATGCCCTGCCAAGCGAACAGAGGTTCGACAACGACCGCGCCCACGACCATCGTCCCGATCTGCGTTCCCAAGGCGTTCAAGTACGTCGGCGCGATGTTCGGGATCGCGTCGCGAACCAGAATACTCGTCCTTGACAGTCCTTTGCTCATGGCCGTTAGGACATAGGGTTTGGCCATCGCCTCCTCGAAGCCAACTCGGACGACGCGGCTCAGAACTGCTGCGGGAAGAAATCCCAGAGTGAGCCATGGAAGCACCCAACTGACGGGTCCGGCAAACCCGAAGGTCGGAAAGACGTGCCACGTGACCGAAAAGGCGTAGACCAGCAGTGCTCCGACGAAGAAGGACGGAGTCGAAGCGCCCAGAAGAGCGCTCCCTCGGGTGACCACGTCTGGCGCCCTATGTGCCCAGAGCGCGCCTACGAAGCCGACGAACAGGCTCAGCAAGAAAGCCACGACCGCTCCGCCCGCAACGAGGGTGGCGGTCGCGGCAAGGCGGCTCTTGAGGGACGCGCCGACCGCCTCGCCCGTCTTGTAGGAAATGCCGAAGTCGCCGTGGATCGCTCCGTTCAGCCAGAAGCCGTAGCGTTCGAGAAGCGGCTTGTTGAGCCCCAATTCCTCCTCGACCTTGGCGATATCGGCTTTGGTGGCCGTCGGCGTCCGCAGCTCGGCGATGAGTATCGCCACGTTGCCCGGAGCGGATACCACGAGCGCGAAGCATAGAACGGACGCCAGAAACAGCAACAAGACTGCGTTGCGGGCCCTTTTAGCGATGAAGGCGAACACGGCCGTATCCTACTCCGCCAGTGTGATATTCTCGTAGGGCATGTCGTACTCGGTCGCGGGGCTCTGGAAGCCCTTCACCCGAGCGGCATGCGCCCATATGCCCGGAACGAAGAGCAGCGGCGCGATGGCGTCGTTGTCGTGCAGCCAGTCATAGACCTTCTGTAGAGCTGCTTCCATCTCGCCTTCGGGCGCGGACATCGCGGCGAGCACCAACGGATCGAGGTGCTCGGGGTCGATGAAGAGCTTGCCGTCCACGCCGTTGTCATAGGTGGATAGGAACAGGCCCACCACAGTCCCGAAAGGTTCGTATGGCGCGCCGAACGTCTGGAAGAAAGCGAGATCGAACTTGCGCTCCGGAATGTCGCTGTGCCGCGACGCATGATCCACCGAGCGGATCGTGAGCGTGACGCCAATCTCCTGGAGCTCGGACTGGATCACTTCCGCGACGGATCGGGACCCCGGTACTTGCTCCTCGCTAACGACCAGTTCAATGGCAAGGTCCTTGCCGTCCTTCTGCCTGACAGGCCCCCCGACCCAGCCTGCCTCCTCGAGCAGCGACTTTGCGGTCTCGGTATCCCGCCTAGGCACATCGAAGCGCTTCCCCGAATACGGAACGGTTTCGGAGAACAGGTTGCCAGTGGAGGTCGCCAGACCGCGGTAAAGCACTTGCGAGATCGCAGCCCGGTCGATGCCGAGGTTGATCGCCTTGCGGACTTTCGGGTCCCTCAGCGCTTCGACGCGGGAAGTGTTGAAGGCCATAATCATTGTGGTGGTGCCGGGATCGATGACGACGTCGATGCCCGCTCCCTTCAGCGTCTCTGCTTCCGTTGCGGTCAAAGGCGACACAAACGCTCCGCCGATCAGATCCACGTCGCCCGCGCGCAACGCTGCCATGCGGCCGCGCGAGTCCGGAAGGACTTTTACCTCAAGATATTTGAAAGAGGGTTTGTCACCCCAGTAGGCGTCGAAGCGCTCGAAGGCACTGCCCTCATTCCCGGCAGTCGCTTGATGCCACGGTCCCGTGCCGACGGGTGCCTTATAGCTACCGTCCCCAGAGACCGACTTGGGGCTGAGGAGCCTGACTGGCCGGACGTAAGCGAACTCCTGGAGCAGGCCGAGGACCGGTTCCTTGAACCGGACGTTGACGTGATCGTCGTCGACGATGTCCGTTCCGGCGTAAAGCCGGGACGAATTCATCCAGTTGTTCGCTTCGAGTCCGATCCACCTCTTCAGGTTCCATTCCACCGCCGCGGCGTCGAACGGAGTGCCGTCGTGGAAAGTCACGCCCTTGCGCAACGTGAGCTTAAGCAGCCTGCCCCCGTCTTCGACCGACCATTCGGTCGCCAGCCCTGGCTCGATCTTACCGTCATGGCCGTATTTAACCAGCGGCTCGAAAACGAGGTCCTGAACGCCCCACAGGCCGGTGTATTTGTGAGGATTGATATCCCCGGCGGGCTTGGCGATCGCGATGCGAAGCGTGTCCTTAACCTCTGATGCCGCAACGATTGACGGCAGGATGGAGGATAGCGCCGAAACTCCCAGCAGTTTTGAGACGCCCGCCAGGAAGGAGCGCCTGTCTATTCGCATGAATTCGTTGTTGTTGTTCATTGTCATTCCCCTTTTTGTGTTCACTCACAGCATTGATTGCCGGATGTTTTCTTTGCCGAACCGCTCGTCGTCGATCCGTGCTTGGATTTGGGCCAACATTTTCTCGAGATCGGCCATGAGATCGTCGTGCGATTCCAACCCCACGCTGAACCGCAGAAGGAGGTCCTGCCCACTCCAGGTCGTCGCGGAGCGGTTGCTCTTCACGGGCATGGGGGCAACGAGGCTGCGTGTCCCACCCCACGAGGCGCCGATGGCGAACGTCTCTAGCGTATTGAGCGCCTCCGGCACGTGCAGCAGTGCTTCGGGAACCAATTCCACGCTGAACACTCCGCTCGCGCCGAGGAAGTCGCGCTTCCAGAATTCGTGCCCGGGACAAGACGGCAGGGCGGGGTAGAGCACACGCTCGACGGCTGGGTGGCCGCGGAACCAGTTGATCATCGCCGTCGCGCCGTCGTGCGCGTGTTTCATTCGCACGCCAAGAGTCTCCATGCCCCGCAACACCAAAGAGGCGTCGTCGGGGGAAACGCCGATCCCGGCGCGCCCCATAGTCGCCTTGAGCGCGTTGAAAAGCTGCTCGGAAGCCACCGTGATCGATCCCATCAGCACGTCGGAATGGCCCGAGATATATTTGGTGAGCGCTTCGGTCACGATGTCGGCCCCATGTACGAGGGGCTTGAAGTTAAGAGGGGTCGCCCAGGTGTTGTCGAATCCGACGAGCGCGCCGTGCCGATGCGCGATCTCGGCAATCCGCGGCAGATCCTGGACTTCCATGGTCGTCGAACCGGGGGACTCGCACCACACCAGTTTCGTGTTCCCGTTGATCCGACGTTCGAGCCCCTCGGGCGAAGTGGGATCGTAGTACTCCGCTCGGACGCCAAACTTTGCCAGATCGGTGTTCACAAAATCACGGACCGGGGGATAGGCCGTGTCCGCCACCAGTACCTTGTCTCCGGCATTGAGGACGGCGAGCATTGCGATTGCGTTTGCGGCCTGGCCCGATGGCGCGAGAAGCGTCCGGTGACCCTGCTCGAGCTGAGTGATCTTTTGCTCCAGTGTACGCGTCGTCGGGGTGCCGTAGAGGCCGTAGGAATAGCCGTCAGGCCCTCGCTGGCCGCGAGTGGCGTAGGCTGCGGCATCCGCGAATACGATCGTCGAAGCCCGATGGACGGCTGCACCCAGAGCCTCGAAGCCGTCTGTTTTGACTTTGGGGGTCACAACGCATTGGGTGAGATCGTTCATGCTTGCTCCTCATGTGTTGGAGACAGTTACAGCATGACAAAACCTATTCCGTCCAATATCAAGATCGGGATGTGCTATTCTCTCAGGTTATAGGTGCGCCATGAATCTTCGCCAGATCGAGGTCTTCCACGCCGTGATGACGATTGGAACCGCCTCACGCGCCGCGGAGATACTACGCATCTCACAACCTGCGGTGAGCAAGGCCGTCCAAGAACTGGAGCGCGACATCGGTTTCGCGCTCTTCCACCGCATCAAAGGACGGATGTCGCCGACGGCAGAAGGCAACCTGTTTTTCAGGGAAGTGGAGACCTCATTCTCCGGCCTCATCCATTTGAAAGGGGCCGCGGCGCGGATTCGCGACTTCGGTTCGGGGGAAATCCGGATCGCAAGTCTCTCCGCATTAAGTACGAATGTAATGCCAAAGGCATTAAAGGCATTTCAACACCGTCACCCTGACGTTGCGATCACCTTTCAGGCAAGGCTATCCTCGGAAGTCAAAGAACTCGTCGCCTCCGGCCAGTTCGACGTCGGCCTGGCGGCGGACGAGATCGATCTTGCGGGCGTCGAAGCCCACCCATTCCGGAACTACCGGGTCGCGATCGCCATGCCCAAGGGCCATCCGCTAGAGGAGAGGGAAGTGATCCGTCCCGCCGATCTCCATGGGCAGGCCTTCATCGCGTTGGCTCCGGAGGACACTACGAGACGGGAAGCAGAGGCCATCTTCGCTGATCACGGCATCAAGCCCAAAGTGGTTCTAGAAACCCCCTATTCCACCACCATCTGCTCGATGGTCAATGCGGGGCTTGGATGCGGAATGGTCAATCCTTTAACTGCCCTTCCCTATCTCAACGGAAACCTCAGCCTCCGTCCATTTCTCCCGGGAATCTCCTTCCGAACCCTTCTGTTGTTGCCACCCAACCGACGTCCATCGAGAGTAGTTAGCGACTTTATCGAGCAGCTGATGCGTATCGCATTGGAAATTGATGGGGCTGTCCAAACTTGACTTCACTTTCGTGAACGTCGGCTTCTGGGCCCCATGCCGTCACCCGCCAGGCCGCAATTAGGATAGCGCGCCTCGCTCAGCCGCAGCAGCGAAATTGGAACTGGGAGTTCGATGAGTGTGGGGAAGGCGGCAGCGCTCTCCCGGTACCATCACTGCAGCGCTAGGCGCTGTTCCTGGTTTACGATTTGGCAGGTTGAGAAGCTCCGCCAGCGCACCGCGAACTTTCAGCTCAACCTGTCCCCTACCCTCCGTCGGAATGATCTCGATCCCCGTGACCAGTGAGCGGATGATCCTCGCCGCCTCGTGCCGCTCACACTCGTCGGATTGCAACGCGTCCTGGAGCTCGGATACTTGCCGACGGTAAACCGTTACCGCAGCCGGATGAAACTCCACAATGCTTTCCGCGGCCGCCATCGCCTGAAGCTCTCGGGCTAGAGTCTCCTTTTCGCGCTCGAGGTCCAGTAGCTTCGATTTCATGCTGGTCGTCGCGACACCTTCAGCGATGGCATCGACGATGTTAGCGATCTGCCTGTCGATGCCGGCATGCCGCCTTTCGACTTCCCTTTGCCGCTCGCGGTTCATGGCGTTCAGTCGCTTATGCTCAGCATGATATTCAGCAAGGAAGCCCGCAATGGCATCTGGCGCCAGCAAGCGCCGCTGGATGCCTTCCAGCACACGCTTCTCAAGCTCGCCAACACGGATCGTTCTGTTATTGGTACAAGTGCCTTTCTCACGGTGCGCGGCACAAGCAAGCTGGTTCCTGTTCTTCACCGTATAGGAAGCGCCACAGCAGCCGCACCGCACGAGCCCCGAGAACATGTGCTTCGGCCGTCGGCGGTGATGGAGTTTCATGCCTCCATAAAGCTTCTTGCGGGCTTGCACTGCATCCCATAGCTCATCGTCGATGATACGCAGATGCGGCACTTCAACGACCTGCCAGGTTTCCGGCAGATTCGGCCGCGAGATGCGCTTCCCAGTCTCGGGATCCTTGCGCATTTGAAGACGATTGAAGACGAGCAGCCCGATATAGGCTTCGTTGTAGAGAAAGCCGCTTCTCCGCTTGAGATTGCCATTGATGGTCGAGGCGCCCCACGCACCCCCAAAGGGTGATGGGATACCTTCCCTGTTGAGGCCTGCAGCTATCGTACCCGCCGATTGACCAGCCGCGAATTCCCGAAAAATCCGACGCACGACCTCGGCTTGATCCTCATCGATCTCGCGCAGACCGCGGATCGGTTCGCCGCGTTCATCGAGTTTTTTGACCACGCGATAGCCGTAGGAGAGGCCGCCGGCGTTGTAGCCGTTCAATATGCGGCCGCTTTGGCCCCGCCTGATCTTGGCGGCTAGGTCGCGTAGGAACAACGCGTTCATCGTTCCTTTCAGGCCCACGTGCAGTTCGTCCACGGCGCCCTCAGAGAGAGTGACGATCTTGACACCGGCAAAGCGCAGCCGCTTGAAGAGGCCGGCAACGTCTTCCTGGTCGCGTGACAAGCGATCGAGTGCCTCGGTTAGAACGATCTCAAATTGCCCGCTTTGAGCATCGGCGGGAAGCCGCTGGATGTCTGGTCGACGGATGATGCTTGAGCCGGATAGGGCGGCATCGGCATAGGTTCCAACGACAGTCCACTTCTCCCTGGCCGCGAGCTCTCGGCAAAGCCGCAGCTGATCCTCGATAGAGGCTTCGCGCTGGTTGTCGGATGAGTAACGAGCATACAGCGCGACACGGGTCATGGACCGCTCCTATGCCTCTGTTGCTAATGTCCGCCGCCGCCATCCCCACCCTCCCCTTCTGACGGTGCTTTCTCAGGAGGATGAACTTTGTTGTCGTTGGCCGCCGGCAATTCCTCGAAATGCTCCCGAGCAACCCGCCGACCCAACAAACGGGCGATCGACAGGACGGCTCGTTCAGCCATGTCTGGTGCCGACGTGTCAGCACTGTAATCATGGCTTGCGCTGTCGTTCCCAGGTTTGGCCTCGTCCACCATGGCATGCTCGCTCTTCTGTGTAGATCAAGGGCATTGAGCGGCGTGATGATCGGCAAGACAAGTTCAGTTGCAGCGCGGTCCGTACGGTGGCGTGCAAATACTTGCGCGCTGCGATTTGGGAATTCCGAAACCAAGCCAAATTGTCAAAGCTTGAGCCTATTGCAATATCGCACGCGATATCCAATATGCTTGCATGAGACTGCTTCTCGATACGGCGACCATGGTGGCGGCGATCCGAAGTGACGCTGGAGCCTCGCGCCAACTGTTGGTGGCGGCTTTGGAACGCCGGCTGACGCTCATCGCTTCGGTGACGTTGATGATCGAGTACCAGGCGGTCATGACAAGGCCCGAGCACCTTGAGGCTTCCGGCCTGTCGGCTGAGGATGTGAACGCGTTGCTAGATGCCGTGGCGGCCGTCGCCGAGCCCGTTCGCCTTGTCTTCCTCTGGCGACCCGCCGTTCGCGACCCGGACGACGACATGGTGCTGGAAGCGGCGGTCAACGGACGGGCGGATGCTATAGTGACGTTCAACCTACGCGACTTCGGCAAGGTGGCCGAGCGCTTCGGTATCATGGTCCTGTCGCCTGGTGAGGCGCTGAGACGATTGGAGAGAAAGACATGAGGAGAAGCAATTTCGCACTGCGGCTTCAGCTCTCGCTTCTCGATGAAGCGCGCAAGGTGGCGGAGAGCGAAGGCGTGCCGCTCAATCAGTTCATCAATGTGGCAGTCGCCGAGAAGCTTTCGGCGCTGCGCACGGAAAGCTACTTTCAGGAACGCGCTGCCCGTGCCGACATCCCCAAGGCGCTGGACATCCTGAAGCGGGCCGGCAAAGGGAAGGTGCCGATCAAGGGCGACGAACTGCCGGAGTAGTGCACCCTGAGGGTTGGAGCGGCATCGCTCGTGCCGGAGGCTTGCCTGCGTCCAAAGCGTCCGCCGGGCCGAAAACTGCCGGTCAAGGCTGGCGCGGCACGCGCCACCGCGAAGCGGCTCTGGCCTTGACGGGCTGGCTTCGGTCCGGCTTCGTCTCGACTAGCGGGCAGTTCTCTTGCCGGACATAATCTCCCCATCTATCGGGAAGAGTCTGGACGAGCCTTGCCGGACGCTGCTTCCGCCACGGCATTGGGCGAACCCGCTTGAAGATGGGCGAATACCCGAAACCAGAATCGATACTCCTGTGTCCGCCCGTCGCAACGCGCCGACACGGCGCCCCAGGCGATTGCGGTTGCGGCTGTCTTTCCCCACAGGGCTGTCGCTGCCTCTGCAGCTTCAGGCCACGGTCCATTTGTGCACGGCGGCATCGCGGTTGAAGGCATCCAGCAGATCGGGATCGCTCACCGCCGGATGGTGAGATGCCGCAAGAGTGCTCTGTGCTGGCAATTCCTGGCGGTTGAAGGGTGACGTGAGGCAGACGCTTCGCGCAAGTTGAGGGGTTCTCGGCTGAAGCCGGAAGTTGGGTTGGATGGGCTTCATAGCTCGCCTCCTTCTTCGTCTTTCAGGCGCGGAAACAGCAGCCAGCCCGCCGCTTGCCGAGCTTGCGACGCTGCTCGCCGCGAATGAACTGTTCCGGCATCGTCTGCTCGGCGATGAGCACCAGATCGCTGAGCGCCGAGCGGATTTGCGGCCAAGGGAACACGGAGCATTCCTCCCAGGCTTCGCCCTCGCGCAACACGGCATCGAGCTTGCCCGCCACACCGGCGAGAGTCGTAGCGGGGGTCGTTGAGAACGCTTCCAGCAGATCCTGTGCCCGGTCGCCAGCCTCGCACTCGGCCTTGAGCGCGGGGTGTAACCAGCCTCCTCGGCAGCTGCATCCCAGCGAGCCTGAAGCGGCCGGGATCGAATTCATTCCAGAGAACGGTGGCGGCGCTGGTGTTCGCTTGTCACAGCGTTCCGCTGGCGCATGACAATCGGCTTTTTTGAGCCGCCGCACATTTGCGGCTAGCGGCCCAAATGGGCGCTTCAGCGCCAACAGGCGAACCAACACGTACGTCCGCAATGGGCCTGATCCCGGACCTTCGCACCGAGCTCTCGCATGTCCGCTCGCGTGCTGGGTACCCTAGCAGCGGACGGTCTGCTCGGCCCCATTTCTGCCGCCTCGGACCGCGTGGGTAGTGGGAGAAATACGGCCCGATTCCATTCATCCGCTCCCGGCTGTCGCAAAAGTTATATAGCGCAAACGATGACATAGGGGTTCTCAGTTTCATCCTGTCGGGCGCAGCATTGCCGCAGTTCGCTTGCCGACAACTATTCCTGCTGGAATTGACAGGGCCAATCTTCAGGCCTCGTCAAGCCAGAAGGCAACTCGGTCCGGGCGTCTCCGCAAGCCATGTTGAGCTGCCACTGGGACAGACCCACCGAATTGGAAAGGTCGACGCCCTCGATACGGGTCAGAAAGAAAAAGGCGCGGTCAAAGTCTATCGGCGCGGTGAACGTCGCTCCCCGGAAGTCCGCCCGTGCGAGATTGGCAAACGAGAAGCGGCTGCCGCTGATATCGGCGTCATGGAACTGCGCACGCCCCAATTCTGCCTTTGTGAAATCAACATTGGTCAGATTGGCGTCCTGGAAATTCGAGCGCTGTATTTCCGCGCTCGCAAACACAGCGCCCTGCGCGTCCATACGGCTGAAGTCGGTCCTGTAGGCCTCGATTCTGTCGAACCGGGCGC
>NZ_JAMYPO010000063.1:0-27595 GCF_040320365.1 Mesorhizobium sp. M0701
AGGAAGTCTCGATACCGAGGCCCGCACCGCCGACGACAATCGGCAAAGACAGAGCAAAAATAGTAGCAACGTTGCCGCTCTCGCCTGTTTGTCGCAGACGGCTAACAAACCGCCTCAAGATACGGGCACCCCATTCCATGGAAATATTTAAGCCAGGATGAATGAAGGAACGACTAAGGATTTCATTCCATTTGATATGGGCACTCTTTAGCCCCGACCGGCACAAAGTCCGGCGACCGCATTCGGCCAGCTGCTCGGCGTTGGGCGCACCCGAGCGACCCGCGAGCGGCTATGGAAGCGGCGCCAGGAGCATGCCGGGCCGCCGCCAAAGGGCATGAAGCGCCCAGCCACCCAATGGGTCAAGCCGGGGCTGATTGGCCGCGTAAGCATGTGCACCGCGAAGAGGGTCTACGCAACGCCTCGCTGCTGGACTTCCGGGATCAGGATTAGGGCGACACCGGCCATGCCGCGCTTCACCCTTGGGCAAAGCCGCCTAGGCTTACCGCAAAGCAGAGTTGAGATGTCGCAACGCCCCCTGGGCGGCCGATAGCCTGTGCTTTTCGAAGATTGCTAGCTTCTGCTGATAAGTGATCCGCACCTTGGCGTTGCACCCGTGGCATCTGAAGTGTGCGATCGTTCTTAGTGCAGAGCCTTTCCTTACTGCCGGATAGGAGCAATCCGGACAATTGAATGTGAGTGCAACATTAGACAAGTCTTTGGCTAAACCCATTTTCAGATCGTGTCCCAGGATGTGGTGGAGCTGACGGCTTGCTCGCCGCGCTCTCCGGCATGGGGGCCGGGATGATCAGCGTGCCACCGCTGGCAGGCTGATGAGCGGATCATCGCTCATTTGGCTGATGGTTTCCAGTGTCATGTATCTGGCTTGGACGGCCCATTCGTCGTTCTGCTCAAAGAAGGAGCGCGCGTACGAGGTGGACGATAGCGTCGTTGGGCAAGATGCCGACGACCTCGGTCCGCCGCTTAATCTCGCCGTTGAGCCGCTCAATCACGCGCAGAGTTCCTGGACTGATGCTCGGCTGCCGGCAACTTGCTCGCCAGCCAGGCGGTGGTCGGGGAGACTGGCCAGCCACATGCTGGTGATTCCAACCTGTGCCGATGTGCCAATCAGCAACCTTCGTCGGTCTTTTTCACCTGGCCCGGCGCGGCGGTGTTGGCTGCCGTGTCCTGCTGACCAGGCGCCGCCTGCTGAGCGCTGCCAGTCTGCTGGCCGGGCGCGCAGTCCCTGGCCGAGTTCGGATTCGTGGTGCCGCTGGTGGTGGTCGTGTCGGTGCCCTGATCGCCGGACATGTTGGTGCCGCTGCTCGTCGCGCCGGTGCCCTGATCCGTCGTGCTGGGCATGGTTGTCGTGGTCGAGGTTCCGCTCGTTGAGGTTCCGCTCGTCGTCTGGGCAAAGGAAAGCCCGGCCGACAGCGCCAGCACGGCCGAAGCCAAAAGGATGC
Source organism: Mesorhizobium sp. M0701 (assembly GCF_040320365.1). Classification (NCBI taxonomy): domain Bacteria; kingdom Pseudomonadati; phylum Pseudomonadota; class Alphaproteobacteria; order Hyphomicrobiales; family Phyllobacteriaceae; genus Mesorhizobium; species Mesorhizobium sp. M0701. The sequence continues at coordinate 1,461 of NZ_JAMYPO010000063.1, forward strand.
GTTTCATCTTCTTTCTCCTGTCTAAATGCGCGGGGTGCGCTGTAAATCCAACAGGCCCGCAGACAGAAAGAGTGTTCTCCGATGAAGTTCAACTTTTGTAACTCTGACAACCATGAGCCTTTTGAGACGATTCATCGCCGTTGGCTCCGCTGCGGCATGTTTGCCTTCGGTCTCCTTTGCAGATTTGCGCAACGATTAGACCGAAAATAGTCGCGATTTCGCCCGTCGGTTGCATTCCGGCCTCGAACACGTTATTTTTGACGCTAGCGTTCCCGGGGGGGAAGGTGGATGAGCATCGTCCAAAGGGTCGGTCCCGTTCTAGAACAGGCGATTGCCGCAATCCTCAACCGGGCGGACCGGGGGGACACCGTCTCGGTCAAAGCCGCATTATACCACGTTCGGCAGTCTGCGCCTTGACAGTATGCGACGACCCTATAACCGAGGCTATCCTCGAAGTCGCTGCGGCCCTTGACCTGTTGGTGGCTTTCGATAGTCGCGAGTAGCCGATCAATCGAGCGTAGCGGTTTGATAGGAACGGCCCGGCAGCCAATCGGGGGGTGACCAGCGGCCGCTGGCGCTAACTACCGGCAATTGGGTCGTTCGCCGGTTGCGCAAGTTATAGGGCATCTCATGCATCATTGCTAATTTGGTAATCTGATTATGTTCCGTTGCCCTAGCCGCCGGATCTCACGATCCAGACTCGGTTCCTTGCGCAGGTGGGCAGGCGCCGGCACCAGCCGGCTGGAGTTCATTGAGCCTTGATGCCGACCTTGGTCGAGAAGCCGCCCGAGGGCGACGCCTGGATACACGAGGTGGAGTTCGACGGCTACTGGGCCTGTCTGCCGGAAGGTCAGCATTTAGGTAGGTCGGCGTCGACCAGAAGCTTGGAAACCGTGTTGATCGGCATGTCGGCAAACGCGGGACCTTTGCTAGATCATTGCCTTTTTCTGCGCGACCCGACAGATTCACCTGAGCATGCCCTGTAATGTCACGTAATAGGGCAACATGACCCATCCATTGCTGCGCGCCTGTGTTCGGTATACCTAGGGGCGAATTCAGCTGATCTGACATTTTATCGATGGCAAACACCGCGAACCCAGTTGATGACAATTCCGACGAGCATCGGCGCGAGCGCCGCCAACGTGTGCTAAAGGGCGGGACGATCATCACCGGGATCCAGAATTCCGAGATCAGCTGCACCTTGCCCAATCAGCATGAGGGGCGCTGAGCTGAAGGTCGCGCCCGATGCCCGGGTTCCCGATCGCTTCTTGCTCTACGTGTCGGTCGATGGAGTTGCCTATCGATCGGAGGTTCGCTGGCGTCGCAACGACCGCATCGGCGTCAAATTCACCGGCACCGAGCCCAAACCGAAACTTCACTACGGCTGACCGACGGCAAGATGAAAGTCAGAATTTTTCTGGCACTCGCCAGTTATTTTTCATGTCCCAAACAGCACAAGTTGCACCGCACACTCTTTGCCGAGGACAGCCTGGACAGGACGTGAACTGCGCAGCCGTCCTTGAAAACGCTTTCACGGCTCTGGTGTCCTCTTGCATCGAGCAAGGCTGGACGGCTGAAGAGACTGCCACCGCACTTTTTAACTTCGCCAAGAGACCACCTTGAACAGCTCAAGGCGACGACATCGACTTAAGTTCGCCTAGCTGTGCGCCGTTCTGACATTTCGACATCGCGGTGTCGGATTATTTGCATGCAAACGAGTGATGCGACGCTATCCTCCCTCCTCAACGTAAGATTCTGGGAGGAATGCATGGCTCCGCATGAGCGACATGCCGTTGAAATCGTCAGAGACAAAGACTGGTCGGTTCGCGTGACGGTCAATGGCACCACGACCACCGTCCCTTTTACATCCGAGAGCTACGCGCGCTCGTTTGCAGATGGTCAGGCGTTCCGGCTGGGCGTTCAGGTGGCCGAGCTTAAGAAGGCAGCCTAGCTGCGCGCCGACGCGACCCGGTACAATATACTCGTCAAACGTCGCTTCGAGTTCGCTCGTGCAGGCGACATCGCCCGGCTGGACAACAGCTTCCCGGTCTGGAACGGCGCGCCAACCCTTTCATTTCGTTAATCATCAGTGTTCCTCGCCGTTCAATAGAGCTTGATCCAGGCCGGCGCACGGTCGCTTGGCTTCTCCCAGCCCCGCGTGTCGACATCCACGCCGGCACTGCGCAGCCGGTCGGAAAGGGAGGGGCTCACAAGGAGATGGTCCATTCGCAGGCCCAAACTCCGATCGTAGCCGCCCCAGTAGGAGAAATTCCAATAGGTGTAGATGCCCTTCTCCGGATGGATGCGCCGGACGGCATCGATCCAGCCACCTTCGAGCATTTTAGCATAGGCCTGCCGGCATTCCGGGAAATAGACCGCATCGCCCAGCCATCGCCTTGGCACCACGGCGTCGATTTGGTTGGAACGACGTTATAGTCGCCGCAGAGAACACTGGATGCCCCAACTTCGAGCAAGTGCTGGCCGTAGTTGATGAGACGATCGAACCAGCGCAGCTTGTAGTCGAACTTTGGGCCAGGCGCTGGATTGCCATTGGGCAGATAGAGACAGCCCACAATGACCCATCCACCTCGGCCTCGATATAGCGGCTGTGAGTGTCGTCAGGATCGCCAGGCAGGGCCGCGTCGGCGTTCCACAGGTTCCATTCCTCGGGCCAGGATCGCCACACCGTTGTAGGATTTCTAGCCGTGCCAGATCGCGCCGTAACCCGCCTCTCTGATCCATCGTTAGGAAACTTGTCCTCCCACGTCTTCAATTCCTGCAGGCAAACGATGCGGGTCATGTGCACGCCCTCTCATGAGGACCTCGCGGCAGCCGGTCATAGGCAATGTGGCCTGTCCCCTGCGCTGAACCTCGAGCTCTTGATATTGCAACTTCGCCAGCTTCTGTGCGGCCGAGCCTCACTTCCTGCCCAGCTTGTCGTCGACTTTCTTGCGACTGTTGGCGACCGACTTCACCGCCGACTTGACGTCAGCTTTGCTGGCGCCGGTTTTGCTCGCCTCATACTTCATTTCGTGGTCCTGCCCACCAGCGACCCTTGCCCGGTCCTGGTTGCGTCCACGCGTTGTGCCAGTGTTCGCCATTTCTATCTACAACAATCGCCGTACCAGTCACCAGACAACGCGGCCGGACCCCTCCGGTTCAATCGTGGCGACGCGCGTGCCACGGAGCCAGCTCCCAGGCAGGGTATCGAATGAGCCCATGTATTCGGATCCGGCACGTCGCTACCGCGGGCGAGCCTAGCGGCTCGAAGCCTGGGTCGGCCATTTCGACATGGATGATCATGCGCGTCACGCTCCGCTCGGGGAGGTCGACGCCTCCCCAAAGGCCCACCATCTCCTGATTGGCGTCGTCACCTTCCCAACTGGAGACGTGAACATCAGAGATCTTCCTTCCGGAACTCCCTGGTCGGACGACCGTTTCGCCTTGTGTAAAACAATGGAGGATATGTCATGGACTGGAATCGCGTCGAAGGAAACTGGAAGCAGGTCAAGGGTAAGATCAAGGAACAGTGGGGCAAACTTACCGATGATGATCTTGATCGCATCGCTGGCAATCGCGATCAGCTCGAAGGCAAGATCCAGGAACGCTACGGTATCGAAAGGGACCGCGTTCGGCAGGATATTGACGATTGGTATGATCGGCAAGTCTGGTAGGATCGCATCAGGCCGTCATCTACAGGAAGAGGTGCTGTTCCCTTTAACGGCGCTCCTTGGTGCGCTGGCAGTTGCAAGGTCAACCCGGCTTGTGTTGAGACAGCCAGCGGTCTGACCCGGCCGCTGCGATTGTAAGTGCCCAGCAGCGTTCCCCAAATACCCTTTCGGGCGTTCTCGTCGAAGTGGCTGACCTCGCCTCGAAGCTCAAGTTCGCCACGATCGAATAGGGAAGGAGCCAGTCCTGGGAGATTTTTCGAGCTTGCTCGACCGTCAAATCACCGGACTTCCCGATCGAGGGTTTACGGCGGACGCCGGCATTGGTCCGGTATTGCAGCATGACGATCTTGCGCCCGGCCGGCGTGACTCCCTCACGAAGGCAGTCACGTCTCATCGTCAAAACTAGCGGGTCAGCCTCGTCCCGGAAGGCATGGTGCGGCAGCTATTGAATCCTCGCCGCCTGCCTGACCGAGGCCTGAGGACGACTTCACCCATTTCCGTCAGAGGCCGGTTCTCCCTGCTGTCTTTTGTCGTGTTCGGCGGGATGTCGATGACGACTGGCAAGTCTGGCAGGATCAGAAAGCGCCATCGGACGCCAAGCTCATGCAATCCTTCTTCAGTCTGACCTGATCAACCCCAGCCGCCTCCCCCGCTTCCACCGCCGCCGCCACCGCCACCAGAAGGAATGACAGGCGCAGGAACAGGCTCGTCCTCAACCGGTATAATCACTTTCTTCGCGGTTTTTTGTTTGCGAACAGGCTTGACGACCTTCGGCGGAGGCACCCGGCGGAGAATCTTCGGCTGGGGCGTTTCGACCAGCGGCGTCGGTTCAACTCTCGGAACCAGGGAAGTGCAGCCCATGAGGCCCGCCAAGAAGCCGGATAACGCTGTTCCAAGTATTGCGTGTTTCAATACTCTGCTCGCCATTGTCTCCTCCTTGGTCAGAACAAGTCCCGACGCGGATTGGCTTCTTCCCAGACTCGTCTGGCCGCGTTAACCAGTTGAGTGTCTTGTGAACCGGACCCGGGAAGCTTCGATTTCAGTTCATGTCGCAGTTGCTTCAACGCCGCTGTTTTTGGCTTCGGTCCGAACTTTGCCAGCGTCCTCTGGGCATCCGGCAGTTCCTTGCGCACGTCAAGTGCGGCGGCAAGCGCAAGGAAGCGCACGGCAAGGGCCTGATCGGCCTTGTCGCCCTTTTGCATTTCGAGGGCCGCGCGATCGTAAGCTGCGGACGGATCACCCCGAGCGATCCCAATTTCGAAGAGTCTTTGCGCTTCTGCGAGGCTCCGTCCCACACCGACACCATCCCGATACATGCGTGCGAGGCTGCCGGGCGCATACGGCTGACCGAGATCGATTGCCTTCTGAAATAGCGCTAACGCCGTTTTGGGGTCCTTGTCCACGCCCTGCCCGGACAAGTAATTGCGCCCGAGCAGGTTCATGGAATACATGTCCTGCCGCTGGACACCGGCTTGCAGGAAGGCAACAGCGCGGGCCGGGTCAGCGGTTACGCCGTTGCGGCCCTCAGTGAAGATCGCGGCCAGATCGTTCATGGCATAGGTGTGCCCCATCGCTGCCGCCTTGAGCAGCAGGTCCAAACCCTTGCCGGTGTCGGGCTTGACGCCATAGCCATTGAACAAGGCGCGACCCCACGACGTCATTCCGTAGGGATCGCCTTTGTCGGCGGCCGCCGCGTAGAGGGCATTGGCCTGGGTGCGGTCCAGGGCCACGCCGGCTCCGGTCGCATACATGTAGCCGAGTTCGAACACGGCGCGTACATGTCCCTTCCTGGCCGCCTCCTCGACGGCTGTCTTGGCTTCTTCGACCTTGCCTGCCGCAAGCAGCGCCCGCCCCAGTTCATAGCGGAAGCGCGGGACTTCCGGATAAGCCTTTACCGCGGCCTCGCAAAGCTCAACCGCGCTAGCGCCAATTTCATTCGGCAGCAGGCCGGGGCTGACGCCTTGCAGATCGAGAGGTTCGCCGGCAGCCGTGTCGCACGGATCGATCGTCGGCGACAGTTTCATCGTGGCGGGCTTTGATGAGCTGCTGTCCGCCCGGATTTCGAAGCCGACCTCGACCTTGGCTTCCGCGCCGATCTGCGGTTCATAGCGCAGCCGGTCGACCTCTCCGGCCATCAGGCTCGACTGCGGCGACAGGGTTCGATCGGGCAGCGAGAGCGTTCCCGTTGCCGGATAACTCGATACTTTAAGGCTGACGGCGGGATCATCGGTCGGGAAATCCAGATTCAGCGCAACTGGACCCACGCCCACGGGAACGTCGATGTCGCGGTTCTCGATCGCTTCGGCCGCACCGGTTATATGAATGCCACGCTCCAGCACCTGCTGCTTCTGCTCGGCCTCGAGCGAAGCCATGATCTGTTCGCCTTGCGCGCCTTCACCGCTCTTCACCCGAAACACGACGATGCCTTGGGTCTGGCCGCCCCAGTTGTCATGCGTCGCATAGGCCAGCATGTCGACCTCTTCCTGCGGGGCGACTCCCTTGGGAACATCCATCTGCAGGCGCGGCAGATCCTTGCCCTGGATCGGCACGCCCAACTCAACAGCCTTGCCGTCCAGCATCAAACGCCCCAGGGCGGGCGGTCTTTCGATGCTCAGGGTAATCGTGCCACCATCGACATCGACCGGTTCAGGCAAGCCCAAGTCGACGGGTCCGACTCCTGACAGCACCACCTTCTCCAGCACGGGCGGCAGCGATGGTCGATTGCTGCGGCGCATCAGGACGACTTCGTCGATCAGAGATGAGTTCTCCCAGGGAACCTGGAGGCCGTTTGTGGCCTCGACCACATCGCGGCGCACCGCCGCCATCACGGTGCGGATCTCCTGGTTCGGGGCCAGCGCGCGACGGGAAAACGCCGCCGAAAACGGGCTGAGTTCGCCGGCGCCGTCATAAGCCGCCGCCCCGGGTTCGGTCGCAAAGGCAATCAAGGTGTTCAGCGAGCTTCTCACCTGTGCGAGCCCGGTATTGCCGGCAGTGATGAGCTGGTCTCTCAGCCAGTAATTCTTGCGCGGGAACGGATTGTTGCGGCAGGCATCGAGTATGATCACCTGAATCTTTGATTTCGAGCGTAACTGTTCCAGCACATCGTTGAGCTTAATGGCCTGGACTTCGATGTCCGCCGCCTGCTTCAAGGAGGCATCGACCGGGATCAGAAAATTTTCGCCGCCGATCTGAAAACCGTGGCCGGAGTAGTAGATGACGGCCAGTTCTGCGCCGTCTGCGGCGGCAAGATAGTTGCGGAACTGCTCCTCGAATTGCAGCTTCGTCAGATCGCTTGCGACGAAGACCTCGAACCCTGCCAGTCGAAAGGTTTTTGACACGTCCTCGGCATCCTTGGCCGGGTTCTTGAGTGCGGGGAATTGTCGGTACTCCGAGTTGCCGATGACAAAGGCGACTCTTCGGTCGGCGCAAGCGTCAAAGGTCGTGAAGCTCGCGAAGAGGAAGGCTGCGATGATTCCGCAAAGTCGGAGCATGGCAATTCCCTTGAACGCTATTGCCTCGCCCACAAGAACACGGCATGTGCTAGCAAGGTCCGTCACAGAGCAGGCAATCCGCCGAGACGGAAAGAGAGAAAAGCCGTCTCGACGGCGGGCATATTCCTCACTTGATCGAATGCTAAATTACATCAGGGACCGAGTGTCTGCAACGTCTGTCACACCTCCAGGCTACCGCCAATCCAATTCCGCCACTGATATCGGGAGGAGCAGCTGCGGGAGGCGAGGATTGCGGCTGCGAGTTTCTGGCATTTTTTCGGCTGGGAGCCCCCTTTGCTCCGCGACATCGGAGGCGACAGTTGCTCGCCTAGGCCTCTGCAGTACGGTCACAGGCTCTTTGCAGACTCGGACTCGGCCGGAGTGCAAAAAGAGCTCCCCCATAAAGTTCAACGGTCGGCTGGGTGGCCGACGTCATTCGCTTAGTGTTCTTGTAATACGTGCTGAGAGCATGGAGCGAACCCTTGCCGCAATCTCCGTCGACGGTCATGCGATAACAACCTAGGCGGCGCGAGCCAACTGACCGGAAGCGAAAACACCGAACGGCGTTGAGCCAGGGTCATCGCCCCTCGGCTTCTGCTGCGATCAGCTTGCTATGCTCCGCCTTGGGACCCGAGTGCATGACAGGTTGGAGGTTGCGACCGACGCAGCTGGTCCGCCACACATCGTTGGCGATCGCGTCTTCGGAGTCGACGCGAAGATCACGAACTGAATTTTCACCAAAGGACCGTGTGGTCCATCTAGGATCTGACGGCCGAGCCAGCTTTTATGCAACTTTCCTAAAATGGCCGGAACCGAGGCTCGTCCTGCGGCTTGAGTCGATTTCTGGAGTCGCAGATTCATGAGTAGCGCAAAGGACCGGCTTTCCTTCATCGAGTTTCAATCACCCACCCTGGTGGCCAAAGCTCCCGAAGACGGCGAATGGCTTCACGAAATAAAGTACGATGGCTACCGGACCCAACTCATCGTCGAGGGGGGAAGAGCACGAGCCTTCACGCGTCGCGGCTATGACTGGTCGCATCGCCACAAGAGCATTGTCCAAGCCGCGGCGAACCTGCCGATAAGGTCTGCGATCATCGACGGCGAAGCCGTTGTCCTCGGCGACACGGGTCTGCCGGACTATCAAGCCTTGGAGCGGGAATTGGGCAACCCGAACTCGCCCAGGCTTATCTTCTATGCATTCGATCTTCTGCACCTTAGCGGGCGCGACCTTCGCCAGCAGCCGCTGATTGAGCGCAAGGCCGCGCTGGAGAAGCTGCTGAGCGATACAGCGCCGAGATTGACCTATGCCGAGCACCTCAAGGTAAGCCGCAGCGACATGTTCGCTCACGCCTGCAGGATGGGCCTGGAGGGGATCGTGTCCAAGCGAGCGGATGCGCCCTATCGCTCCGGCGTCCAGACGAGGTGCTGACGGTACGCCCTATCATTCGAACTGCCATAGGCTGCGCGAAGAATTGGTTGATGGCGTCAACACCGTGGTAATCGCCTATACGAAGACTTTTTCCATGCCCAATCGCAAACAGCAGTATCGCTGCATTGGTTGGATACAGGTTCCGCAATACCTGAGCCGAAAGATGATCTGCACCAGCATTGGGCTTGCCGATATTGTCGAGATGAAGCAGGAGTGGACCTACCAGACCGACATTAAGGCGCCATTGCCGGCGCCGGATTGAGCACACCGTCGTTGGGTCACCGCTCCGCAGCACACGCCAGATGTCAGGAGGGCCGTATGCTGAAAGCGAGCGCGTTTTGCGACCAGCCGGCAACCGTGCGGAACAGCTTCAAGTCGTAGGGCTGTAACGAGGCCTGTCGCTCGTCTTTTTCAGACGACGGGGCACGGGCGTTGCTGGGTGATTGGCGAACCACTCCATTCATACCCCCGCGGCCGCTGTTCGCCGCGCCTCGGCGACCAACGCGGCAATTTCTCTGCGCTGCTAGACGGCCTCGCAAGTGAACTGGCCGTGGCGAAAACGGCCATGGGCCTTTCCTCTGGGCGCGCCACCACCCGCGCCATGAAACCGGCAAACGCGATGACCCCGCTTTGCCGGAGCTTTGCAGCCAACCCCGCTGCGCTTGCTGCGAGCTTTGCAACGCGGTGCGAGGTTCATGGGGTTATCGATCATTTTCTTCGCCTACCCCGCCCCAATGAGCGACGTTGCCGACGATGGCCTGGCCGCCCTTTTCAACGTTCACGCGCTCGACAATCACGCGCTGCTCTCCCTTGCTGCGATAACGCTTCAGGGCCTCGACCTGGGCCACATACGTACGGGAAAGGCGGTTCAATGCCCGCTCGTGAGCTTCCCTCAACTCCCACGTTTTGGCTTCTCCCATGCACATAGCCGCATTCATCGTGGCCATGTGGATTGCGGCCATCTGAACACCGAGAGTTGCTTCGACCTGGTCCTTCGGCCGGAGCCCGCACACTATGGAGAGGGCATAGTTCATGTCGCCCTCACGTACCACGTTGCCGACCCCGAAGATGCGCGTTCATGCAACCTCCGCCCTTTCTTCGCGTTTAGCCGCGTTCAATCTGGCGAGCGAGAAAATGCCAGCGTTCATTCCCATTACAATTTACCTGAATTGCAAGCCGATGGTGGTTGCATCAATATCTGATGCTGCGAAAGCCCTTGAACAACCATGGCCATACGTGGCCAAGCCGCGGCGGCTCGAAGCCGTCCGAATGATCAAGGAATGCTTGGCTGGTCATTGCAACCAACAAGCTGCGATCGATGCCTTCAAGGCGGCCGCAATCGAACAGGGACTTTTTACCCAAACGCCTCCGAGCGTAGGCCTCACGAAATTCGACGCGGTTCTTAGAGATATGGTGTGAGCCCATACTGCTCTCGCCATCTGGACCGCTGGCAGGCTTCGCCGGCCATCGCTATGCCGACAGATTCCGCGGCGTCGGCATTCTCTTGAGAATGCGGCAGCGCTCGACGGCGGTGCGCTTCCACATGGCGCGGTCAAAGCCGGGAGACCTGAACATGGCTTGGAAGTCCTTCCGCGAGGTCGGCGAAAAGATGCACTCCACGGAATACGATAGGCCGCTATGATTTCGACATTGCGACCGCGGCACAACCAGTTCCTCGAGCTGCGCCCTAGCGGCAGTCCGCTCGCCCGCATCTTTAATCGTAGCCGAAACATCTCTGATTTCACGGGTGTGATGCAACATCCAGATTTCGGCCCTTTCGCTAGCCGCATATCGGTATGGTGATGACGTTCTCTGTCCGCAGATCTCTACCGCGCGCCGGCTTTGCTGTTGCGAAAGAAATGCCCGTCTACCTGTAAGTCGCACCGGAGTCCGGTCGCTGATATCATTCTAACGCTCACTGCCTTGGGCATAAGGCACCCGTTCAGGCTAGTTAGGCGGCGCTTACCAAAAAAATGCTGTTCGAACGGAACACAGAAAGCGCAGGCAAGTTCGGTGGGCAGTGGAGGAGATTGCGCCATGAACAGTGTCATTTATCTCATCGGCCTTGTCGTCATCGTGCTTGCGATCCTCTCCTTCCTCGGATTCCACTAGGAGATACCATGCAGGACCAGGACGACCAGGGCCGTCAGACGGCCGATTTCGAGGCAGCCAAAAGCGAGCTTTCGGAAAGACTACAACTGGAAAAGCAGACCGCGACAGAGGCGCTCCACGATGCTCGCGACGAAATCACTAGGAAAGCCGCCGATTACGCCTCGGAAGCAAGGGAAGCGTTGTTCGACAAGGCGGAGGGAACGCAGCGCGACGTGAGCGCCAATCTGAAGGCTTTCAGCGACGCATTGCGCGCGGCAAGCGAGCATCTTGCCAACAGCGATCAACGGACCGCTTCGAAATTCGCCCTCGACGCCGCAGGGGGGCTCGAGCGGCTTTCGTCGTCCTTGAAGGATAAACCGTTCGACGAGGTGCTTGGTGAGATCCGGTCGTTCGGCCGCGACAACTCGGGGGCGCTGATCGCCGGTTCCGTATTGGCAGGCCTGGCGCTGGGACGGTTCATCAAGAGCTCGCCACCATCTGTCTCGACCGGGACACCGGTCCAGCCGGGAACAGGCCAAGCATCCGAAACGGGTTCGAACTCTCGATCGGCAGAGGCACTAGAGCCGACGCCGCTACGATCCGATCAGTCCGGCGACGACTGGGCTAATGCAAGCCTGGAGCGAAACCCATGACAGACAACCAGGACAGTCGCAGCCTGACAACACTTGTGGGGGATCTCGCACAGCAGGTCACGACGCTGCTTCAAACCGAAAGCAGGCTGTTGCGGGCTGAAATTTCGGAAAAAGCGAGCAAGGCCGGCGCTGGGGCAGTTGAGATCCTGGGCGGCGCCATTTGCCTGCTCGCCGCCCTGATTGTGCTCTTGCAGGCGCTGGTAATTGCTTTGGCGAGCGCCGGGCTAGGAGCCGGATGGTCCTCGCTGCTCGTCGGCGTCGTGGTGGCAGTACTGGGCGTCATACTCTTGCGCACCGGCACGGCAAGCATGGCTCCCTCGGAGCTGACGCCCGACCGCACGCAAGACCAACTCAAGCGCGACGCACGCGTGATCAAGGACCAGATAAGATGATCGACAAATCCTCAGCCGAACTCGAACGCGATGCCGACATTGCCCGAGCCAAGATAACGGACACCGCAGACTCGATCCGCAGCAAGATGACACCGGGTCAGCTGATCGACGAATTCACCGGAATGTTCACCGGTGAGGGGGCCGCCATGCTCAGCAACCTCAAGGCTCAGGTCAGGGACAATCCCCTGCCCCTTACATTGGTGGGCGCCGGCCTGGCGTGGCTGATGCTCGGCAAAGGCACTTCGCTAGACAGGTCAGCGCCAGGCGCGTATCGGAGCGGCAGGCCATCTGGGGGCTCCCGCAATTTCTCCGACGGGCAGAGCCTCGGCGAGGGCTGGCAGGAGTCGAGCAGCGAGTACTACGGTGCCGAAAGCGAAGCTGCCGGAGGCGGCTCCATGCTCTCAGATGCCGCTGATTCGGTGGCTTCGGTAGCAGGCGGTGTTACCGAAGCTGTTGCAGACCTTGCGAGCGGGGCTAGAGAAAAGTTGAGAAGCACGGGCGGACAAGTCGCCTTAGGCGTTAGTGATGCGGCTGCACAGGCGCGCGAGTCTGCGCTGGACTTGTTCCAGCGCGAACCTCTGGCAATGGCTGCTGTCGGCCTCGCCGTGGGCACCGCCATCGGTGTGATGCTGCCTCACACCGCCACGGAAGACGAGCAACTTGGCCGCTACAGCGACCAGCTCCGTGAGAGTGCCGAGGTCGTCCTCGAGAAGGGCATGGAGCAAGCCAAGCAGGTCGCCGCCGAAGCCTATGAGACCGTAAAGGAAGAGGCTGACCGCCAGGGCGCCAGCGGCGACGAGACGCTAGTCGACCGCGTCGGCGAAGTGGCAAAGAAGACGGCAAGCAAAACCGAGGAAGCTATTCGCGATCGTTTGTCGGAGACGGACGAGCCTCCCAAAACTTCGTCATAGCGCTGCCGCCGGTTTTGTGGTGCGCTGGCGAAGCTGTTCTTGAGGATCTCTTCGCCGGCGACCGCATGCCTCGGGATTGATCTGGCATCCAACCTCGGACTTGCAGATTTGCTCCTGGCGAGGTATCGAGGTACGCCTTCCGCGCGCTACCCCTGCTTCGCGAGAAGGCGGCACAAACATCGCTCACGACTTGCGGGCAAGACATCGAAAGCATAGCCGATGTGAAGCCGCTCGAGCGGGGGGTGGTAGTCTCGTCCCTACGGGCCGATATTGATGGTGGAATGTTGGCCAGCCCGCCTGACTTCGGCCAGCGAATGCCGTCGCGCCACATCGGGGTGTTGCGGGCGACGACGTTGAGACCGGATTCGGTAGCCTCGCCAAAGAAGCTCATATCCGAGATGCCGGCGAAGTAATCCGCACAGCCGATCGCCGAGCCATAGCGGGCGCTTGCGCCGGCTGCGATGTCCGAGGCAATCGCGCGCAACCTCGCCGCTGCCGGGCCTGTCCTAAAGATTCGTCGGCAGATAAGGTATCGAGCCGAAGCCGGTGACGCATTGCCGGTCCCGGCAAGCGGCTCAAACGCCATGTCTCCTCGGTGACCAGCCGGCACTGCTCGCGCAGCGGGAGATCGCCGGCGGCAAGTGACGCGCTGACGGTGCCAAGCCTTGATCGTGCTTCCCCATCGAGACGGTCCAACACTGCCTCGTAGCGATATAGGGGAATTGTTTCGGCGAGATCGACCGCGATGGTGCCGTGCAGGGGATGCCGCCGTTTCAGCTCCACCAGGCAGGCAGAAGAAGCATCGGCGCAAAGCCGGTCGAAGCGACCAAGCACCTCATCGGGCGTGCGGCGATAGCTCAGCACGTTGAACGTAGCGAACGCGGTCGCAGCCGTTGTCACGTCGTAGCCGGACTTGCCGTCGCGGATGCTGAGCAGGCTCGGCGTGCCCGGAACCGACTGGGAAGGTCGGTGAGCTCCGAAGCCCATTCAACCCGGGCGGCTATAGCAGCGGCAACAGTCGCGGCATTCAGCCCATTAATCGTCGGCTTCGATTCCCCACTTGCGCTTCTCCGGTCGCGACCTTCCCGCCGTACCTTTCGAAACGGTGGGCTGTCCTCTCGGTCGTCAGGTTACTGGATGACCTTCACGATCCATTGGCGCTCGCGTACTTTGCCGAACGCCGGTGTTTCTCCAGCCGGCGTCCATGCTGCTAGGATCGATCTTCGCCAACCGCGATCTCGCCTCGGCCACGCGTCGTTGCGCAGCCCGGATCCTGCTGCACAACGCGAGATTGATGCCGAGACCGCAGCCTTCATCCAGCATGTCATTTGCACGTTCGAGAGAGCGTTCGGCCCGGTTAAGCCGCTGTCGGGCTCTCGCCAGTTCCATATCCAAAAGTTCCATTATTCCGGTCCCTTCGATTTGCAAACCGCTTGTGGTCGCCGTTGGTTCCGGCTGTTCGCGAGCGTGCAGCTCAGACGTCGATCTGGCGGGCACAGTTCTGGAGCGAGAGTGGTGGCGCCGGTGGCCTGAAGGTCGCGACGAACGAAACGCCGGCCCAGATCAACCCGCCCCACGTATTTCAAAGCTGCGGGGATCGTTCTTCACCAAGCGGTCTGCGGCCTCGACCGCAGTTCGTAGCCTGCTGCACAGCGCGAGATTCTCGGCCAGCATTTCCTCAGTGCGTTGAAGCGCGAGCTCGGTCCGGTGGATGCGCTGCCTGGCATTGGCAACTTCCGATGTCAAAATATCCGCCGCTATCCCATGGCCCTGGGGTTCCATAGTGTCCATGGATCTCTAATACAGGGGGGCCGATATCGTTCCCATGATGTCGTGCGAAGCTGGGTGTCGCAGCGTTCTGGATTGCGACTGGCGAAAAATGAAGGCCTCGAGCGTTCATCGATTGACCAGTGGAAACGGCACCTGAAACTTCACATTGAACCGTTCATCGGAACTACGCTGCTTTCCCACATCACGGTGCCGGCGGCGCGCGAGTTCGCGGACAAGCTGCGCAACGAAGCAACGAAGGCCGATTGCACGCGATGGCCCGGAAGGCTCTCGGCTCGCTTGGGGCGCTTTGCTCAGACGCACAGGAACGCCGCCTGGCTACACGCGATCCGGTCACGGTCTCCGCGGCGCGCGGCGCAAAGGCAAGGAGCGCTAGGCGGAAAAGCGACAGAAAGGCAAGCTCAAGATCAGCGTCGACATACCGACGCGCGAAGAGATCAAGGCCCTTCTTGCCTCATTGACGGGACGCTGGTGCCCGCTTCTCGGCACTCCCGCGAGATCCTCTTCAGCATTATCAAGCCGAACAGCAGTATCCAGTTCAGCGAGGCTCTACCAGGCGACCCCAAGGCGATCTTCTATCTGGCTGACCAGGCTGGGCTTGAAGGAATTGTTTCCAAGCGCGCCGACAGCCCGTATCGAAGCGGCCCGACATCGAACTGGCTGAAGACGAAGAGCTTCACGGTCCAGGAATACGAACTGCTGGGCGTCGAGCGTGAGCCGGGCAAGGCGGCATTCGCCTTACTGGCCGAGCCAGGCACCGGGAAGTATGTCGGTTCGGCGTTCATCAGTCTGGGCCGCGACATGAAGGAACGGCTGTGGAAGCGGGTCAAGGAACATGCCGGCCCGCCTCCGGGCGGCATCAAGAAGCGACCGGCGACGCAGTGGGTTGGGCCAGGCGTGAAGCTGCGGATCAAGCACCTTCGTGGCGAACATAAGTATATACGCCATGCGTCGCTGCTTGGCTTCGGCGACGATCCGGAGCGTCCCGGAAAATAATGACGAGCCGCTTCGCTGCGGGTCAATCAAGTAACCGATACAATCCCCTGATTGATTTAATTCGTTGTCACGACGAGGCCAAGCGTGCCTTCGATATCGGCTCTCAGTCCAACACGGAAGCAAGAGAACCTCAAATGCAGTCTGTCTCACAACACTGCGCTGGCTACAGCCAAGTTCATTTCATGAGTCTCGTTGCAGAATTCGTTGTCAATAAGTCACTTGCGCCAGCAAGATAAATTGAGCCATTGCCGTTCATCTCGATCCGGTTGACCACAAAGATGCGAGGCTTACTGTCGGTCGACAATGCACCGCCACCTGTAAGAAAAAGCTTTTGTGACGGCAGATAGACTATGCCGCCTAGATCTGTATCACCACCGCCAATGAGCGTGGAGGTTCTCTCCACGCCTTGGGGTTTTTGAGCTAGCGCGATCCCCATCCACGGGCCGCTGGTCGGCGCCGTCAGGCGTAGCTTGGCGCCGGCCTGCATTGTGATGGTGGCCTGATCGTCGAGTAGAACGATGCTGGTACCGTCAGCTGCATCGAGAACCGCGCCGGAGGAGAGCGAAAGCCCTCCCGTCCTGATAACATACGTTCCCGCGGCAAGATTGACCACCGCTCCGACCGATAGAATGAGCCCTCCACAAAAAGTGCCGGGAACGAGATTTGCGGTGGCGTTTTTGATCACCAGGTTATTGTAGGTGCAGACATTGTCTGTTGGCCAGACCAGTCGGGAGATAATGGGATCTGCCAGCTCCTTCTGATCGAAAAGCGGTTGAGGGTTGAAGCCGGCAGACGGCCCGGAGGGGCCGACGACTGACGTCACCAATGTCCTGATGGACGATGCGCCATTCGTGGCTAGTGCAGACCCCGATCTTGAATTCACCTGCGCAACGCATTTCTGGCCATTTATCGATGAAGACCCCGAATTCGACCATGCGTTCGAGGCGGACCGATCTAACACGAGAAGACAGACTGGGTATCGCGGATAGGCAATCGCGGTTGCGCTTCGGCTAATATCAAGTTTATCGACGCCAAGGATTGCCGAGAAGGCCAATTCCTGCGGTTGATGCAATACAACCGTCACGATTGTGGGATTGGTTGATCCAACCGTCTGGTGGGCGTCACCACTATAGGGACTTCGCGTGGCCACAAAGGTGGGGCTGGCGAAAGTATCAACGTTCTCCTGACGCTGCTCCGACGTCATATCGCTGCTGTTCGCGCTTGCCACGGCCAACTGAAGGGCCGTGGAGTCGGCTCCCTCCTGCAACTGTTGGGCAGTTCGGCTCACGCGCGCAAAGTCTATCGCCACTCCGATGCCCAAAAGCACGACTGGCAAGACCAACGCAAACACCACGGCGAGGTTGCCGCGTTCTGTACGCCAAAATCGTTCGGTCACTCGCATGGAAGCCCCCTTCATTTAGCTGGGACAAACCTAGAGGCAGCATATGGAGGGTCCGTTTCGCGAGCCGGTAAAGTTGTCTCGATCCCAAATCAGCTTGCGGGGAGCAGCTGAATCAGCGTCTCAAATTCACCACGATGCCGCCGCCGAGCGCCAGTGCGCCGCCGTCTGGCGCCGGTCTGGCGATCGTCAAGGCCGGCCCGCACGCATCATCGCGCGCGCGATGGCGAGTTGCGCTTCGACCTTGGCATTTTCCTTTTGCGTCATGTTGTCGGCTGCGATCAGGCGACGGAGCGACCGCATCACCTCGCCGTGCCGCCAACCGGCTTCCATGGATGCAGGTCAATTCACGATTTGCTGAAACGCGCTGTTTCCGCCCGGGTGGCGAGCCTGTCAGTTTAGTGAAGTCGTGGCGCCGCGCGCGAACATGTGCCAGCAAATTCGTTTCGTTGGTCGCTCGCAGCCCGCGCGCATATTCGCCAGCGCCGTGCATCTGCGCCAAATGGCGCTGGATGAGGCGGGCGTGATGCGCCAGCGCTTCGCCGGCAGGCGTCGGCCGCACTCCGCGGCGGCCGCGCTCGAGCAGCTTGACCTTACCGGCAGCCTCCATGTCGCGCAGGCGCTCGCTAGCTGCCGACAGCGAAAGCCCCATATCCGCAGCCCCGTGGGTGATGCTCGCCGCGTCCACGACGGCCAGGAACAGGCGAAGGTCTGTTAAATCGAAGCGCACGCGATTGAGAATATCTCATAGTCAGCCTTCGGACCAGCCGAAGCCTGACGGCGGATCATCCGCATTGTGCTCGGCGCTGAATGCCTTACGCCAAAGGCCATGGACCATTCACCACTGCTCGTCGTCGCGGCAACCGCGACCTTTTTCGCCGCCGGGGTCGTCAAGGGGGCCATCGGAATGGGGCTGCCCACAGTGGCCATGGGCGTGCTTGGCGCGATGATTTCCCCGCTGACCGCTGCCATCCCAGATCAATGGCTGCGCCTACTGCCTTCATATCCACACAAGAGACGCTCGCGCGCTCGGCGAGACGGAAGAGCGGCTCTATCTGCTCGATGCCTGGCGCAGGGCAGACACGCTGTACAGCGAGCGCGAACGCGCCGCCCTCGCCTGGACCGAGGCCTTGACCCTAGTGGCCGGGACGCATGTATCCGATGGCGCTTACGAGCAGGTCCGAAATCAGTTTAGTGACGAAGAGCTCGCCGAGCTGACCTTTCTTACCGGCACCACCAATCTCTGGGACCGTCTAGCCGTCGGCTTCCGACTGTTCCAGCCGAAGCAGCCGAGGCCTACCGACACCCGTCAGGCCCTGCCCCCGCGTGCCTCGTTTGAGCCGGCGAGCGCCAATAAGATCCATTATTGCCAACCATTTCGTCAGGAAAAAGAACTCCAGAAGGAGGCCTGAAATGATTTCAAATCCCGCGCCTGCGCGGCATCGCTCATTTTCAACTCTTTTCGGCGCCGGGGCCGCCAAGGCTCGGGTCGCAGAACATGGGCATGAGCAGGTTGAGGCTTCGCTTGTCCGCGGAAGATGGGAACGCGTTCCCGACGCCGAGGCGGCCTCGCCGATCAATTCGCGTCCTTCTGACGGCCCGGCCGTTTACTTTTAGTTTGCAGCTGGGCCTCAACTCATCCCACGCGGCACCAGCCAACTACGCAAGCTCGTGAAATGTAACGCCGGGAACAACAGCCTTCGCAATTTCGCACAGGTGCTGGTGATGCGTCAGATAAATCACCTGGCCAGCGCTTGCCATCTCACCAAACAACCTGAAAACTTCCTCGGACCGGAAATGGTCGAAGGTCTCCATGATGTCGTCGGCGATGAATGGCACGGAGGGTCGAAACTGGGCGAACTCGTAGTATCCGGCAAGCCGCAGGGCCAGGTAGAGCTGAAAACGCGCACCCTTTGAGAGCGCGTCTGCGACTTTGGACTGCCCGTCGCGCTGCAATGCGATGAGGACTTCTCCGCCCTTCACAGGTTGGGTCGCAAGCCCCGAATACTGACCGCGCGTGATGAGTGCGAAAGCGTCAGATGCCCGCTTCATCATCCCGGAGCGATGGCGCTCGCGGTACACGCGCAGAGCGTTCCCGGCGGCCATAACTCCTAGTTTTAGCTCGAAGTAGCGGACTGCCTTTTCTTCGATTTCCAGCAAGACGGTGCGGCGCTCGGCATCTATCCGCGCAACCGCGCTGTCGCCGCCAATCGCGTCCAGCTTGTCGATTGCCCGGGTCTGGCGAATAAGCTGCTGTTGTATCGCTTCATCGAGATCCCGAAGCCGTTGCTCACTTTCAGCCTTCTCGACCAGGAGACTATCGACCTCGATAGAATCCAGCATCGAACGCGCCTGGTCGAACCCTTCCACCGCGAGCTCTGCCGACAGCTGCTCCTCAAGCTCGGCAACGGCAGCGCGCAGGCGATCCCTTTCCCGTAGCAACTCGTCGCGTTCCACGACTTCCGACAAGGTGGTGACGCCAAAGGCGGTCAGGACCTCACTTTTGCGTCGCTCATGCGCCGTTGTCTCGAGATTGAGACTGTCACGAGCGTCCTGCAGGCGCTGCAGGTCATTGATGAGGTTTGCCTTCATCTCTCTGGCGCGATCGGCGCGCTCCAAGCGCTCAGCAAGCCGGATCGCCAACTGCTCTGGTTCGTCGTCGTTCGCCGGCTCACCCGCTTCAGCTGCGGCAGCGGTGACCTCGACAATGAAATTGTCTCGGTCTGCCTCCATCTTCTCGATGCGGAGCTGCATGGCATCCCGCTCCTGAATGCTTTTCGACAGCTCAGCCAATTGATCGAGCACGTTGCCGACGCCGGGCGCTGAAATGCCGCTTTCAAGCCAGGTGCCGGCAAGCGCTTCGGTAATGCCGGCCAACCATTCCTCCTCGCGCCTTTCTGCCACGTCCAAAGCCCGTCGTCTGGCGGCCAGATCCTCCTCTTTCGCGCTCACGGTCTTAAGCGCCTCGGCACGCTCCGCATCGACCTTGAGCTGCCTGTCGAGGAACAGTTCTGCCACGGCCATGACAGTCTCCAGGCTGTCGCCGGGTTCCGAGTCTAGGCCGACCCTCGCCAACGCCCCGATCAACTCCAGCTGGATCTGCTCTCCCTCGTCGAGCGCGCGGCGGGACTTCTTGCGTGCCAGCTCGACCTCCTCCCAGGCCGCGAGCGCATCAATGCGGGCAGAGGTACGATCCTCGATCGTTTCGATCAGACGCTCGGGCGAGAATTCCAGGCACTCTGCCAGCAGTTCGCTGGCCACCGCGCGAAGTTCGGAGAGTACAGCCTGATCGTCCAGGTCGATCCGTGCAAGCTGGTCGCGGATACGTGTGATGGCGGCTGTTGTTTCGGTGAGGCTGCGGAGCGTTGTCCGGATCTCGGCGAGCTCTCGCGCGTTGGCCAGCCGAACCGCTCCAACACTGTCGTCACGCGCCAATAGCGCCTCGAAATCGTCAGCAGTTTGGCCAGTAAGTTCGCCCCGATGCCTGGCCCACGCCTCGTCTCGGGCGCGGCGAATGGCGGAGGCCGTCTCATCATCGGGTACATCGACCGAGGCACGAAGCGCATCCAGGCGAGCTGAGAGCAGGTCGTGACTCTCCTGGTGTTCGGCGAGACGATCGCAAAGGACAGCCCTGCCCTTTCCCAACCCAGCTGCCCGAACCTTCCATGCACCAACTTGCCTGACACTCGGGACGGGCACCCTGGCCAGTGCCCCGGCGTCTCCGGACCAGGGATGCAGTCGAGCGATTGCCGCCTCCCATCGAACCGTGCTCGCGTCCTCCGCCTCGCGGGCCATCTTGAGATCTTTTAGGTGCCCGCTGGCTCGCGCTTTCGACAAGGCCGAGGCCAGCCTTGCCCTGGCAGGTTCGGGCACCCCCCTCTCTTGCCCAACCCGCTCGCGTGCCGCCTGAAGTGCATCGAGCGCCGCCGCGCATTCGTTGCGGGCAACGCGTACGCCGGTGGCGATTCCCGATCGCTCTTCGAGCATGGCGCGAACAGCGCCGACTGTGGCAGCAGGCAAAAGCAGCGCAGCCGGATTTGCCTCGGACGATCTTCCAAGGGCGACAAGGCAAGTCGCCACGGCGCTGTCGAGTATCTGCAGCTCGGTCCTGCGGCTTGGCAGGTCCAGGCCTGCGGAGACATGGCGCACTTTGCGGTCCGCGAGCGCCCGAACCCGCTCGGACATTGCCAGGATCGCCTCGTCCACATCGACCGAGTCGATTTTCATTGTCACGCGCTCGGCGTCGTCGATGTTCCCTGACAGCCGCGTTCTCAGGCTGGCGTCGTCATCGATCAGTCCGGTGACGGTGCCTGTCCAGGTCCGCAACGGTGAAGCGATGTCAGGCAGCTCGGCAAGCTGGGCCGCTTTGCGTCGGATGTCGGCGAGGATCGGGATAGCGCGAAGATACCTAGCAATGGTGTCAAGCCGAGCCGACAGCAATGATCGTTCAGCAATACTGCGGTCGTATTTTTCCGCCGCGTCAAGACGTTCGGCCTCAAGGCTCTCAAAAGTCGATGCCAAGGTGTCGATCGCGTCCCTGCGTGACTTGAGTTCCGCAAGGCGCTTCTTGAGCAGCGCAAGTTCGGTTCCGTGAGCCTGCTTGCGATAGAGTCCGTCCGCTTCGGTCTCTAGCGCGCTCAACGTGTCGCTCGCATGCCCAAGACCGGCGCTGGCCGTGAACAGGAGCTTGCCCAGGTCGCCACGCGACTCCAGGATTGATTTTCCGCCTGCTTCCAGCGTCTCGTCGTCCAGCGAGAACATGGTCTCGTATGCGTCACGCGACAGACCCGCGAGATGGGCCGCTATCGCCACTTCGCTCACCGGTTGCTCCATTGCGTTCAGCAGCGAGTTCGTGCGCTGCTTCGTGCGCGTGAATGTGTGCTCAGTGCCGGCGAGTTCGAGCACCCCACCGATACGCATTGCGCTGTACTCGTGCAGGAAATTGTAGCGGCTGCGTTCCTCGATACCGAACAGCAGGTCCAGATAACCGGAAAGTGCGGTCGACTTGCCGGCTTCGTTCAGCCCGAACACAATGTGGAAGTCGGGACCGGACTCCGGCCTTGGGCCGAATTCGACCGTCCCGTCGGTGAACTTTCCATAACGAATAAGATCAAGGCGCCGGAGCCTCATTGCGCTCCACCTGCCTTGAGGCGGGCCGTGACCAGGTCGGCACCGGTGGCAAGCACCTTGTCGATGAACAGTTCCAGCCCAGCTTCGTCCCCTCCGGCGAAGTCGCGCACGTCCGGCGGCAGATCGGCAATCACCTTTTGGACAAGCGCCCTCGCCTCGGCGCGGAGGGCCTCTGACTTGACATCGGCACGCATGGATTGCGCGAGTTCGAAAATCGGATCGGCGACGTCATCGGCTGTTTCCGCGCTCTGCGGAGCGAGGTCAAGCTCAAGCTTTTCGACCCATGTGTCGCCCGTCTGCTCCGCCGCCTGCTCGGCTTCGGCCAGCAGCAGGTCCCTGTCGCGGATCAGCGCCCATGACAACGGCGACGCCCCGGCCAGTCCGACACGGACCACAGCGTGGCGGGATCTGACGGAACCCCGGATATCTTCGAGCGCGGACCGGACACGGCCGACGACCTCAGACCATTCGACCGTCCCGGTCAGATCGACGCTCGCCCGCTCGAACTGCGCGATACTGGTCAGTTTTTCCTCGATCTCGACGGACCGGTCATCTCGTATCGTGACCAGAGTGACGGATTTTTCTCCGGCCTCGTTGATGTCCCTGCCCTGCGGCATTCCCGGCATCACAACGGTGCTTGCTCCAGGATGGACTTGGCGCACGTGGATGTGCCCAAGCGCCCAATAGTCAAAACCATGGCCGTGCAGGTCAGCGATGCTGCAAGGGGCATAGACATCGTGACCGGGCGATCCAGCGAGGCTGGTGTGCATGATGCCCACGTTGACCGCCCCTTCCCGGGCCGCCGGATACTTGGGCAGCAGGCTTTCCGGGGCCTTTGGGTTCGCGAAGCTCAATCCATGGAATGCGACGTCAAGCCCGCCGGCCGTTTGCAGCACCGACTGGGGGCGGCCGCCGAAGATCGTGACCGTGTCCGGAAAAACGAGCTGTTTCGATATACGCGATAAGGCGTCGTGGTTTCCGCGGATCTTGAAAACCCTGATGCCGGCCTGGTGGAGGCGTGTCATTTGCGACGCCAGGAAACGGGCGGTTTTCATCGACGTCTGGTCGCCATCATAAAGATCGCCGGCAATGACGAGCGCATCGACACGTTCCGCAAGGCAGAGGTCTATTATCGAGACAAATGCCTGGCGACTGGCGTCTCCCACAAGTTCGGCAAGATCAGGGTTTCGCAGCGCCAGCGAACGTAGCGGCGAGTCGAGGTGAATGTCGGCCGTGTGTACGAATCGAAATGCCATTCGGGTCTCCGCCCGGAGCATAGAGGGGTTCGGCCGCGGCTCGATGAAAAAATTCCAGGATGCGCGTTGTCGGTTGTCCAAATGGTGCGCAATCGGTTACGCTTATGCTTCCGTTCAACTCCATCTGCGTCGCCGCTATCAGCGCCGTGTCGATCAGTAGTCGTCTGATCGTTTGTCATCGGCATTGGTCGGTTCTTTGGAGATAGCGCGCCGCAAGGTGTCGTTGATCCGATCCTGCCAGCCCGGTCCATCTTCCTGGAAGTGGTCCAGCACCGCCCTATCGATCCTGATCGAAACAAGCTCTCTGATATTTGGAGCAGCCGACGGTTCGCGAACCGGCGCCGCCGGCTTTTTGATCGGCTTGAAGGCGGCTTCAGCGGCCGACATCGGATTTGTGGGTCGGCGTGGAGGATTTGCCATTTGATGATCCTGACTGGTCCTAATGCTTGTCGAGCGGTTCAGTGCGAATGCGCATCATAACCATGTACCGCAGCCTACCGAGAAAAAGCAAAAGGCCGGACTGTTGAGCCCGGCCAAGTGTGAAGGCAGCTTAAACCTCCAAAGCGGAACGCGCCGGACGAATGGAAGGAGAAATCCGATGCGATGTCCATGTGGGCCAACTCAGGCTATCTTCAATGACATTGCTGTGGGATGCAACAAGCTAAAGTGCTCGGCGGGGCTACCCCACGTCGCCAACTCCTACGCTGGAGGACGCAAACGCGAAAAACGCAGGGGACTTCCCGGCTTCCGTTGCCCGACAAGCTGGTTCACACGATCGTTTCTGATGCGTTGCAGCAATCTGCTGCCCAGGTCTCTCCATCACACCAAGCTCGCGCACTTTTTTACACGGCGGGGTCAGTACATTCGTGACTTGCCGCGCTCCTGCGGCTTTCGCCACGGCGCGCGAGAGAAATCAACCTGCTTTGCGGAGATTGCCAGCAGAAGACTTGCCGGTACGTCGGTCCTGCTCGATGTCGTAGTTGATCTTTTGGCCCTCAACGAGGTTCGACAAACCAGGGCGCTCGACGGCGGAGATGTGAACAAAAACGTCCTGACCGCCATCGTCGGGTTGGATAAACCCAAACCCTTTAGTGCTGTTGAACCACTTCACGGTTCCAGTTGCCATGTGCATATACTCCTTGTGACTTCCCAGCGTGTTTGATGGGTGGGCTTGCCAAGTGAGCGCGGACCGTAACCAACCCTAAGCGCCACAGCGGCAACGCGTCCACCAACCGCCGGTTGGAGCGACAGGACGATTGAGCCGCCGGCAGGTCAGGTCATCCCGGGTCGCTATCGCTCGCAACCAGACGGTAGCGGAAATTGTTGCGGATGTGGTCGTTGAAATAGCGGCCCTTGGCGAACGCGGCCCGGAACGCGGCAAAGGTTTCCGGCGGTACCCCCTCAAACTCGTACCGCTTGCCGCTGGCGACAAACCACACCGAGAGGGTCCTTCTATCCAGATCATATTCCATCTTGCGGATCGAAGTAGATGGCATGACGGCGGCTCGATTCGAAAAGCAATCAACGAGCGGAGAGGCCGTCGCGTTCCTTGCGACCGTGATGGTGCGGTGAGGCACGAGGCTCAATGCGGAGCGCCAGCGGCCGCGATCAGCGCCTCGTCGAGGCGAGGAAGCGGGCCAGTGCCAGTTGGGCTTTGTAATGGAACGCGCAGCGGCGAGCACGTGTGATTGATCGGCGCGTCTCGCGTCCATGGCCCGTTTTCTTTGCGCCGATCTTCCGCGATCTTGGCCTTTCCCACGCATCGCTGCAGGATTTTCGCGAGGTGAATTGAGGGCCGCTACGTCGCTGATCCTCTGGGACTGTCAAGGGCCGTTCGGCGGGCTTTGCTCCGGAACATGTCTTCTTCCGAAACTTTTTCCTTAAGTAGCAAAGGAGATTCGAAATGTCAGAAAGCCGGGAATGGTTTGTCCAATGGCTTAGAGATGCTCATGCCATGGAAGAGCAGGCAGAAACGATGTTGAACGGGCAGTTGAGCCGTATCGAGAATTATCCCGAACTGAGCGACCGAATCCGACAGCACCTCGACGAAACGAAGCAGCAGGCTGCCCGGCTGAAGACCTGTCTCGATCAGATGGACGAGGGTTCATCCACGATGAAGGACGCTGGCGGCAAGCTGACGGCGATGGCGCAATCGCTGAGCGGCGTCTTCGCCGGAGACGAGGTGATGAAAGGATCGCTGGCGAGCTACACGTTCGAGCACATGGAAATCGCCTCCTACACGATCCTTATCGCCGCTGCTCGATCCCTCGGCGAAACCAAGGTCCTTCGGGCTTGCGAAGAGAATCTGCGAGAGGAAGTCGCGATGGCGGATTGGCTGAAAACCCATCTTGCCTCCACGACCGAGCAGTTCCTCGCGCGGGCCGAAGCGGACAGCGACAGCGCCAAGCGGTGAGCGGGTGGGAACGTAGTGATCGTGAACTGGGTGATGGGGATTCGCTAGCGCGTCCCCTTCGTGAACGCTGGGCGACGAACATGGCTGACTGTAGCAGGTGATCGTCGAGCTGAGCATTTCAGAAATTGCTACGACGAGTGATGCTAACATTGCGGCGTCGTGACTTTGAGAGTTGAAGCGTTCGTCTGCGCAGGCCTGGTCAAATACGCATTGGCAATAGCCAAGATCGGAAGGGCTAGCGCCGCGCTCGGCGAGATCAAGCTCGAATGGGCGTATTCAAACGTTCGAAACGAGGTCGCGAGCGGAATGCCCGAGAACACTCGTCCCTGATCACTGAGCAGTTGCGTGGGCGGGCACCGACGAACGCCAAGCCGGATCGGAGAAAGTTCGTCCCGACAGCGGTCAGAGGGCGCCAGCGACGGGCAGAGGTTCGACTGGCGCACGCTCCAAGCCTGGCGTCGGCACGACGTTGGCTTTGCAACACTCACGCATGCTGCGGGCGTCTCTTCCACCGG
>NZ_JAMYPO010000064.1:0-26868 GCF_040320365.1 Mesorhizobium sp. M0701
ATCCAGAGATCTCCCGGTTCCCGCACAAGGAGCTTCCGCACATGCCAGGGTCTCAGACCACGCCGGATCGAACAGGCGCTCGCGAAAACGCGCCCGTCCATTTCGCCTTCCGCTAAATTAACGGCGTCGGCATCCGGAACAAATTCCCTTTCGTGGCTCAATGGCTGGCCTATGCACTCCCCTACCGACGCTTCGCCGGCATCCTCGCGGATGTCTGCGCACGGCTCGGGGCCGATGTGGATCGCTATTCCTTCATCGCAGTGGACTTCCACCACCTACTCCTTGCCGGTCTCCCGGCGCACTAAATTGAGAATCCGGGCTGCCCCATTCTCGCAATTAATCGCCAAACCTAACCGAAGCGACCGCATTCTCATCATTAACTGCCAAGCGACACTACGTTACAGTATCGTCGGTTGAAGTCGGAGCGTTGAAAATTTATCCCTCACGCACAGTTCTCGAATTTACGATCCTCGTTCTTTTGCTACTCATGGCGTATCGGATCGCCTATCTTGTTGCGCGGAGTATATAAGCGCGTCCAAGAAATGCAGGGCCGGCGCCAAGGGGCAAGCGCCCATAGGAAATCCCGCTGCCGGTTCGACAGCGGGCTTACAGGACACCCTTGGAGTGTGCGGCTACATCCACGACCACATACGATCATAATCCACGATGAGCGGATAGTTCCCGACAATCTCCACCGGCCCGACTGCATCAGTGATTTCTAATAGTTGATGCTTGCGGCAGGTGGTGCCCTCCATCGCCTGCCGAAGATCGGTGTCCTCCGATCGGCCCGCGTCAAGTCATGTCGAAAAGGCTGTAGGCCAGCGCAGAAAGCAAATCGTTGGCGACTGTTGGCAGCTTCGCATGGATGCTGATCACTACAGCGACGCTCATCCCGGCGAAGAGCGAATCCAACTTGTCTTGGATTTCAACGATGACGTTGAAGAGATGATGATCGCTGCCGGTATCGATGAAGAGAAAGCGGCTTAGCTAGATTTCTTCCAGCGCGCCGCAGCTGCCGTTCTGGCAATCTCAGAGCGCTGTTCTGGCGTGAGTGCTTTGAGGCGGGCCTTGCCACCGATAAGCCCGCCCTTGCGGGCACTGGCGAGTGGCTTCTTGTCCTCAGTCTCGCCTGTCGCCAGATCGACAATCGACTTCGCCAATTGGTTTGGGTCGCGCGGGCGCTTGGGGGCTTTAGGTCCGGTTGGCAACGTCATCCCCCTCCACGGCACGCTCAAGATCATACAGTTCGGTCAAAGTGCCGTCGCTGGCGTAAATGCTGAATTTGATATTCCCCGCTTTGAGTTCGCGCGCTTGGCTTACGACCTGCCTGCTGGACAAGTCGTTGATCACTAGGACGTTCGGCTCCTTGCCAAGTTTTATGGAATAACTCACCGTCCTGCTTCCCATGCGTTTCGCTAAGCATATAGGAGTTCGGCCCGAACCGCGACAAGCGCGGCGTCAAATTTCAAACTGACCCACTACCCGATCTTGCAAGCGAAGAACTCGGCAAGGCGACGCTCGATGAGCGGGTGATGGCAGCGATGCGGCGGGTGCCGCGGCATCTCTTCGTTCCAGCCCCGGTCGCCCCTTATGCCTACTAGGACATGCCGCTGCCGATCGGCTTTGATAAAACCGTCTCGCAGCCCTTCGTCGTCGCTCTCATGACCGATTTCCTTGCACCGCAACCGCACGAGGCGGTACTCGAGATCGGCACCGGCCTGGGCTACCAAACCGCAATTCTCGCGGAGCTCGCCGGGCAAGTTTGGAGCGTCGAAATCATCGAGGAATTCGCAATCCATGCGAAGGCTCTCCTGCAGGGCCTCGGCTTAGCCAATGTCGGCATTCGTCGGAGACGGGTCTCGTGGCTGGCCCGAGCACGCCCCATTCGACAAGATCCTGGTCACGGCGGCGGCTGAGCAGACCCCCCCGGCTTTACTGAAGCAACTCAAGCCGGGGGGACGGCTGGTTCTGCCTTTGGGATCTGAAGAAGCACAGTTTCTGACTGTCATCGACAAGGATGCGGCAGGGCAGCTCGGGACCCGGAAACTCATCCCGGTTCGGTTCAGCCGGCTCGAAACGGCCTAATGAGGGGTGCGGCTGCGCGGAGCCGTGCTGGAAGATCAGGATAACGCGCGCCGCATCGATCACACGGGCGCTGAATGGCATCGCCGATCTTTTGACGTCCATGCCCGCTACTCGTGGAGCACGCCTGCAGCCACCGGTCGCAGCCGCTGGCGATCATGCCGGCGCGGTCGTATTGCGCGCTTCTCAAAGACCCTTATCCAGCCTACTGTGTGCCTACCAGAGGGCAAATGGGTCGCTGATCTGGGAAATGACGGCCAAAGGCTCAAGGAATTCGCCCAGTGGCCAACACGTGGCGGGCAGGAGGTAACGATGGATCTCAAGGACAGGCGCATCTGGTACGGCGTGGTAGCCGTGATCGTGGTATTGGTCGTGATTGCGTATGCGGCTGGTTGGTTTGGCGGCACACCGATACCAGCGCCGCAGCAGTGAGAGCGATCGTCATTCTCGCTTGGTGGCAGCTGACTGGTCAGTCTCTAAAGGTCGAAGGAAGGGATCCGTGATCGGCTGTTACGCTGGTTCGGCTACCATCCTGACGACGCACAGCCTGGACCGTTTTTGAGCGCAATCCGCAACACTCCGCCATCGGGCCGGGTAACTTCGACAATGGTTTCGACGCGGACAAACTGGGGACTGTCAGGATTCTGTGCGCGAGGCCGGTTTCGTCATTGGCTGACGAACCTTTCGCCGAAGACGACGGCGAACTGGACCTTTGCCTCGAACCATTCGCGCGGCGGTCGTTTCCATTCCTCGGCCGCATGGTTCAAGACCAGATATAGCAGCTTCATGGCCGCGTCGTCGTTGGGGAAGTGTCCACGTGTTCGAACGGCGCGGCGCAGCTTCGAGTTCAGCGCCTCGATGGCGTTCGTAACCGGTATGATCATGACGGTGCCATCCGATCCCCGCTGGAGATGAGCGATTTTCGGCGTATGGTGCGACCATCCGGGACAGGGGCACCGGGAGCACGCCAAGTGCGGGCAGGCCGATGTATTCGATGAGCTGCGAGCTCGCGTTAGTAGCTGGCCGCCCCTGCGACCTGCCCGGTTGCGCCGAGAGCGCGGATCCGTAGGTGTCGCGTCGCCCGCTGGCTCCCGATTGTTGAGGAGAGGGAGCCGATGAGACGTGTGATTGGAATGGACATCCACCGCACCTTTGCGGAGGTGGTGGTTTGGGAAGACGGCCGGCTGCGCCATCACGGACGGGTCGACATGACCCGCTCGGGACTGGAAGGGTTCGGCCGCAGTTTGCGACGGACTGATGAGGTTGTCGTCGAGGCTACGGGCAACGCCATGGCGGTGGTGCGGGTTCTGTCGCCCTATGTCGGCCGGGTGATTGTCGCCAACCCGATGCAGGTGAAGGCGATCGCTCATGCCAGGATCAAGACCGACAAGATTGATGCCGGCGTTCTGGCGCAACTCCATGCCAGCGGCTTTCTGCCGGAGGTCTGGGTTCCCGATGAGCGGACTGAGCGGCTTCGCCGCCTCGTCGCGCGGCGCAACCAGGTCGTGCGGCATCGCACGCGAGTGAAGAACGAGGTGCATGGCATCCTGCAGGCGCACCTCGTGCCGAAGTGCCCGCATGCCGATCTGTTCAACAATCGCGGTCGCGCCTGGCTCGAGCGGCAGGTGCTTCCCGACGACGAGCGGGCCGCTATCGCCCGCCACATCCGCGAGATCGATCGCCTGGCCGAGGATCTGGCTGACCTCGATCGCGACATCGCCCGGGAAGCGGTTGATGATGCGCAAGTCCGGCGGCTTCAGACGATCACCGGCGTCAATGTCATCGTCGCGAGCGGTATCATCGCCGCGGTCGGCGACACCCGGCGGTTCCGCGAGCCGCAGAAGCTGGTGAGCTACTTCGGCCTCAATCCGCGTGTGCGCCATCCGGTCTTGGCTTGGCGCAAATATGGCCGGATCAGCAAACATGGGCGTTCCCATGCCCGCGCCATGCTGGTCGAGGCCGCCTGGGCGGCGGCGAAGGCGCCCGGACCGCTCAGGGCCTTCTTCCTACGCATCCGTAACAAGCGTGGTCATCAGGTCGCAGCTGTGGCGGTCGCCCGCAAGCTCGCCGTGCTGATCTGGCATCTGCTGACAAAGGAGCAGGACTACTTCTGGGCTCGCCCGGCGCTGGTGGCGGCAAAGCAGAGGCAGCTCGCTCTCAAGGCCGGCGCGCCGGGCGAGCGCGGTGTCGGTCGCCGCGGTTCGGCTTACGCCTACAACGTGAAGGAGTTGCGAAACAGCGAGAAAGCCGCGGCCGAGAATGCCGAACGTGCCTACGAGCTAATGGTTCGGCATTGGCGGTCACGCGGGCCGAAGCGGCGCACGGACGCCACAAACGAGGAACGACTATAACGGCTGCGTGGCGGCACTCTCATCCTCTCGCACCACTCTTTGCCACGTGGTCGTCCGTGCCGGACAAATATAGCACAAGGAAATCTGGCGCACGACCGACGCCCTCGGTCCGCTCCAGAATGGCGCCGTGCTCGACGCCGTCTGGAAACCTCGCAGCCGGCCGTGGCGCCATCGCACCGGCCAGCCTTGACTGCGTCTCGACACGCTCGCGTGGGAAATCCTGTGGGCCGGGACGAAGAAACAGGCTCACCTGAGCCGAACAAAGAAACGCAACAGGAATCGAAAAAGTCGAAATCAGGCTTGTCGATGTCATCCGTCCTGTAGATGATGCGGCGCACGCTTTCGGGATAGGCGAAGAATGGCACGACGTGTTGCCAGTTGCGCCGCCAGCTCTGAGTGATCGCAGGATATCGCTGGCGCCAGAAGCCGGCCTCGAACTCCTCCAGCGCCTTCATGCCGGCTTCGGGTAGTGTCTCAGTTTGAAATATGCGGAAACGCCTATCGCGTTTGATCCTCTAGGCGAAAGCGCCTATGCTTAGCGCAAAGCATGGGAGCAACAATGGCCTACACTGTCATCTGGTACGGAAGACAGAGCATTGTGGACAAGGAGTTTTTCGACTCCGAGAAGGCCGCGAAAGACCATGCAATATCCATGTTCCAGACTCGAAAGGGCGACGATGGGATCGTATCCGTTGAAGTTCGCAAGGACGATGGAACTGTCGTTTTTAGCCATGCGGAGAACTAGGAATGCCTAAAGGCCAGAAGCGCCCCGCCGACGTGATCGGCAATCCCGTCCGCGTCATGCGCATTGCGACTGGCGAGGAAGCCGACGACCTGATTGACGACGGCAAAGACCCTGCCGCGAAGGCACTCGGTGCGAAGGGCGGAAAGAAGCGCGCCGAGAACATGACGCCAGAGCGGCGGGCCGAGATCGCGAAGAAGGCGGCGGAAAGTCGCTGGCGGCACCGCTCCGAATAATTTCCGGAATATTTTTCTTGATTTTGTCGTCGAAGCGTGAAGCGCGCATTGCTCGGGACGTAGAGGCGAAACTCAAAGAGCAGGAAAAATCTGTGCGCCTTCGGGAGAGAATCCCGATTGGTGGCGTTCGATTAGGCGTGGGTATCGCCGACGAAAAGCAGGTTCGCACAGGCTGGGTCCGTGTTCTCTACGAAAATGACTTTGACATGCGAGAAACCGGATCGGAAACATTCGTGGTCATGGGGTGTCCCTCGGGATTGGTCCGATGGCGATTGGGACGGCCTTATTCTTCCAAAACTAGCTGAATGGGCCAAGCTGACTTGGGGGGAGATTGACCGCCCATCCTCGGATTCCGGCCATAAGATGCATCACAACATGGACACGGCAGAGATTTGCGACGAAGCCCAATATCGAATGGTTGAAATCGAGCGTTATGCAGACGTGATTTTCCGGTTCCGCCTTGGGAACAAACGTCGGCTGTGGGGCCATCGCATAGTCCAGATGGCCGCGGATCTCGCGCACGCTCATGCCGCGTGCATACATTGACACGATCTTGGCGTCGAAATCGGGAAAGCGGCGCTGATACCTGGCGATCAGCTTCGGGTCGAAGGTTCCCGCCCGGTCGCGCGGAATCGACAGCGTCATCTTCGATGTGCCGGTCAGCACCGTCTTCGTCGAATGGCCGTTGCGTCGATTGGCGCCGCCCTCGGCGCGTTCGTCCTTGAGGTGCTCGTCAAGCTCGGCCTTCAATATCCGCTCCGACAGCGCCTTCTTCAGGTCGTCCAGCAACCCCTCCTTGGCAAACACCTCATTCGGATCGCGGCCCGCAAGCAGCTGGTCCAGAAGTTCCTTCTCGATAGCCATGTGATGATTCTCTCCTTTCCATCATCATGACCTCGCGCACAGAATTCCTGACAGTCCCGACAAACTGCGATCCTGCGGAGTAGCCAGGCGCCAGGTCATGCCGGAAGTCGTACACTGGAGCCACAAGGGCCCCAACGACCGGGCGGAGAACTCGCATCGGCCCGGCCTTCGGCGGTTTCGAAGCTCATCTGCCACTCGCTTGATCCCGCTGCCCCGGCCAGCAATGGGGCTGGGGCAGTCCAGTACAGACTCTGCCCATCGATCACCTCGATCGGCACGGACTCCAGACCGACATCGTCGAACAGCCGCGCATTTGACCGCGTTCGCAAATTAATGGCCGGATCTTTGCGAAGCCTCCGCATTTTCGTGGGGGAAGCCCTCCCAGCCTCATCGTGATTGGACTTCACGATCGGTCGGAGTCACTCTGGCCGCAGGTATAAGAAGGATATGGGTGGGCCAACTATCGTCCGAATAGGAGGCTAAAATGAAGCACCAGACGCTTGAGCAACTGCAGATCGTCGCCGAGATCGATCAGGACTACCTGCGCCAAACCATGTCGCGCAGCGAACGTCTTAAACGCTGGGCGGAGATCCTTGAACGGAACCCTGACCGGCGCCTCTCGACGCTGCACCAGACCGAGTATCAGCCGGTTAGAGCACGCGCGGCCATGCGCGGCGACGGCTCGCCGATCGCAGTCGCTTTCGAGGATCCTGTCCTCCGCGCCGCCGGGTTGGAAAACGACAACTACGGCGAAGCGAAGCGGTTCTTCGAGCTGACCGACAGGCAATTGCATGAGATCATCTGCTATTGTCATTTCGGCGCGACGGTGAGCGCCGCAACGGCCGCCCGTCACATCCGTGCGGCGGTTGCCGGGAGACAGCCCGGCATGTTCGCTCGGATGCGTGAGGCGCTCGTCGGATAAAGCCGGCGCCGTTTCGCAGCATCATTTTTGAAGCGGCTCGCATGGAAAGCCGCCGCCGTAGCGCAGGCAAGCGCTCCCCACGCCGGGCCGGTGGGTGATCTCCGACGCAGCCGAAAGCACGTTGCGGGCGCTTGGCGAGCGCAACGACATCATCAAGACCATGCACCGGGCGCTGGAGGAGCACGGCCTCGCCCACGAGCGGGGTCCAGCGCAATATGTCATGCACCGGCAGACCATCACCGAGCCG
Source organism: Mesorhizobium sp. M0701 (assembly GCF_040320365.1). Lineage (NCBI taxonomy): Bacteria > Pseudomonadati > Pseudomonadota > Alphaproteobacteria > Hyphomicrobiales > Phyllobacteriaceae > Mesorhizobium > Mesorhizobium sp. M0701. Next base: position 7,445 of record NZ_JAMYPO010000064.1, read on the forward strand.
GTCGTCGGCGGTGTGCTCGCCAAGGGTCTTGCCGGCGACGAGATGAGCGATAAGCTGTCGCTCGTCATCGATGGCGTCGACGGACGCACCCATTATGTCGAGACCGCGGATGCGGCAAAGCTGGAAGACATTCAGCGCGGCCATATCGTGGCACTCGAACCGATCCTGCCGAAGCAGGAGCCGCGTGCGGCCGACCGCAACATCAGCAGCGTAGCGGGCGAGGATGGCGTCTATCGTCCAAGCAGACACCTGGAGGCGATCCGCGAGACATTTTTGGAGCAGGGCAAGGACCCGGACGCCTTTGTCCGTTTCCATGTCCGCCGTCTCGAAGCGCTGCGCCGGACCGGCCATGTCGAGCGCATCGACGAAGACCACTGGCGCGTTCCAAATGACCTGTCCGAGCGCGGCATCGCTTACGATGGCTACAAACGCGGCAAGGACTTCTCTGTCCGCGTGCTCTGGACGCTCGATCTGGACGCGCAGATCGGCAGTGACGGCGCCACCTGGCTCGATCGGGAGCTTGTGGCTAGGAACCCCGTCTCGCTGGTCCGGTCAGGCTTTGGTCTCGACGTTGACAACGCTCTCGACAGACGGGCTGCCCAACTCGTCGCGATGGGCCATGCCGAACGCGACGCGACGAGCGGGACGATCACCTTCGCGCGCGGCCTCACCTTCGTGCCCGTCCAGCCCGGCAACCATGTCGGCGGCACGCTCCTTGGCTCGGTCCGTCTTGCCAGCGGGCGCTTTGCCATGCTGGACGATGGGCTCGGCTTTCGGCTCGTTCCCTGGCAGCCAATGCTGGAAGGGCGCATCGGCCAGCACATCACCGGCGTCGTGCAAAACAGCGGCGGCATCGACTGGAGTTTCGGCAGAAAACGCGGCCTGGGGATCGGGATGTGAGGGCCGGTCCAGCCAAACGCCGCAGGTGAGGCGAGAGCTGTAACTCTTGTCTGGCCCGCAATGAGAAGTTCGCGCCATCTGCAGATCTTCGTTGAGGACTGCGGCGATATGGGAAAGAGGATACAAAGCGGCCCTTGTGGGAGGCGTCCACGGCGTGACGGCCGGATTGAGGTGCGCGCCCGAGACGGCCCAACCGCATAAGCTAGGGCGGTTACAGCGACGCCGAAGCTGAGGCCGATGCCCAGCGACCGCGCCGGCAGCAGCCCGCCAAAGCCGCCTGTCACCACTGACGCGCAGCCGATAAAGACAAGACAGAAGGTGCCGAAAAGCTCGGCGGCGAACGCTTTCATGATCGTATCCCTTGGAATTCTGAAGCCGCACTCTTCACGACTCGAGCCGAATTCAATGCGCCGCTACGGCCATGGACCGGCGGTGTGCAGCTAGATTTCTACCCTACACGGACGGATAGAATACCAAGCGACGCGCTCGCAGGGTGGCGTCAGACGCTGTGGGGGATTTTATCGATCGAGACCCGATGATCCTGAACTTCGCGCAGGCCCGGGATATTCTCGGCCAGAACGCGCGATGCAGCCCGGTCCTCTTTGGACCGACAGGTACCCCAAAATGAACCGCCCCGACTGTCACTGTCACGTCGGAATCGCCGACCGATGACCACGGCGCAGCCCGGAGCGCCTCCAGGAGTTGATCCCGAATACTGCTGTTGTTGGCCGCGGTTCGGACGAGTGGGCTTTCTCTAGCAGTCGCCAGCGGCGATCCAGTCCGGACACTTCGGTGCTTCCGCCGCCCGCAATGCGCTCAGAAATCCATATCCATGTCGTGATGATGATGCTCGTGACCGGGAAGCTCCGGCGGCGGCGGGCCAGGCACTTCGGCCACCATGACTTCCGTTGTAAGGAGAAGGCCCGCAACCGAGGCCGCGCCCTGGAGCGCCGTTCGCACCACCTTGGCCGGGTCGATGATGCCCTTTGACACCAGATCCCCGTACACGCCCGATTGGGCATCATAGCCATAGGCGTTGTCGTCGTTTTCGAGGATCCCGGCGATGACGACCGAGCCTTCCAGGCCGGCATTGATCGCGATCTGCCGAGCCGGCCAGGTGATCGCCTTCCTGACGATCGCGATGCCGACCTGCTGGTCCTCGTTGCCGCCCTTGATCTTCTTGAGCGCCCTGCCGGCGCGCAGCAAGGCGACCCCGCCGCCCGGGAGAATGCCCTCTGCGACCGCGGCTCTTGTCGCGTTCATCGCGTCATCGATGCGATCCTTCTTCTCCCTGACCTCGACTTCGGTGGCACCGCCGACCCGGATCACGGCGACGCCACCGGCGAGCCTGGCCAGCCGCTCCTGGAGCTCCTCGCGGTCGTAATCGGAGGTGGTTTCCGCAAGCTCGAGCTTGATCTCAGCGATGCGGGCCTCGATGCTTGCACGCTTGCCGGCGCCGCCGACGATCGTGGTGTTTGCCTTGTCGATCATCACCTTCTTGGTGCACCCGAGCATATCGAGGGAAGCATGCTCCAGCTTGATGCCCAAATCCTCCGAGATCACCGTTCCGCCGGTCATCAGCGCGAGATCCTGCAGCATCGCCTTGCGGCGGTTTCCGTAGGCCGGCGCCTTCACGGCTGCAACCTTGAGAGCGCCGCGCAACTTGTTGACCACCAGCGCCGCAATCACCTCACCCTCGACATCCTCGGCGATGATGAGCAGCGGCTTGCCGGCCTGCACTACCTTCTCCAGCAGCGGCAGTATTTCGTTCAGGCTGGACAGTTTCTTCTCGCTGATGAGGACATAGGCATCCTGCATCTCGACCTGCATCTTTGCGCGATTGGTGATGAAATGGGGCGAGATATAGCCGCGGTCGAACTGCATGCCCTCGACGAATTCGAGTTCGGTTTCGAGCGACGTCCCGTCCTCGACAGTGATCAGGCCGTCATTGCCGACCCTCTTCATGGCGTCGGCTAGGCAGCGGCCAATCTCCCTGTCGCCGTTGGCCGAGATGGTGCCGACTTGCGCAATCTCGACGTTCGAGGTGACCTTCGTGGCGTTGTTCTTGAGTTCCGCGACGACGGCTTCGACCGCTAGATCGATGCCGCGCTTCAGGTCCATGGGATTCATGCCAGCGGCCACCGCCTTGGCGCCCTCCCGGACGATCGCATGCGCGAGCACGACGGCGGTGGTCGTGCCGTCGCCGGCCTGATAGGAGGTTCTTGTTGCGATCTCGCGCACCATCTGGGCGCCCATATTCTCGAACTTGTTGTCGAGTTCGATTTCCCTGGCGACGGTCACGCCGTCCTTCGTGACCCGCGGCGTGCCGTGCTCCCTGCCGATCGCGACGTTGCGCCCTAGCGGGCCAAGCGTGACGCTCACCGCATTCGCCAGGGTGTCGATGCCGCGCAGCATTCTGTCGCGAGCCTCGAACGAGAACATGATTTCCTTGGCAGCCATTTCCTTGAACCCTAAGACCCAATCTTCGGGGAACGTCCGGGCAAGGCGAAGCCTCGTTCGGCCGCTCAGGCGAGATTGTCGCGTGGCAGCCCGAGCCGATTCCAGACATCGGACAGAGCTGCCGCGAGCCGATCAATCATGATGTCCTCATGACAGGGTGTCGGCGTGATGCGCAGCCGCTCAGTTCCCTTCGCCACGGTCGGATAATTGATCGGCTGGATATAGATGTCGTGCTCGCTCAGCAGCAGGTCGCTCGCCGCTTTGCAATGCGCCGGATCGCCGACTGCCACCGGAACGATATGGGTGTCGCCCAGGATGACCGGCAGCGCAGCGGCCCCCAGCGCCGCCTTGACCCGCCGGACGCGGTCCTGTTGGCGCTTGCGCTCCCACTGCGAGGTTTTCAGATGCCTGATCGCCGCTGTGGCCGCGGCGCAGATCGCCGGCGGCAACGCGGTGGTGAAGATGAAACCCGGAGCATAGGAACGAACCGCATCGATCAGCACAGCACTTCCTGTGATATAGCCGCCGAGGCAGCCGAAGGCCTTGGCGAGCGTGCCTTCGATTACATCGATCCGGTTCATGGCGCCGTCGCGCGCAGCGACGCCGGCGCCGCGAGGGCCGTAAATGCCCACAGCATGGACCTCGTCGAGATAGGTCATTGCGCCGTAACGATCGGCGATATCGCAAATGCGATTGATTGGCGCGACGTCGCCGCCCATCGAATAGAGACTTTCGAAGACGATGAGTTTTGGCCGATCCGGACCCGCCGCCTTCAACAATTCCTCGAGATGATCGACGTCGTTGTGGCGGAAGATGCTCTTCTCCTTACCGGACTGGCGGATGCCCTCGATCATCGAATTGTGGTTGAGCGCATCGGACAGGATCAGACAACCGGGGATCAGCTTGGCGATGGTCGAGATGCCAGTCTGGTTCGACACATAGCCGGACGTGAAGACCAGTGCCGCCTCCTTGCCGTGGAGATCGGCAAGCTCGCCCTCGAGCTCTACGAGCGGATGGCTGGTGCCGGAGATATTGCGCGTCCCGCCGGCCCCCGTTCCCAGGCGGGTAGCAGTCTCCACCATGGCGACGACCACATTTGGGTGTTGTCCCATCCCGAGATAGTCGTTGGAGCACCAGATCACGACGTCCTTCGGTCCACGCGGGGAATGCCACACAGCATTGGGAAAGCGTCCGGCGATGCGCTCAAAGTCCGCGAACACACGGCAGCGCCGTTCCCCCTGCAGACGCGCGATCGCATCCGCAAAAAAACAGTCATAACTCCTAATGCCTGGCTCCAAGATACTGCCTTGCCCATCGGCCATATCGCCCGCACCTCCGGTCATCGGAGGTCCAAATCGCCGCGGCGCAATGACGTTCTTTACGCCGCCAGGTTTGCCGGTGTGCAACGCTGTGGGTTCCGCCATCGCCCGATTCCCCTGCTTGCATACGAATTATGTCGAAGCGCGATGCGCGCCGATCCCGCTCGCATCGTTCCTCACGACCCGCGTTCAGGAAGGTCGAAGTTGAGCTGCAACATTCGCGCTATGTTTATCAGAATCGTCTCGCAGACCTTATCTTGATTAGGATCCAGATATTTGACAGTCCAGTTTGCCCCGTTCTCCTTGGTTTCGAGCCGCTGAATCACAAAATCGGTGACGTCCCCGCATCCCGGCTCCTTATGAAGATCCGCGAGGATCAATGCCTTAAGCTCCGAAGCTTCCTTTGTATGTCTTTGCATGGCCGCTCTCCTTCCGGAAGACAACTTTCTATGGATCGATCAACTGCATAATCGTGATCTCCGTCATCCCAGGGATCGTGTCATCGCACCAGTTCACGCAACCTAGCGGCAATGCCGCTGCTTGGTGTGTCAGAGTCTAGCCCCTCCACGAATTGCCCCTGTGGGTTCATGATGTAGATGTGGGTGCCGTGATCCATTAGGTAGTCGCCACCGCCCGCTTCGCCCTGGCGCGCCACCCCGTAGGCGCCATATGCCTCCGAAACCGAAGCGATTTGTTGTGGGCTGCCGGTCAGCCCGACGATGCGCGGATCGAACGCCGCGGTAAAGCTTCCCATCACCTCAGGCGTGTCGCGTTCGGGATCGACGGTGATGAAGAGCGGTTGCAGTTTTGCGGCGTCGGGGCCGAGTTCCTCAATCGCCGCGGCGATTTCGGACAGAGTCGTCGGACAGATGTCGGGACAAGACGTATAGCCGAAGAAAACTAGCAGCCATTTGCCGCGATAAGTCTCATCGGTGACCATCGTTCCGTCCGGCGCCGTGAGCGTGAAGGGGCCACCGACCGTCACAGGCGCCGTGTCAGCTCGCACGAGCGGGTGGCAGATCGACAGGGCCGCTGCGAATATGATGCAGAAGAGGGTATGCGGACCGTGGGCCCAGGGGCGGAGGAGTCCATGCCGTCGCTTCATCAAGTACCTCCGGCACTTCGAGAATGACGCGCCAAAACCCCCGCGTGTGTTTGTGATTAACAAACTCGCCTAAATCACGCCACTTTATCATATTTTGTTACTGGATGACTAGACATGGCACTGGTTAGGCTCTATTTTTAAAAGTTGCCCCTCATCTCTCTTGAAGGAGGTGGCTTTTATGACGATTCGCGAATTGATGAGCGGACTAGCGGCGATCGCTTTCGTTGCGACAATGTCCGCGCCTGCGCAAGCCTACGAAGTGGGTCCGGTCACGGGAGGCGGAACGATCGAGGGTACGATCGTCTACCGCGGCGATGTGCCGACAACAAAGATCATCCCCACCAAGAATATCGAGGTGTGCGGCGACCCCCGCGAGGAGCCGCTGATCGAAGTCGGCAGCGATCAGGCCGTGCTGAACGCGGCGGTGCAGCTGGTCGACGTGGCACAGGGAAAGGCCTGGCCGCAGCCCGGAAAGCTGCCTGAGCTTAACAACCTCAAATGTCGCTTTGAGCCCGCGGTGCAGATGATACCGGCCGGATCGTTGGAGGTGGTCAACAGCGACCCAGTGCTCCACAACACCCACGGCTATTATGGCAAGCGCACCGCCTTCAACGTGGCGTTGCCCAATAAGGGCCAGCGTATACCGGTCGAACTGAAGCGTGCCGGCACTGTCCGCATCGATTGCGACGCGCATGGCTGGATGGAGGGCTGGGTCTATGTGGTGGACAATCCCTACTACGCGGTCACCGGCGCCGATGGCAAATTCAGCATAACCGATGTTCCGCCGGGGGAATACAAGCTCGTGGCGATCCATCCCTTCACCGGGCCCATCGAGCAGCCTGTAAAGGTAGAGGAGAATAAGGCCACCAGTCTGACGATTGAACTGAAAAAATAACAAAATGGGCGACCCACTGATTCAACAGGGTCGCGTTCCTGCGAGAAGACCGACGCTTTAAGAAACGGTCTGCACTGAGGAGGAACCCTGATGTCTGACGAGCTTGACCGCATTCGGCGCGAAATGCATGCGGTGCTGCAGCAGCCTGGCGTACGCCCCGACGACTCGCTCCAAATCACCCGCCGCACCTTCATTCACAGATCGCTGCTGTTCGGCGCTGCTTCCGTCGGCCAGACCTTCGCGTGGTGGCCGCTGCTCAACACCATCGACGTCGCTCACGCCGCCGAAGCGCCCTTCAAGTTTGCCTGGATTTCGGACACCCATCTCTACGAGAGATCCCTCAACACGCGCTTCGTCGACAAGGTGGTGCGCGCCGTGCAAGAGGTCCAGGCCATGGATCCGCCGGCCGACTTTCTGATCTTCGGCGGCGACCTGGCCCAGCTCGGAAAGATCGAGGAACTTGAGCTTGGCGTTGAGCTCCTCAAGGATCTGACGATCAAGAAATACTACATCCCGGGCGAGCATGACTGGTATCTGGATATGGGCAAGAAGTGGGGCGAGTTGTTCGGCCAACCCAACTGGACCTTCGATCACAAGGGCGTGCGCTTCATTGGGCTCGATACGGTCAGCCGGGGACCGGACTACTGGACAGCGAAGAAGATGACGCCAGAGGAGCGCATGGGCCATATGGCTACCCTCGACGGCACGGTTGCCGGCGCGTGGGCCGGCGTCGGCCGCGACCAGCTCGACTGGATGCAGAAGACACTCGCCGACTGGGATAAGTCCAAACCGATCGTCATCTTCAGCCATAATCCGCTGTACGAGTACTACCCGCCCTGGAACTTCTGGGTGCGCGACTGGCGCGAAGTGAATGACGTGCTGAAGCCTTATACCAAAGTCACCAACATCCACGGTCATGTGCACCAGGTGCTCTACAACGAGATCGGCAGCATGCGCTCGATCGGCATGCTGGCGACCTCCTGGCCGTGGCCGTATGCGCCGGAAGGCCTGCCCAAGCTTACCAAGCCGATGATCCGTGTTGATCCGGGCGATCCCTTCGACGGGGTCGGTTGGGAAACCGTGAACGTCAACGCCGACGATAAGGTCGATGTCGAGTACATCATGTGGGGCCGCAAGGAGGTGTTCGTCCAGTCGCCGGAGGACCACGACAAGAGCATTGCGGAGGTCATACGGTCACGCATCGCCGACAAACAGTACCCATGGGCAAATCCATAAGGGTGGTGGCTATGATAAACACATCGACATTCCTGTGCATTCTGAGGCGTTCCACCGTCGCCGGAGCAGTCGTCGCAGCTGCCGTCGTCGGGCCGGCCAGTGCCAACAAGGATCCGGTGACGCCAAAGCAGCTGAAACTCTATCAAGAAGCGTTCATGGAGGAGGTCAGGAAAGGAGACCTCCTGTTCCATGGTGATGCGGCGATGAAGGAGCAATTGGGCGTCAAGCTGTCGAACACCGGGTGGGCCTGCGCCATGTGCCATCCGATGGCCTCCGATACCCACCCGCAGGCGTTCCCGAAGTTCCAGGCGTCGATGGCCAAGTTCGCGACACTGCGCGACATGATCAACTGGTGCATCGAGAAACCGAGCCAGGGCGAGAAGATCGATCCCGAATCGGAGGCGATGAAGGCGCTCGAGGCGTACATCACCTGGTCGAACAGCGGCTCGGTGTTGGTGCCAGGCAAATACTAGTCTCGTCGATAGCCGGGGGCACCGGCTTCAGGGAGCGCGAAGCGAGTCCGCCATCGGAGTGATACCTCGATGGGGAACGGTGGGCTTAAAGCAGTCGTGCGGCCCGGGAACCGCGCGGGAAGGGCTATGCGTTGGCAGAGACTGCGATGGTGCTGCGCGGCAAGTTCGCGAATGTGGACCTGGATGCGCTGGTCGACAACCGGGTCGTGCGGACCTGGCTTTATTTCGGCATGTTCTGGCTGATGGTGACGCCATCCGTCGGCGTCATGATTTCGGGCACCTTCAACTACCCCGACTATCTCGGATCGGGGAACCTCGAGCTCACCTTCGGCCGGCTGCGCCCGGTCCACGTCAACGGTGTCATCTTCGGCGCCTTCTCGACGCTTTTCATCGGCCTTTGCTACTATCTCGTGCCGCGTCTGTCGGGGGTGCGGGTGATATGGTCGGAGTGGTCGGTTCTTCTCGCATGGGTCTGGAACGTCGCAACGCTTGCCGGTTTGATCGGCTTGCTGCTCGGCGACAGTGACGGTTTGGAAGCCGGAGAGCTTCCGCTCTACGCGAAGGTCGCATTCTTCATCGTGGTGGCTGTTGCTACCGCGCAGTTCCTGATCACGATCAGTCGAAGGCTCGAGCCGGCGATCTATGTCGCGCTATGGTACCTGATCGCCACTTTCGTGTGGACGACGATGAACTTCGTGCTTGGAAGCTTCATCCTGCCATACACGATCTCGGGCATCAACAGCGCCGCCTTCCATGGCCTCTATCTGCACTACATCGTCGGGCTGTGGATAACGCCCGCGGGCTACGTGATCATCTACTATTTCCTGCCGGTCAGCGCGCGAAATCCGCTCTATGCCCATAAGCTCTCGCTGGTAGGCTTCTGGTCCCTGGCACTGTTCTACCCGTTCGTCGGCATTCACCATTACCTCTACAGCCCGATCGCGGACTGGGCCGAGACCTTGGCCGTCGTCACGTCGATGCTGCTGATCATTCCGGTGTGGACGGTGCTGGTGAACTTCTTCGGCACCATGATGGGCAGGTGGCATGAGTTCGGCAGGAACTTGCCGGCGAAGTTCCTGATCATGGGCTCGCTCATGTATCTCGTCGGCTGCTTCCAGGGCTCGACCGAGGCGCTGCGGCAGCTGCAGCAGCCGACCCATTTCACCGATTTCGTCATCTCGCATTCGCATCTCACTGTGTTCGGCACCTTCGTCGTCTGGGCGATGGGGGGCCTCCTCTATACTTGGCCGCGGCTGTTCGGGCGCGAACTCTGGTCCTTCAAGCTCGGCAACTGGTCGTTCTGGCTGATCACCGTCGGCATCACGACCATGGGCCTGGTCCTCACAGCGGGCGGGCTGCAGCAGGGTTATCAATGGATGAATGGGGTCGAATGGCTCGACTCGCTCGTCTGGATGAAGCCCTACTGGCTGGCGCGGACCCTGGCAGGCATCAGCATGGATATCGGTATGTCGCTGCTGGTGGTGAATCTGATGCTGACCGCACTGACCAGCCCGGCGACTGAGGCGCGACGCGCCCGCGGGCCGGTGGAGGCGCCTATCCCGGCCCCGGCGGGAGGGCCCGCGCAGTGAACGTTCGCTTCTTCGCGCTGTTCGCCGGCGTCTTCTGTATCACCCTTGCGGTGATCACGCAGGGCGTGCTGCCCTTCGTGGAGCCGTCCTCGCGAACTACGCGCGTGACCTCGGTGGTGCGCACGGATTTCGGCCAGCTGAAATGGACGGTTTCAGAGGCGACGGACTACACCGAGCAGCAGCGTCGCGGCCGCAACATTTACCTGCGCGAAGGCTGCTGGTACTGCCATTCGCAATTCGTGCGGCCGGTGACCGGCGAGATCCGCCGCTGGGGACCGGTCAGCGAGGCGGGCGAATACGCCTATGACGTGCCGCACCTGTTAGGCACACGCCGGATCGGACCGGACCTGACTCGCGTCGGCCTGAAATACAGCGACGAATGGCACCTGGCGCACTTCTACAATCCGCGGATGCTGGTGCCGGACTCGATAATGGCGCCGTATCGCGGCCTCTTCCACGAGCCCGATGCAGCCGTCCGTATCGTTGACGACGGCGCTGGCAATCGGACCCTGGAAAGGACAGAGGCCACCAAAGGCCTGTTCGACTTCGACAGCAAGCAAGCGATCCAGCTGACGCCCAATGCGTACGGGTTGCTGTTCGTGCCGCTGAAGGCGCGCGAAAGAAAGCCGATCATCCTGACGCCGAACGACGAATACACAGGCGAAACCGTCAGCATCGCGGCGGAGACGGAATCGCTGGCGGCACTTGTTTCCTACGTCCAGAAGCTCGGCACGAACCGGGGTAAATGGCGCGATCTTTTCGAGCCGCAAAGCCTGGAGGTCATGGATGCGACGATGCCGCGCTCCGAGGAATGGATTGCTTATGGCAAGGAAGTCTATGAGCGCCGCTGCATCGGTTGCCACGGTGCCAAAGGCGACGGGAACGGGCCGGCCGCCACCTTTATGTTTAACCAGCGGCCCAGGAACTTCACGTCCGCAGTCTTCAAGTTCAGATTGACAAAGGAGCCCCTGCCCACGGACGGCGACATGCTGCGCACCATTACCCGCGGCATCCGCGGCACGGCAATGCCCCCTTGGTACGAATTGCCGCTCAACGATCGGCTGGCGGTGATCCAGTACATCAAGTATGAGCTAGCGGTTGACCGTTCCAATCCCGCCAGTCCTTACGCTTTCTTCGTCGAGGAACCGCCTGGCCCACCGTTGTATATCGGGCGCCCGCCGACCCCGTCCCAGACGATGCTGGACCGTGGCAAGGAGGTTTGGCAGGTAGCGAAGTGCTGGGAGTGCCACGGCCAAGGTGGCAAGGGCGACGGCGAGAAGGCGGCCGGCCTCAAGGATGATATCGGGTTCGCCACCGTGCCGGCCGACCTCACCAGCGGCCAGTTCAAGTCTGGCCCGGCCGTCGAAGACATCTTCCGGACGATAACTACCGGCCTCAGCGGCACGCCGATGCCGTCCTATCGGGATGCCTTTCCGGACGAGGACCGGTGGGCGCTTTCCTATTTCGTGGTGGCGCTTTCCGCCTATAAAGACCCGCTCTCGCTGCAGCCGCTGTCGATCAAGAAGGAGGCCCGCGCGGCGCTGAACGATCTGGAACTGGTCGCTGACAAGCCGGAGCGAGCCTATGTGCCCGATCCGTCGGTGCCGGCGTCCGGCCCGCCAGCTCCGCCTGGCGAGGAACAGGCGCCCGCCGGAGATTAGCGCATGCTCGGTTTTGAAGTCACCGGACCCTATGCGGGCGCCATGCTGATGAGCCTGGCGGCCCTGTTCTTGTTCATCTGGGGCGTCCTGTCCGGCGCGTTGAGCGGCACCGACAAAGCCGCCAATGGTTTTTTTGAAAGGGAAATGGAGAATGAGCGATCTGCAGAGCAGCGATCCGGAGAGCCCGACGCATCCGGAACTGGATGTGCGTCAAAGCTCGCACCCTGAACTGGAGGACTATGCCGGCGGCCTGATACAGGCGCGTGTGGGATTCATTCCGCTATGGCTTCTCGTCGTCTACGTGCTGCTGTTCGCCTGGGGGCTGTACTACATGTATGTTTATTGGGGCGGGCTCGGGCCCGGCCGTCTGTTCTAAGTAGACGGTCGCAAGGGCTGGTAAGACAGGAGTGATGGAGACGATGATAGCCAAAATTCTCCTTGGGGTCGCCGCATTGAACCTCCTTTTCCTGTGCTTCGAGCTGACGATAAACGTGCTTCGTCTTTATTTCGGCTGACATAGGAGCAGCGGATGCTACAGGACACCGTCTTCAAGCTTGCTGACGCCGGCTTGCCGCAGATGCTTGGCTTCCTCATCTATGGCGGCTGCACCGTCGGCTTTATCCTCTTTCTTTTGTATCTTGTGCGGCAATAGCGCCGCGTCCGTGCCACTGCGCAAACGCCAATGATCTACTACCTCGTGATCTTCGCCGCTGGATTTGCAGGCAGCTTTCATTGCATCGGCATGTGCGGCGGCTTTGCCTGCGCGCTGGGCCGCGATCAGCGAGGGGGAGGCGCAACCGTCCTTCGCCACCTGCTCTATAATACCGGCCGACTGACAACCTATTGCTTTCTGGGCGGGCTCGCGGGCGCGATCGGTCAGGTCATCTGCACCACGCAAGGGCTAACGGCGGCGCCGCTCTTGAACGGCTCCCTCGACATCGCCCAACGAATTCTCGCGATCGTCGCTGGCCTGCTCATGATTGCCATGGCGTTGCAGTTCTTCGGCTTGCTGCAGGTCTTTCATCGCCTTGCGATCGGATTTGGCGGCAGCACATTTGCATTGTCCCTGCGCGGTCTGTTGACGGCCCGGAGCAGCGCCGCACCGCTCGCCTTTGGCGTTTTCAACGGCTTCCTGCCATGTCCCCTGGTCTATGCCTTCGCCGCCCAGGCGGCGAGCACCGCCGGAGCGCTTCCCGGGTTTCTCGTCATGGCATCGTTTGGACTGGGAACCTTCCCCGCGATGTTGATGATGGGCGGCGTTGGCCGGATACTCGGGCCAGCCTGGCGGCGGCGCGGCGTGCGGCTGGCTGGTGGCTTTATTCTTTTGCTCGGTCTCATCACGCTCGGCCGTGGTCTCCTGCCTTCCGACGCGCATATCGGCCTTGCCTGGCCGGGCGGGCATCCCGCATGACTGCGCATGGCCATATCCTCTGTAGCCATTGTTCGCTGCCCGTCGGTCAGCGCCCGATGGAGCGCAGGCTCAACGGTGAGGCTTGCGCGTTCTGCTGCTACGGCTGTTGTATCGCCTTTCAGGTGAAGAGCGGCAGACACGAAGAGTGGGAAGCCGCCTGGCTTCTGATCCAGCTCGGCGTGGGAGGCTTTCTCTCCATGAATATCATGATGTTCAGCCTCCTCCTCTATTCGGACGCGTTCACCGGCGTCGATGCGGGCGTGCTGCCGTGGATTCACTTTTTGCTCTGGATCTTCGCCACGCCGGCGGTGGTGATTCTCGGCGGACCCTATCTGCGCGACATGTGGCTCAATGGCATTCAGGGACGAGTGACGTCGTCGGCACTCATCGTGCTTGGCGTCGCTGCCGCTTACCTCTATTCGGCATTTGCCGTGTTCGAGGGCAGCACGCATATCTATTTCGACACCGCCGTGATGGTGCTGATGCTATTCACAGTTGGCCGCTATCTCGAGGCTGTTGGTCGCGCCAGGGCGGCGCGCGACCTCGAACCTCTTCTGGCCGCAGAAAGCGAGAGCGCGACCGCGGTCGATGGCGCGGCAGAGATCCGCCGTCCGGTGCGGGAGGTGACGGCCGGCATGCTGGTGCGGGTCCGGCCAGGCGAGCGCATTCCGGTCGACGGCGTGGTTGTCGAGGGAGAATCGAACACCGATGAAGCCGTAATTACCGGAGAAAGCCGGCAAGTGACAAAGCGCGCCGGCTCCAAGGTGATTGCCGGCAGTATCAATATCGACGGCCCGCTCCTGATCCAAAGCAGCGGTGACGGAACCGCAACCCGCTGGGCACGGATTTGCCGGTCGGTGCGCGAAGCGCTGGGCCGTCGCAGTCCAACCCAGCGCCTTGCCGATCGCGTCGTTGGCGTGTCCGTGCCGCTCGTCCTCGCCCTCGGCGGGCTGACGACCGTTTACTGGGCCCAGTCATTGCCGTTTGATCGAGCGTTGCTGATTGGCCTCTCGGTGCTGGTGGTTGCCTGTCCTTGTGCAGTCGGCCTCGCTGCTCCGATGGCGACATCGCTCGGCATCGGCCGGCTGGCGCGGCACGGCTGCCTCGTCCGCGACCCCGGCGTGCTCGAGACCCTCGCGCGTGTACGGTTGCTCGCCTTCGACAAGACCGGCACTCTGACGGCGGGCAAAGCGCGTCTCGTCGGCGTCGACCGCGAGGAGGTCGGCATCGACGAAGTACTGGCGCGCGCCGCCGGTCTGGAGCGCCATTCCGAGCATGGTCTGGCGCGGGCCATCGCGGCAGCCGCCGCTCAGCGGGGGATCACGCCGCTCGTCACCCGCGAGATCCGGATGGTTCCCGGCCGTGGCATCCGCGGCAGCGCCGAAGGCCGGCCCGTGGCGGCAGGGAACGGCAGATTGATGAATGATCTCGGCTGGCCGCTTCCCCCGTCGCTGGCCGAGCGTGCGCGGTCGCTGGAGGCGAGCGGTCATTCGGTGGTCTATGTCGGTTGGGGCGAGCGGGTTCACGCCGTGCTGTCGCTCGATGATTCGCCGCTTCCCGAGGCGCAGGCCACGATCGCGGCCCTGCGTGAGCGCGGGCTCGACGCCACGCTGTTGACCGGCGACTTGGCGCAAGCGGCGGAGCGGATCGCGGCCCTGGTCGGGATCAAGGACGTCCAAGCGGGCCTTTCGCCGAAGGCCAAACGGCTGGCCCTGGATCGGCTCCGCCATGACCACGATTCGGTGGCGATGGTCGGCGATGGACTGAATGACGGGCCGGTTCTGGCCGCCGCAGATGTCGGTATTGCCGTCGGCTCCGCCACCGATCTCGCCCGCGAGACCGCGGCGCTCGTGCTGCCTGCGGACGGATTGTGGATGCTGCCCTGGATCGTCGACGTGGCCCGCGCGGTCCGCCGGACCATCTTGACCAACCTTATGTGGGCGTTCGGCTACAACCTCGTCGCCTTGACGTTCGCAACATCCGGACTTCTGCAGCCAATCCTTGCGGCGGCGGTCATGGCCGGCTCGAGCATCCTCGTGGTGGTGAATTCGCTGCGGCTGGAGCGGCTGCCCGATCCTGTTGCAACGCTGGTCCCGGAGCAACGATCCGGCGCCGAGGCGGAGCGCGCCCAGAATGGTGCCGGCATTTCCGCAATGGCCGGCCCGGCCGTCGAGCGGAGTTGAGTTTCGTTTCAGCCAAACACGTCGTGCGTGAAGGCGTCGTACCAGCCTTCCGCGGCGCGCGCAGCCTGCCGGCGGATATCGGCGCTCTCGCCCACCTTGCTGACGAAGCTGATGACGCTCTTGAGCTTCCCGTCGACGGGCTTGAAGCTGATGGCGTTGCTGAACGCATCGTCGGGCGCGAGATAGGTATAGCAGGTGTTGAACAAATGCGCCGGGAAACGCGCTGATCCGGTGAGATCGGCCGCGATGGCAAAGGCGCAGGCTTTGGCCTGGCTGTTGGCGCAGAAGGCGGATTTCGGCATATCGCCGCCGATGATCGCGTCGCCGACCAGATGGACGCCGGGCTGCAGCGCCGATTCGAAGGTGACCGGATCGACCGGACACCAGCCCGACTGATTGGCGAGCCCTGCCTGCTGCGCCAAGCGCCCGGCCATTTGCGCCGGGATGACATTGGCCACCGCGGCCTTAAATGTTGCTCCCGCGGTGATCACCGACCGGGTCTTCGCGTCGATCGCCGTGACCCCGCCGGTGAACTGGGCCGGTAGCCATTCGATCATTCCCGGATAGTGGCGGTTCCAAGCGTCCTGGAACAGGTCCTGCGCGTTGAAGCTGTCTTTCGAATCGAGGATCAGAATTTTGGCCTTGGGTTTGCTGCGCTGGAAATAGGAGGCGATGAGCGAAGCGCGCTCATAGGGGGCGGGCGGACAGCGAAACGGATTCGGCGGGACGACGATGACGAATAGGCCGCCCTCCTCCATGCTTTCCAGTTGCTGGCGCAACAGCTCGGTTTGCGGCCCTGCATTCCAGGCGTGCGGCATGATCTCCATCGCAGCTTCGTCATAGCCCCCAAGCGCCCGATCCCTGAATGCGATGCCTGGCGCAACAACGAGACGGTCGTAGCTGAGCTTCGAACCGTTGTTCAGCGCAACGGTTTTCGCCGCCGGGTGAATCGCTTCAGCGGACTCATGAATGACGGTGATGCCATATTGTTTTGCCAGCGCTTCATAACCATGACTGAGCGATTTGAACGGGCGCAGCCCGGCGAGATAGAGATTGCTGAAGAAGCAGGTCGTGTAGCTCTGTCGCGGTTCGACCAGGGTCACCTCGATAGCCGTGGCGCTGACGGCGAGATATCTGGCGACCGTTGCGCCGCCGATGCCGCCGCCGATCACGACGACACGCGCCTTGGCCTGGCTCCGCGCCTTCGGCTGGTTGAGCGCCGTTAGCAACGCTGCTCCAGTCAGGCGGCCGAACTCGCGACGCGTCCAGAATTTCATGGCGCGCTACTTTCCCTGCGCTGCGACATAGCGTGCGACGCTCGCGATCTCCTCGTCGCTGAGCGACAGCGCGATAGCGTGCATGATGTGATTTGGACTCTCGCTCGCCCGATAGGCAAGCAGGGCGTTGGTGAGCCACTCCTCACCAAGCCGGATGATGCTGGGAACGCCTGTGCCGCCGCCATCGAGGCGATGGCAGGACGCACAGGTCGCGGCGAGTTGAGCGCCTTGATCGGCCCCCGCCGCCGCGCCGGATTGGCTAACGAGAAGCACGAGGCCCGTGGCAATCGCAGATCTCGCGAGGGGGCGCATGCTGAATACCCGTCTGTTTCGGAGTTTTCCGGTCACGCTCCCACTCAACTTGTCACGCCATAATTCGCGCAGCTCGATTGCGTCGCCACCTCAACCGACCGTGAGCCGGTGCGACAACGTGTAGACGGCACCGCCGTCCTCCTCCCAGACGAAATCGAGCCGGCCGCTCTCCGTCGCGCGCAAGGAAAATTCGAAGAACGGGTTAGCCGAAATCGCCTCGTGGAGATCGACGCTGAACACCACGGATTGGTTGTAGCGGCAGACAAACCTGTTGATGATCTTGCGCGGGATTACATTGCCTTGATCATCGTGGCGCAGCCCTGTTTCCATCTCATGGCTGATGATGGTCTTGACCTGAAAGACGTCGCCCTTCGCCGCAGCGCTTGGTAGGATCACGCGTGGTGTGGGGGTGATCACTGTCCGGCTCCCTCTCGGATGTCAGGCGCAGCCGTTGGTGGCGACGTCAACCCAAGCCGTGGTCATCAGCAGATTGCCGTCATTCATTTCGGCGACAGCGATGACATGCTGCGGTTTGGCAAGGCGGATGCGGGTCGACACGCGGGGCAGGCTGCGTTGCGGGACGAAATGGAAACTGGCCACTTCGATGATCGGGTTCTGCGGCGCGAACACGCGGATTTGCCTCACGTGGTCGGCCTCAGTCATGGGGCTGTCGATGTCGAGGCTCATAGGCACGGTGTAACCGGTCGGGAAGACCGCCGGCATTATCAGGTGAAGGCGGTCCGACTCCGTGGCCGTCCGCCCGGTGAGCTGTTTGACGAGTTCCAGCGCTTCATCGTTCGCACGCGCGCTCAGCGGTGAGAAGAGCGCGACTCCGGCAAACCCTGCACTCCCGGCGATCAACACATCGCGGCGCGTCAAGCTCATCATCCCGGTCTCCGCCTTTTTTGCGTCACTCCGAAGACACACATCAACAGCGGCAGGAGGCGGCGCAATCGGACACATCAGTGCGGCAGCTTTGAAGTTTAGCACCGCCAACCGCTGCGAGCAAATCTCTTAGAAGTGCCCAAGATCTCTTAGCCGCCCTCGAAACGGTCAAGGCATTGCAGGAAAGGACGCTCCTGCGTTTGTCGGATTTCTAATCACGCTCTTGGCCGGCCATCAGACGCTCGAACTAACTGGAGCGCTCTGAACAGCGCCAGCGCAATGTCGGATTTACAAGCATGTGCGACATTCAGGATAAGGCTGAAGAAGGACCGGTTAGGGTCAGATCGCGTCATGCGACGCTCGCAACTGAACGACCGCCAAAAGGGTCGAACTCGGTCGTTCAGAGCGATTTGGGTTTTGCCGGCCATGAGGAGATCCCGAACTTTGAACGAAGTTGTCGGCCGGGCGCGCCTGATACGGCCCCTCCTCTCGAACCCGACCTTCGACCCTGAACGGGGATGGTGATACACGCCGCACGATCACCCAGCGGAGACGTTGCCATGTCTAAGCACTTCGTTCATGGGGCAGTGGTCGCATTTGGGCTGTTCGTCACCAGCGCAAGCGCCGAAACCCTGAAGCTTCCTGACAATCTGGCCGGCTTTAGTTCTGATATTGGCGAAAACTACTTCGTCGAAAGCGATGCACGGGAGGCCTATTTCCCTCTCGCAAGCAACTTTCTGACGCAGAAGACACAGTCCTATTGCGGTGTCGCCAGCATCGTCATGGTGCTGAACGCGCTCAATGTACCGGCGCCTTCGGTTCCGGAGTACGAGCCCTATCGCACTTTCACGCAGGACAATGTCCTCGATGAACGAACGGACGCCATTCTCGCCCGAGATGTTTTGGCGAAGAAAGGTATGACCCTCGATCAGATCGGTGGAATTCTTGCGACGCAGCCGGTCAAGGCAGAAGTCCATCATGCCGCCGCAGCTCAGTCGACGAGTTCCGCAAGCTGGCGAGTTCCCATCTCGGCCAGTCGAACCATTTCGTGATCGTCAACTACCTCCGCAAGGCAATCGGACAGGAGAAGGGCGGCCATATCTCGCCGCTAGCAGCCTATGATGGGAAATCAGACCGCTTCCTCATCCTTGATGTCGCACGGTATAAATACCCTCCAGTGTGGGTGAAGACATCTGAGCTTTTCGATGCCATGAACACCCAGGACTCCGACAACGAGAACAAGACCCGCGGCTTCGTCCTGGTATCGGCGGCTTCTGTTCAATAGTGATCACCGCCTTCAACGCGATCATCCAGTCTGTGAGCGAGGGGTCACGCGCATTGATGCGGGGCCCCACAAACCATCCCGCCCCGCCCGCCGATGAACCCGGTGGGTGCCGACCCGGCATGCGCTCGCCCCGGCGGCGGCGGTCTCACACGCTGGCGTTCTAGGGTCAAACTCTACCAACTGGCTGCCGCCAATGGCCGAGATGGATGGTTTGTTGCTGTTCGCCTCGTCCACTGGAACGAGTAAGGTGCGCCAATTGCCGACCTTTCCGGCGCTTCTCCGAAGCTGACGTTCGCGGTGCGGCCGGAATGCCGCCGAACCTGCCGACATCATAGCCACGCCTTGAGTAGAGGCTTCGTCTCGAGCACCTCGGCACGGTTCCGTTCGCGCGATAGAAGCAGCGGTTGGCGATTGAGCAGCATGGAATCGCCGA
>NZ_JAMYPO010000065.1:0-25131 GCF_040320365.1 Mesorhizobium sp. M0701
AGATCGCATCGGTGGCAAGCGTGGCCGCCAGCGGAATGGTGCCACCGGTCAAGCCTTTCGAGGTGCACAGGATGTCTGGAGAAATGGAGGCCTGCTCACAGGCGAACATGGTTCCCGTTCGCCCCCAGCCGGTCATCACCTCATCGGCGATCAGCAGCGTGCCCGAGGCCTCGGCGATCTTCTTCAACTCGGACAGAACCCAGGCCGGATAAATCAGCATGCCGCCGGCGCCAAGCACGAGCGGTTCGATGATCAGCGCGGCAGCGCGCCGGTCGCGGGCAACTGCCTCGAACCGATCCAGCGTTTGCTGCTCGAGCCCGGCGGCCGGGAAGGGGATGGTGTCGACCTCGAACAGCAAAGGCTCGTAGGCGGCGTTGAACACGCCGCGGGCGCCGACGCTCATCGTGCCGATCGTATCGCCATGATAGCTGTGCTCCATGACGACGATGCGCGAGCGCGGCGCGCCGATGTTGCGGAAATAGCCGAGCGCCATCTTCAGCGCGACTTCGACGGAGGTCGAGCCGCTGTCCGAATAGAACACCCAGTCGCGTCCGGAGGGAGCGAGACCGACAAGCGCCTTGGCCAGGCGTTCGGCCGGTTCGTGCGTGAAGCCAGCGAAGATAATCTGGTCGAGGCTCGACGCGGTCGTCTCGATAGCCTTTATGATGCGCGGATGGCGGTGGCCATGCGTGACGACCCACCAGGATGAGATGGCGTCCAGGATGCGCGCGCCATTGGCTTTGTGGAGATAGGCGCCTTCAGCCAGGACGATTTCAGGGATCGCCGGCTCGAGCGCGTGCTGGGTGAAGGGATGCCACACACGGGATTGCGGCATTATCCGCCTCCGGCAATCAAAGCGAGGTCGAAGCCGGCAATCATCGCTTGTCTCAGCGTTTTGTCCGTCAGCGGATCGAGCTGCGGCAGCCTGCCAAGCTGCGGCACGTCGCCGAATTCCACGATCGTCCGTTGCGTATCGGTCATCTCATCGCCGATGAAGGCGATGCCAGCCAGCGGGATAGCGCGCGCCCGCAGGGCCTCGATCGACAGCAGGGTATGATTGATTGTTCCGAGCGCGGTGCGGGCGCACAGAATGACCGGCAACTGCCATTGCTCGAATATGTCGATGAACCTTGTCCGGCGGTTCAGCGGCACCATCAGCCCGCCGGCGCCTTCGATGACGAGCGGTGTCGGCAGGACCGGAAATGAAAGATCGGCAGCCTCGATCGAAACGTCGTCGATTTCGGCCGAACGATGCGGCGAAAGCGGGCTCTTCAAGCGGTAGGCTTCCGGCAGCACGCGCCCCGACGGCAGCCCGGCAAGTCGCGCAACCGCCTCGCTGTC
The DNA here is from genome assembly GCF_040320365.1 of Mesorhizobium sp. M0701. Taxonomy (NCBI): domain Bacteria; kingdom Pseudomonadati; phylum Pseudomonadota; class Alphaproteobacteria; order Hyphomicrobiales; family Phyllobacteriaceae; genus Mesorhizobium; species Mesorhizobium sp. M0701. Next base: position 1,342 of record NZ_JAMYPO010000065.1, read on the forward strand.
GGTCTCGCCGTCGAGGCCCGATTGCACCGGCTTCCAGTAGAAACCGTCAAGCAGGCCGGCAAGCCCGGCCGAAAACACCGTCTTGCCAATTCCGGTGTCTGTTCCGGTGATGACGATGCGCTTGGTCATGTCGCCTCCGGTCATGTCTGGGCCAACACCTCGACGAGCGCCTCGACCATGGCGGAAATGTCGGCTTCGCCGATATTGAGCGTCAGTGAGATGCGCAGCCGCGACGTGCCCTCGGGCACGGTCGGCGGACGAATGCCGCGTATGTCGAAGCCGCGGGCCTGCAGGCGCGCCGCCACTGCCATGGTGCGCCTGACATCGCCGATCACAAAGGGCTGGATCTGAGAGCCACTTGGTATCACGCCGCAGCGATCGACCAATTGGCGGCCTGCGAGGGCGACGCGTTCATGCAGCTGAAAACGCCGCATAGGCTCGTCGGCGAGCATTGCGAGCGCTTCGCGCGCCGCGACCGCCATCAGCGGCGATGGCGCGGTGGCGTAGATGAATGGCCGGCAGCGGTTGACGAGATAGTCGCACAGTGTTCCTGGTCCGGTGACCAGTGCGCCGGACGCGCCGAGCGCCTTGCCGCAGGTGTGGAGCGCGACGATGTTGTCGCGGCCCTCGAAAGCGGCGGCCAGCCCCCGGCCGTCCGGTCCCCAGACGCCGGTGGCATGCGCCTCGTCAATGACGATGAATGCGTCGTGCCGATCGGCAAGCGCGACCAGGCTCTCCAAAGGCGCGCAGTCGCCATCCATGCTGTAAAGGCTTTCCACCGCGATCCAGACGCATCCCATGCCGCCTTCGGCGCGCCAGCACGTGATCGCATCCTCGACAGCATCGACGTCGTTGTGCGCGGCCAGCTTGAACTCGGCACGTCCGGCCTGTGCCCCCTCATGCATGCTGGCATGGGCGAACTGGTCGAGGATCAAAAGGTCGCCCTTCTGCGGCAGCGCCGTCAGCAGAGCGAAGTTGGCGATGTAGCCGCTGCCGAAGAACAGCGCGCGGTCGGCTCCGAAGAACATCGCCGCGTCTGCCTCGAGCTCCTCGTGTTCCGGCGCATTGCCGCGCAACAGCCGCGACCCGGTGGCGCCAGCCGGCGTGCCACGCGCAATCGCCGCCGCAACCGCTTCGCCAAGTCTTTTGGAGGCGGCAAGCCCGAGATAGTCGTTCGACGAGAAGTCGAGCCCGGCGCGCGGCTTCAGCGTCCGCAGCCGGTCCTTGCGCGCCAGTCTCTGCAAGGTCGCCTCATAGCGGGCAAGCGTTGCCCCGTTCATTGCGCCTCGAATTCCATCGGCTCGATGCCGAGGCGCCGGAACAGCAATGTATCCTTGTCCTCACCGGGATTGTCCGCCGTCAGCAGCGTGTCGCCGACGAAGATCGAGTTGGCGCCGGCAAAAAAGCACAGTGCCTGCATCTCGTCGGTCATGGCGGTGCGGCCGGCCGAAAGTCGGACATGCGATTTCGGCATCATGATGCGTGCCAGCGCGATCACGCGCACGAATTCGATCGGCTCGATGGGCTTGGCGTCGGCAAGCGGGGTGCCGGGGATCGGGATCAGCATGTTGATCGGAACGCTTTGCGGATGTTCCGGCAGGTTGGCCAGCGTCACCAGCATGCCGATCCGGTCCACCGGCTCCTCGCCCATGCCGACAATGCCGCCGCAGCAGACCTTGATGCCGGATTGGCGAACGTGCTCGAGCGTCTCGAGCCGCTCGGCAAAGCTCCGCGTGCTGATGATCTCGCTATAGTAGCGTTCCGACGTATCGATGTTGTGGTTGTAGTAGTCGAGACCAGCCTGCTTCAGTCGAGCGGCTTGCTCACGATCGAGCATGCCGAGCGTCATGCAGGTCTCCATGCCCAGCGCCTTGACGCCTTCGACCATCGCCACCACCGCATCCATGTCGCGCGCCTTGGGGTTTCGCCAGGCCGCGCCCATGCAATAGCGGGTTGCGCCGGCGTCACGCGCTTTCTTCGCCTCGGCGACGACGCGCCGGACCTCCATAAGCTTCGACGCCTTCAGGCCGGTCTCGTGATGCGCCGACTGGCTGCAATAGCCGCAATCCTCCGGGCATCCGCCCGTCTTGATGCTGAGAAGGCGGCTCAACTGGACCTTGTTGGGATCGAAATTCTGGCGGTGCACGGTTTGCGCGAGGAAGAGGAGATTGTTGAAGGGGGCATCGTGAAGTGCCTGAGCCTTCTCCAGGGTCCACGCTCCAGGGTCAGGGGATTGAGCCTGTGGCGATGTCTGCGTTGGACTGGCTGTTTGCATGTCCATGCTGTTCCTCCGGTTCTGCCTTGCTTTGCTGTCTGATTGACGACGATCGGAAAGGACAGTTGATTCGATCCTGTTCGTTCCTCAGACAATCATGAGCCCCAATAGTCGAGGCCGATATCCAGGATCGGCGCGCTGTGGGTCAGTCGGCCGACCGAAATCAGATCAACGCCGGTCGCGGCAATCGCTCGCGCTGTATCGGATGCGATCCCGCCAGAAGCCTCGGTGATAGCACGGCCGCCAACGATTGCGACGGCCCGGCGAAGATCGGCGAGGGACATGTTGTCGAGCAGAACCGCATCGGGAGCGAAGCCAAGTACCTCCTCCAACTGGGCCAGCGTATCGACCTCGACTTCGATCTTGACGAGATGACCGGCCCGTCTTCGTGCTCGCTCGAGCGCCGGGCGAACGCCGCCTGCGATGGCGATGTGGTTGTCCTTGATCAGAATTGCGTCGTCGAGGCCGAAACGGTGATTGGATCCGCCACCCGCGCGCACCGCATACTTTTCGACTGCCCTCAATCCGGGCGTCGTCTTGCGCGTGCAGACGATCTTCGCGCCATATCCACGAACCGCAGCGACGATCGATGCCGTTGCTGTAGCGATGCCGCTCAGATGGCACAAAAAATTGAGTGCCGTCCGTTCGGCTGTGAGAATGGCCCGGGCAGGGCCAACCACTGATGCAATGACCTCTCCATCCATGACATTGGAGCCGTCTGCCCGCTCCACCGAGATTTCGACATCAGGATCAATCAAGCGGAAAGCGAGCATCGCCAGATCGAGGCCGGCGACAACTCCGGACTGGCGCGCCGCCAGCACGGTTCCCGCTTGGTGTTCCTTCGGCACGATGGCCTCCGTGGTCAAGTCGCCGGCTCTGCCAAGGTCTTCAAGAAGAGCTGCCCTTACAAGCGGCTCAAGCATGATCGTGGGAAGCGGTGAGAACGTCATCACTTTGCCCCTTCGAGCCTTGGCGAGTGTCCGAGTTCCCGCGCAGCGGCCAAAGCGGCTTCGAGGGTGATTTCGGACCGTCGGGCGACAGTCGCATGATGAGGAAAATCTGTCCGGTAATGAGCGCCGCGGCTTTCTTGGCGCAACAAGGCGGCAACCGCGATCATTAGCCCGACAGCCGCCGCATCCGAGGCCGCGTCCTTGCTTTCGGCGAGCGGCAATAAGGCACGTGCGGCTGCTTTCAAACCTTCACCATCCCGGACGATGCCGAGTGCGCGCGACAGGAAAACACGCACGGGGGTCGGAGCGGGCGATGGGTAAACGTCCGCAAACGCAGGCTTTGTTCTGCGAGCAGGCGTTCCGGCGACACTTTCAGCGACCCAGCGCGCGCACACGACGGCCTCGGTCAAGGAATTGCTGGCGAGCCTGTTGGCGCCATGCAGTCCTGTCGAAGCGACTTCGCCGCAGGCCCACAGCCCCTTGACGGAGGTCCTACCGGAGCCGTCCACGGCAACGCCACCCATGTGGTAGTGTTGGGCCGGACGAATGGGGATGAGATCGCGCGCGGGATTGATGCCGGCTCCACGACAGGCTGATGCGATTGTCGGGAAGTGTCGAGCAAATTCCCGGCCAGGCCGTCGCCGCGCGTCTAGAAAAACACGGTGGCCGTTGGCAAGATGGTTCCAGACGGCGCGCGCCAAGACATCACGAGGCGCAAGTTCCGCCCCTGGCACGCTCTGGAGAAAAGCCTGGCCGGTTTCGTCGATCAGGGCAGCACCTTCGCCGCGGACGGCCTCGCTGACCAGCACCATAGGGCGTTCCGGGCCGTCAAGCGCGGTCGGGTGGAACTGGATGAACTCGAGGTCGGCAAGGACAGCTCCAGCGCGGGCCGCAAGCGCCAGGCCCTGTCCGCAACTGCCCGAAGGATTCGTGGTGTCGAGAAACAGTCCCCCGATCCCACCGGTGGCGAGGACGACCCGCCGTGAGCCGAAGAAGACAGGTCCTATCGAACCGCTCGCCCAGAGGCCTCGGATCGCATTCTCTCGCACCGCCAGCCGGCGCGCTTCCACGCCCTCCACGACAACAATCGACGGAGTGGAACGCACAGCCGCGATCAGGGCACGCATGATCTCACGCCCGGTGCCGTCACCATGCGCATGAACGATGCGACGTCGGCTGTGTGCGGCCTCCAATCCGAGGCACAGTGATCGTTTCGGCGTACGGTCGAAGGGAACCCCAAAGCCCGCAAGCCCCTCTATCGCCTTGGGCGCGGCTTGGAGGATGCGGCTCGCCACGTCTCTGTCGCAGAGACCATCCCCGGCGGCAAGCGTATCGGCCAGGTGCAGTGCCGGATCGTCGTCTTCGCCGAAACTTGCAGCCAGACCACCCTGTGCCCAGGTGCTCGAATTGTCAGCTCCCAGCAGCGTCCTGGACAGAAGCAGCACCGGCTCCGGCGCCAGTTGAAGCGCGGTCATCAATCCGGCGATGCCGCCGCCGATGATGATGGGCCGCCCGAAGAAGCTGCGGACATCGGCGCTCAAATTGCCAGCATCCGTTCGACCGCAAGCCGCGCGCGCCCGGCGATCCCGGGTTCGATGGTTACGATATGGTGGTTCTGCTCGAGCGCCATGCGGATGTTGGCAAGCGTGATCCGCTTCATGTGAGGGCACAAATTGCAGGGCCGGATGAACTCGACCTCTGGGTGCGCTAACGCGACGTTGTCGCTCATCGAACATTCCGTCATCAGCACCACACGTGCCGGCCTTTGCCTTTCGACATAGTCGGACATGGCAGCGGTCGAGCCGGAAAAATCTGCTTCAGCCACGACGTCGGGCGGGCATTCGGGATGCGCGAGCACGATCACGCCGGGATGGCTTTCGCGCAACTCGCGGATGTCGGCCGGTGTAAAGCGCTCATGCACCTCGCAATGCCCTTTCCAGGCGATGATCTGCACATCGGTCTGGGCGGCGATATTCTGGGCCAGATATTCGTCCGGCAACATGATCACCTGGGGAACGCCAAGGGATTGGACGACCGCCTTGGCGTTGCCGGATGTACAGCAGATATCCGACTCGGCTTTCACTTCGGCCGACGTGTTGACATAAGTGATGATCGGCACGCCGGGATAACGCTGGCGCATCAAGCGCACGTCTTCTGCCGTGATCGATTCCGCCAACGAACAGCCTGCCCGCAGGTCGGGAATGAGCACCGTCTTTTGCGGATTGAGCAGCTTGGCCGTTTCGGCCATGAAATGTACGCCGGCCAGCACGATGACTTGCGCCTCGATCGTCGCAGCCGTGCGGGCCAGTGCCAAGCTGTCGCCGACGATGTCGGCCACGCAATGGAAGATCTCGGGGGTCTGATAGTTGTGCGCCAGGATGATGGCGTTGCGCTCGCGCTTCAGTGCAAGGATCGCCTCGATATCCTCGACGAAAGCCGGCCATTCGATCGGCGGGATCACTCGTCGGACGCGCTCGTAGAGAAACGCGGTCGCAGGCAGCATGGCGCTCATCGACCCCTCCAGCTTATACTCTAGTTGAAAATAACCAGCATATACTTGCTGTGAGTATAAGCGATGTCAACCCCGCGCCAGCGGCAATTTTGTCCCGGCGATGACCCTCTCGTCGAGAACGGCGTGGCGGAACCGGTAAAGCTTCGCTGGCCGGCCGCCGGTCTCCGCGGTTGCCTCTCCGGTCTCTTCGACCAGCTCCTGCTGCTCGATCAGCCGGCGAAAGTTCGGCTTACGCACGAGCCTGCCGGCAAGCGCCTCCACGGTTCGCTGCAGCTGCAAAAGCGTGAAGACCGGCGGCATCAGCTCAAAGACGACCGGCCGGTATTTGATCTTGGAGCGCAGCCGCGCAATGCCGGTCGCCACGATGCGGCGATGATCGGCGACCATAGACTTGCTGGGCACCAGCGGAGGCAGCGTCGCGTCCCGTCCGCTTCCGGCCTCTTGGACCAGGCCTGCTTCGTAGACCAACTCATAGCGTTGAAGCGTGAGTTCCTCGTTCCAAAGGCGGTCGTCGAAGCCGAAGGCTATCGTCGCCCGCTGCCAGCGTTCACGTCGCGTGGCCGCGTCGCTGACGCCGTCTGCCCATTCAATCAGGCGCGGTCGCAGAACGTCCAGCACGACCGGAGGCGTGCCGGAGCGGTGGTCCTCCCATGGAAAATATTCATACCAGCTCTGCCAGCCGCACTTGGGCGAGCCAGCTGCCTGTTCCTTGCGGGTCAATGCGAGATAGCTGATGGAGATGACGCGCTGCTGGCGCTCGGCGCCGATGCGATCCCGATCCGCGAAGGTGTAGAGTTGCTCAATATACCCCAGCGGATGGCCGGTCTGCTGCTCGACCCACCCCCTCAAACCGGATTGCAGCGATCGGTGCTCAAGCGCAAATGGTCCGGAGGGCAGGGTGTCCGCCTGGCCGATGGTGAGGACACAGGGTTCACTGTCGTTTACGGCGACGACAAAGGCGATCAGGTCCACTTTGACTTCGTCGGCCTTGACGGCGGCTCTGTCTTTCCTGGGTCCTTTTGCCTGATCGTCCATGTTCGCGAAAGTGGTTGGCCAGCTCGGGAGCGCCTGAATCGATTTAAGTGTAAGCGCGCCTGTCCGCACGTCAACACCGCACAGCTGCACGGCCATTTTTAGCTCTTCGCACTTGCACAAAAATGTGGCAAACGCGACACCCGCGGTTGGTAACGTTGGGGAAGGAGGGTCCATTGAGTGCGTTTGGTGACACCAAGGCGATCACACCGCCGGATATTCGTTCGCGCAAAGGTGGGACGCCGCTCGTCTGTCTTACCGCCTACACGACCCCAGTCGCCCGGCTTGTCGATCCCCATTGCGATGTGGTGCTGGTCGGCGACAGCGTCGGCATGGTTCTCCACGGCCTGCCCTCGACGCTCGGTGTGACGCTGGAGATGATGATCATTCACGGCCAGGCCGTGCGCCGTGGCCTCGAGCAGGCGCTGATGGTCGTCGACCTGCCGTTCGGTTCCTTCGAGGAAAGCCCCGAGCAGGCTTTCCGCAATGCCGCGCGCGTCATGGCCGAGACCGGCTGCGCGGCCATCAAGCTCGAAGGCGGCGAAACGATGGCAGAGACGATCGGCTTCCTCGCCGCGCGCGGCGTGCCGGTCATGGCCCATGTCGGCTTGACGCCGCAGGCGATCAACACCATCGGTGGCTACCGCGTGCAAGGCAGAGGCGGGGATGCCGAGCGCATCAGGCGCGACGCGCTTGCGGTGAGCGAAGCGGGCGCCTTTGCGGTCGTGCTGGAGAAGGTTCCCGAGGCGCTCGCCCGCCGGATCACCGGGGAGGTGGCGACCCCGACCATTGGCATCGGTGCCTCGGCAGCCTGTGACGGCCAGATTCTCGTCGTCGACGACATGCTGGGCCTCTTCGGCGACTTCCGGCCCAAATTCGTCAAGCGCTATGCTGAACTGGGGGAGGCCGCTGCGGCTGCGATCGCGGCCTATGCGCGGGAAGTGAAGGAGCGCCAGTTTCCGGCCGCCGAGCACGTGTTTGCCGATGCGCCCAAGCCCGCCGACGCGGACGCCACCAAGAGCGGAGAAGCAGCGTGAGCGTGCCGATTGTCAGGAGCGTTGCCCAGCTTCGCGAAATTGTCGCCGCATGGCGCCGCGAGGGCGTGAGGATTGCCGTCGTGCCAACGATGGGTGTCCTGCATGAGGGCCATCTCAGCCTGGTGCGCGCGGCACTCGTGAAGGCCGACCGGGTGATCGTGACGCTCTTCGTCAACCCGAAGCAATTCAACAGCCAGGCCGATCTCGCCGCGTATCCGAGCACCGAGGACGAGGATGCCGCCAAGCTGGCACCGCTTGGCGCGCACCTGCTTTATGCGCCGGATGCAGAGGAGATGTATCCGGCGGCCTTCGCCACGACCGTTTCGGTGTCCGGTGTCAGCGAGGGCCTGTGCGGTGCCTTCCGGCCGGGACATTTCGATGGCGTGGCGACCGTCGTCGCCAAGCTCTTCCTGCAGACCAGCGCTGACTTCGGCTTCTTTGGCGAAAAGGACTTTCAGCAGCTTCAGCTAGTCAGGCGTATGGCCCGGGACCTGGATATTCCAATCACCATTGTTCCTTGTCCGACAGTCCGCGAAGCCGACGATCTTGCACTATCATCGCGCAATGTCCGGCTCTCGCCAGCAGAGCGTGCTGTTGCCCCCGAGCTACCATCGGTCTTGCTCGAGACGGCTGAGCGGCTTGCCCGCGGCTCGCCCGTCCTGCCAACGCTTGCCGAAGCGCGCGCAGCAATTCTGGCTGCGGGCTATCGCGAGGTCGAATACCTGGAACTTCGCGACGAGGCAGATCTGCGACCCATGACAAGCCTTGACCGACCTGCACGCTTGCTTGTCGCGGCCTGGCTCGGCGGCACACGGCTCATAGACAACGTCAGAATATCACGGGTTTCAACAGATTAACGGGGTTCTCGGCACGCGCTGTATCCGTCCGGGATCGTTTAAAACACGGTCTCTGCCTGGCATCGAGCGATCACGGAGGTTACGCAAAGCGCAAATGCATCGCGTGTTTGAGAACTTCGTCGAGCAACTGTCTGCAAGTGTTGATGCTGCCGATCTCCGTGAGGCAATGGCATCCGCTGCAGCCGGCTTCGATTTTCTGCTATTCGCCTATTTCACTTACCCGTCGGCCCCCGGCGACGCCCCGCAATTGATCTCAAACTATCCTTCATCCTGGACATCACGTTATCTGCAACAGCGGTACCACAGTCTTGATCCGGTCATCCTGCGCGGGCTGCAAGGCTGGGATACCTTTGATTGGGGTGTGGATCGCGCTCGGCACTGTCTGCCGAATTCGCAGCAACAAATTCTGGAGAGTGCGGCTGAGTTTGGCATCCGCGGCGGCCTGACGATATCCATGCATGATCATTGCGGCCGGTTTGCTGCCCTGACCTTTGCTTCCGACGAGTCCCGCCCGCCTCTGTTGCGGTCACTGACACGTTACGAAAAAGCATTGCAGCTGGTGGCCATCAACTTTCATATCCATGTCCGGCGCAGGCTCGCCGACGATCGCGTGGTGGATGGTGTAACGCTCACCCCGCGGGAGTTCGAGTGCCTGAAATGGGCGGCGCGCGGCAAGTCGGCTTGGGTTATCAGCCAGCTTCTCGGCGTCTCAAAGCGCACCGTGACCTTTCATCTGGAAAACGCCAAGGCAAAGCTTGGCGTTCGAACGATCAACCAGGCCGTTGCACGACTGGCTGCCTCCGGCCAGGCGAGATCCTGATTCGTCGGCCACGATAGCTGTAAACCTCTACAGGCTGCATCGCTGCCGGCTTTGCCCTTCGATGGCGGGAACACATCCCGCACGGAGGCGACCATGATGCAGCTGATAACACCAGACCTTTACGACGAGTTCGCAAGCGAGCTCAAAGAGATGCACGGGCTCAGGTTTAGGGTGTTCAAGGAAAGGCTCGATTGGGAAGTTGATACCGAAGACCAGATGGAAACAGACCCGTTTGATAGTCTGAAGCCTGTCTATCTGCTCCTCAAGGGATCCGACTGGCGAATTCGCGGTTGCGTGCGTCTTTTGCCCAGCACCGGACCCACAATGTTGCGCGACACGTTCCCGGTGCTGCTGGGTGCTGACGTCGTGCCCTCGACCTCCGACATATGGGAGAGCAGTCGTTTCGCGCTCGATCTTCCTCCGTCGGCGCCCAAGGCAGCGGGCGGACTGGCCCAGGCAACCTACGAGCTCTTCGCGGGCATGATGGAGTTCGGCTTGGCCAAGGATCTGACCCGGATAGTAACGGTGACGGACACGCGCATGGAACGGATCCTTCGCCTCGCGACGTGGCCATTGTCGCGCATCGGACAACCCAAGTCCGTCGGCAAAACGGAGGCGGTGGCCGGGTTTCTCGAGATTTCCGGCGCGAGCCTTTTGCGCATCCGCAGCAGGGGACGTCTGAGCGGACCGGTACTGTGGCAACCGGTTCTAGGCCCGTCGGCATAGCGCCATTGTGGACACCTGAGCCGTGAAGGATGCTGGTCTGCCCAAGGAAGCGACGGTCGGTCTTGTATGCTGGCCGGACTGGCGTCGTCACGAAGCTTACCACTACGCCAGACGATTGCCACGCACTGCCTGGGCCTGGGAGTTTCTTCGGCGCAATCCACAATTTCAGCGCGACCACGCCAAAATGGCACCGTCCGCCTACATTGTCGGAGCCCAGGCCGACATGAAGATAATCGAGTTGACGACAGGATCATCTTTCCTAAGACAATGGAGCCTCCTTTTTCGCGGACGCGCCACAGTCGGACGCTACGTCGGCAAGGGTCTTTTGGGATCCGCGCGACTGCGCCCGTATTCTACGAGCGGCCGCGGAGCCGGTTGGGCTCGACCACGATTTTGAACCGCTTGATCTCCCTTCGCTCTCATGCTGCAAGGACATCCTGCTGACACCTGCCGGCGTGCAGCACGTGCTGCTGAGGGAGGACTGCCGGAGTCTGCAGATCGCCTTTTCCGGTGCATCCGTTCTCCGCCCGTTGCGGCTATATGTCGACGCGATCGTGCAGCCGCAGCACCTGAAGTTCCATGTCGCTGCCCTTCAGTTCCTGAACGACATCAATGGTTGCGGCCGCCTGGCAGCTGCTTGCTTTCCGCCGGAACCCCGCGGAGCGCGTCTGCGTATCGTGCTCCAGGCTTTGGATGGCTCGCTTGCGGGAGCATCTCATCAGGAGATCGCCATTGCCCTGTTCGGGAGACGCCGTGTCGAAGAAGATTGGTCTCATCCAGGTAGCCATCTTCGCGATCAGGTGCGTCGCGCCATCCAACGTGGCCGCTACCTGATGGGCGGCGGCTATAGACAGTTCCTGATGTAATTCGGGTGACAGCTTGGTGATTGTCTTATTCGAAAACGCGCAGGCATCAATCTCCATTTCTCACTGCTATTGTGCCTTGTACAAGACGTGACACGCGCCTAGTTCTTCCGCTGCGGGAATCGGGTTTGAGTAATACGGACGAAGCACTGAGAACCAACGTTTTCGTGATAGTGCATTCATGCCCCGAGAATCCTGATGACCGTTACGAATCCCGACAAAGCCGGCGCTGACTGAAACGGTCGCTGAACGTGCTCTGTGGCCTGCGCCGCCTGACTCTCGGTTTCGGCTATGCCGACTAACAGCGTATTGATAGGCCATCGCGGGCTAAGCTCTACCGGCGAAAGCCGCGTCAAAGCGGCAGGCAATCAGAAACTTGATCGGCGGCGACGATGATTATGATCAACGTGACGAACACGTGAATCATGCCGACGGCGCCGACGTTGCCGATGATGATGATGCCGACCATGCGTCGCTGATGCTGCCTAACTACAGTGCTGTGTGATCATGCCGATCACCGCGTGACCACGAGCGGCGGCGGTTCGTGGTCAGGTGCGTGGCCGGGATGATCGCGCATGGCCGATTGTTCCTTCGTGCCGCGGGGTGTGGGCTTGCATTCGGTCATGAGGACGTCAGGCGCAACGAGGAAGTTAGATCAGGGCCCCAAACGCGGCTTATCCATGGGGTGGATGATAGCTATCCCTACAATCAATTATACCAATATTACCCAATACTACTAGAAGATCCCCCAATGAAAGCGGCCGGATGGGTATCCGTCTCGCGTAGGCTGAAGCTGCCGGCAAGAATGGGAAGACGAACATGTGCGGGATTGTTGGTATCGTTGGGCAACAGACGGTGTCGGATCGGTTGGTCGACGCATTGAAGCGTTTGGAATATCGCGGCTATGATTCCGCCGGCGTTGCGACGATCACCGAAGGTGTCTTGCACCGCCGGCGCGCCGAGGGCAAGCTCGTCAATCTGGAGAGGAGACTGAAGGAAGAGCCGCTGAGCGGCAACATCGGCATCGGCCACACGCGTTGGGCAACCCATGGGGCCTCGACGGAACGCAATGCGCACCCGCACTTTGCCGACGGTGTCGCCGTCGTCCATAACGGCATCATCGAGAATTTCACCGAGCTGAAGGACGAATTGGCGGCGGCTGGCGCCGAGTTCCAGACCGACACCGACACCGAGGTCATCGCGCATCTCTTGGCAAGACACCGCCGGGAGGGCATGAGGCGGCAAGAGGCGATGCGTGCCATGCTGAAACGCGTCAGGGGCGCCTATGCGCTTGCCGTCCTCTTCGAAGATGATCCGTCGACCATCATGGCGGCGCGCAACGGACCACCGCTGGCGATCGGTCACGGCGACGGCGAGATGTTCCTGGGCTCCGACGCGATCGCGCTTGCTCCCTTCACCAATGAAATTACCTATCTCATCGAGGGCGACTGGGCCATTGTCGGCAATTCGGGCGCCCATATCTTCGATTTCGACGGCCATCCCGTCGAGCGTCCGCGCCATGCCTCCACGGCCGCGGCCGATCTGGCCAGCAAGGGCAATCATCGCCACTTCATGGAGAAGGAAATCTACGAGCAGCCCGAAGTCATCGCCCATGCTCTCCGTCACTATAGCAACACCATAGAGAATCGCGCCGACATGGTTTCTGGCATCGATTTCGCCAGGATCCCGAGCTTGGCGATCTCGGCCTGCGGGACCGCCTATCTCGCCGGACTGATCGGAAAATACTGGTTCGAGCGCTATGCGCGCCTGACGGTTGAAATCGACGTTGCGTCCGAATTCCGTTACCGCGAGATCCCGTTGTCGCCGCAGTCGGCGGCTCTTTTCATTTCGCAGTCCGGCGAAACCGCCGATACGCTCGCATCGTTGAGGTACTGCAAGGAGCGTGGGCTGAAAATTGGCGCTATCGTCAATGCCTGCGAATCGACCATCGCTCGGGAGGCCGATGCGGTCTTCCCGATCCTTGCCGGACCGGAGATTGGCGTCGCCTCCACCAAGGCGTTTACCTGCCAGCTTGCGGTTCTAGCCGCACTCGCCATCGGCGCCGCCAGAGCCCGCGGGACCGTAACCGAAGACGAGCTGCAGGCGCTCGTCAGGAGCCTCGCCGAAGTGCCGCGCGTCATGGGCCAGGTACTCAACAGCATCCAGCCGGAGATCGAGTTCCTGTCGCGCGAACTGTCAAAGTGTCGTGACGTCCTGTATCTCGGCCGTGGCACCAGTTTCCCGCTAGCGATGGAAGGTGCGCTGAAGCTCAAGGAGATTTCCTACATCCATGCCGAGGGCTATGCGGCGGGTGAATTGAAGCACGGTCCGATCGCATTGATCGACGACAACATGCCAGTGATCGTCATCGCGCCCCATGATCGCTTTTTCGACAAGACCGTCTCCAACATGCAGGAAGTGGCTGCCCGTGGAGGGCGGATTATCCTCATCACCGATGAAAAAGGGGCAGCCGCATCGAAACTCAACACCATGCACACGCTCGTGTTGCCGGCTGTCGACGAGATTATCGCGCCGATGATCTTCTCGCTGCCGATACAGCTTCTTGCCTACCACACGGCGCTCTTCATGGGCACAGACGTAGACCAGCCGCGCAATCTCGCAAAATCGGTCACGGTCGAGTGATTGTGAACCTTTATAGGTGGCGATGCTTGTCCATCTTCGCTGCATCGGCGGTGGAAATTGGTCGAAGGTATCAGCGTCCGCGAGGCTGGGTGGACGGTGCCGCGAATAGCCACTGGAGGCGTCAGTGAGAGTTCGAGTTGCTGTTCAAGAAAGCCATCGGGGAGAATGAGTCGTGTAGGATCGCAGGTCGAATGCGCTACAGCCGATCAGGCCATCTCATGGCGGGCAGGTTCTTAGAACTTGATCAGAAGCAGGTGAGCCGCCATATTCCGACCCGGCTGCCAATTTCAAGTGGCCCATTCCATGGATGAGGCCGGTCCGGCCGAATGGACGTCCATTTTTTTGATTTGCTGGGTGTGCGCCAGGTCGGGGAGGAAATCTCCCGATTTGTCAGGCGCTCCCATCTTCTTGGAGATGTTTATGAAGGATTCGCGCATTCCCGAGCCAGTCTTGACGGCTATGTCGCAGGGGACCCACATCATCCGCGCTTATCGTGAGCACCTTGGGTATTCAATCGAGGACCTCGCGGTCGCGTGCGGGCTTGCCGCTCAGGAAATCCAAAACATCGAGCGGGGTCTAAAGTACAATAAGGGCTATCGGAATCGGATAGCGAGATCGCTGTCCATACCTGTGGGAATTCTTGAGGCAGAGTCGGACATATCGGACGCCGCCTGATCAGTCGGATAATCTGCAATGGGTGGAAGACCGCTCTTGTGATGTAACGTTTGCGGCTGATAGTCGTCGCTTGATTCCGTTGGACGCGAATGCCTTCTGGCGCAGTACCGCCAAGAGAATTCTCGTCCACTGTCCGAGTCAGGAACTGCACACGGGCTCGCCGAACAGGAAGTTGGAACGCTTCGTCATGCTGTCTTAGGCGATATAGCCGCCCGGAGTGCTGCGACACGTGCACGATAGCATTGGCTCGCGAGGATGGATTGCTAACGGCGAACCCATGCTGGTCGGCAAGGCGATACTGGCTGGAGCATCAACTCGGCCGACGAGAGTGGCCCCCCATCCTAGGCAGGATCGGCCGACATGGCCGGCATCGCGAGCCGCTCTGAAAAGAGCACAGCGGGCATCCAGACGCTGCCGGGTTGACTATGGGTGTCGGAACCGCAAAAAGGGGCCGCTCTTCATGAGTGGCGTGCGCCGGCAGTCTAACCCCAAGCCCCCCGCCAGGCTGCCGGCGCGCTTCTAGCCGCCTTGATGCACGGCGATAAGCTTTTGACGGCCTGAAGCGACGTTGTGGTCGCCGTTGCGGTGCTTTTCCACGCGCCTCGTCAGGCGCCGGGATTGCTCCGTCGTGATGGCAGGCGGGGGTTTGCAGGTTGCGGTCGACGGGTTCGTTTCGGGGCGTCTGCCCCCATCGTTATGTCGCGAGTTGGGGGATGCGATCGAGGACGATGCGCAGGATGCGCTGGTCGGGGCACGATGTCGGCAGGTGCAGGCGGATTTGCGATTTCATCTCGACCACCCGCGCAGCGATTTTAATGAGGCGCAATCGCAGCGTGTCGAATTGGGCGACGGCAAAGCTCGAGCGCCTCGGCATCGCGGCCCGCAAGCCCCACATCAACCAGTAAGCACCGGCATGCAGGAATAGCCGGAACTGGTTGGCCGTCGCTCTGGTGCAGGATGTGCGGTCGGCGGCAAGATGCGTCTTCCACGACTTGATGTGGTTCTCGGCCGCGCCGCGCCGGCAGTAGACATCCTCGTAGAACGCCTTGGCCTTCCCACCGGCAAGGTTGGTGACGACGAAGCGGATATCGCCACCTTGGGCGCCGACCTCGACCCGCGCGATGATGCGCTCGACGCGGCTCCAACTAGCGGCGCCGTCAACGAACTCCTTGAACCTGCGGACCTTGCCTGTCTTGGCCGACGCTTCGAAGCGCGCCGTCGTGCTGGCCTCCAGATCCGCGACATGCTTGCGCAGGGTCGTGGTGGGCGCGAGGCCAAAGATGAAGTCGACGTCGTTGGCGCGGCACCAGTCGATGACCTGCGGGTTGCAATAATGGCTATCGCCGCGGAGCAGGATTCGAATGTTCGGCCAGTTGATCCGGATCGCCCGCACCAGACGGCGCAGGTGGGGGCGGATCTCAGCCCCACTCGGCCGCTTGGCCGGTCGCAGGATCGCGCTGACGAACCGTCCCGCACCATCGAACACGACGATCGGCTGGAAGCCGTACTCGTCATGGGGGGCATTGAACAGGCGAAGCTGTTGGCCTCCGTGCACAGCGTCGAAGGTGTCGTCAATGTCGAGTACGATCCGCTTCGGCACCTGCCGGAACGAGGCGCAATAGAGATCGACCATCGCCCGTCCCATCGCGACCAGCTCCCGCACGCCGGGTAGGTTCTCCAGCCGGCACAGCGTCGATTGCGACGCCAGATCCCGACCCGACGGCAGCGCATCCTGGGCCATCTTGAAGACCGGATCGCGGCGCAGCCGGTTGGCGTCGTTGCCGTCCTCGTAGCCGGCGGCGATCATCTTCATGCGAAAGCCGATCATGTCCGCCAGGCTGTGACGACCTGGTCCGGGCAGCGCGGATCGTCGATGCAACGCGCCAGACGCTCGGCCACCCGCAACCGCTTTTCCACCTCGGCCAAGGCCAGAACGCCGCTCTTGGACGACAGCATGCCGCCGTCGAAACGGGCGACGACGGACTTGCCGCCGACTGATGACAAACCGCTCAGCGGCAGCGCAAGATCGTTCATGGTGGGTGTGGTCTCCGGGAAATGGTTCGGATCGGCTTAAGCAACCAAATCCTACGTCATTTCAACGGCTTGCGCCACATCCACCAACCCCCATGAATTTGGTTAGGTTGATGCGGCGTGCCGCCGCCGTGAGGCCGCGCTCGCTCAGCAGCGCGTCGAGAACGACGAGAAGATTCAGATCGAGCCCTTTGAAACGCATGTCTTAGCTATCCATAGCGTGGATGCATTTGATTGAAACAAACGATTTTACCAATTTTCCGGAATGTCGCATGGACTTGGCAGGACCTCACGTGCGCCGATCACTGCCTCTATCGCGTGGCGAGTCCCTTGAGAAGAGCCCGAAAGAGGAAATCTGTCGCGTGCGGTGGAGATTGTACTGGGAATGAGAGGCAGCGCTCCGATCATGTCGAACTCTCCGACGAATGGCGGACCGGTACAATAGTTGATCGCAACTGGTCCGGAGCTATGAAACATCTCGATTACATATGAGGTGCCGAGTGAATACGCTGACAGCACCCACCGTCGCAGCGTTTAGCTGACGTTTGACGACGGTTCCTATCCATTTACACGCAGATTCTTGATGTGCTGGCGCAAAAGCGGGAGGCCGGCGACTTTTCTTTGTCATCCGGCTGACGCCGCAGAAGCCGGAACTCGTCCGGTTCCTATGGGCATTGGGCTTGGTCGGTCGCACAGGCTCTATGAGGGGCAATTTTGGCAACGCGACGCGACTCGGGTTTTGAACGACGCCGAAAACGCAAGCTGGAAAGGAACAAGATGGCAGATCAACTCGCCAACGAAATAATCGCCATGATCAAGAAGCGCGCCGCGTCGGAGGGCGGCATAGCGCCTGCCACAGGCGGCGAGATAACGGCTGCCACGGGACTGACTTCGCTCGGTATCGATTCACTGGGATTGGCGGACGTTCTCTGGGACCTGGAGCAGGCCTACGGCATCGAGATCGAGATGAATACGGCCGAGGCATGGTCGGATCTCCAGAATGTTGGGGACATGGTGGAAGCCGTGCGCAGCTTGCTCGCTAAGGGGGTGTGAATGGACAGGCGCGTCGTGATTACTGGGATTGGCGGTATTTGCGGGCTTGGGACCAACGCCGCCGCCATTTGGACAGAGATGCGAGAAGGCCGCTCCGCCATCGGCCCAATCGTCAACTCCGAGCTCCATGAATTGAGGGTCAGGATCGGTGCCGAGATCAAGGCGCTGCCGGAGCATGACATCGACGGCAAGCAACTCATCTCCATGGACCGCTTCAGCCTGCTCGCTGTGCTTGCGGCGCGCGAAGCCATGCGTCAGGCCGGACTTTCCTCCAAAGAGGGAAATAGCTATCGCTTCGGTGCGACGGTGGGCGTTGGCGGCTGCGGGTGGGATGCGATCGAGCAAACCTACCGCGCCATCCTTCTGGGCGGTAAGCGTGCCGCTCTCTTGACTGTACCCAAGGCGATGCCGGGTGCCGCTGCCGGCCAGGTCAGCATGAGTCTCGGCCTGCGCGGGCCGGTCTTCGGCGTCACGTCCGCCTGTTCCTCGGCAAACCATGCGATTGCCTGCGCGGTGGACCAGATCAGGCTCGGCCGGGCCGACGTGATGCTTGCCGGCGGCAGCGAAGCGCCGCTCATATGGGGTGTGCTGAAGGCATGGGAAGCGATCCGCGTGCTTTCGCCCGATACTTGCCGGCCATTCTCGGCCGATCGCCAGGGCCTGTCGCTTGGTGAAGGCGCCGGCATGGCGGTGCTGGAAAGCTACGAGCATGCCCTGGCTCGGGGCGCCACCATCCTTGCCGAAATTGCCGGTGCCGGCCTTTCCGCCGATGCGTCCGACATCGTCGCGCCGACTGTCGAGGGGCCGGAGGCAGCAATGCGGGCCTGCCTTGCCGATGCCAGGCTGAACGCCGAGGATGTCGACTATCTCAACGCGCACGGCACCGGCACCAAGGCCAACGACCAGATCGAGACGGCGGCGATCAAGCGCGTCTTCGGTCAGCACGCCTTCTCAATGTCCATTTCTTCTACCAAGTCCATGCACGCGCATTGCCTCGGCGCGTCCGGCGCGCTCGAGTTGATCGCCTGCGTGATGGCTATCCGCGAGAGCGTCGTGCCGCCGACTGCCAATTATCGTGAGCTGGACCCCGATTGCGATCTCGACGTCACGCCCAATGTGGCACGCGAGCGCAAGGTGCGCGTGGCACTGAGCAACTCCTTCGCCTTTGGCGGCACGAACGCGGTTCTGGCGTTCAGGCAGGTGTAGAAGCCATGAGAGATGCCTCCGGCAACATTATCTCCCGCATCCAGATGCTTGCCGGATAACTATTGTGAAGGGCGGGTCATTGACCGCCTCGGCGAATGCGGGAAGTGGCAGCGGAAGCTCGACGATCCGGGGGTATCGTCTTTGCGAAATTCTTAACTGTTGAAGCGGCTTGGACGTACCGCCGCCCCGTAAAAGGTAAGCGAGGCCCTGCGGGCTCGGCTTGAGGGTCTGAAGCTGTACACGACAATGTCTGGAAGCCGCAGGGTCGGCTCTGCGCCCGTTATAGTCGCCTGAGTGCTGCCGGCCCGGCCGCGCCGCGGGCGCCGTCAACGAACTCCTTGAACCTGCGGACCTTGCCTGTCTTGGCCGACGCTTCGAAGCGCGCCGTCGTGCTGGCCTCCAGATCCGCGACATGCTTGCGCAGGGTCGTGGTGGGCGCGAGGCCAAAGATGAAGTCGACGTCGTTGGCGCGGCACCAGTCGATGACCTGCGGGTTGCAATAATGGCTATCGCCGCGGAGCAGGATTCGAATGTTCGGCCAGTTGATCCGGATCGCCCGCACCAGACGGCGCAGGTGGGGGCGGATCTCAGCCCCACTCGGCCGCTTGGCCGGTCGCAGGATCGCGCTGACGAACCGTCCCGCACCATCGAACACGACGATCGGCTGGAAGCCGTACTCGTCATGGGGGGCATTGAACAGGCGAAGCTGTTGGCCTCCGTGCACAGCGTCGAAGGTGTCGTCAATGTCGAGTACGATCCGCTTCGGCACCTGCCGGAACGAGGCGCAATAGAGATCGACCATCGCCCGTCCCATCGCGACCAGCTCCCGCACGCCGGGTAGGTTCTCCAGCCGGCACAGCGTCGATTGCGACGCCAGATCCCGACCCGACGGCAGCGCATCCTGGGCCATCTTGAAGACCGGATCGCGGCGCAGCCGGTTGGCGTCGTTGCCGTCCTCGTAGCCGGCGGCGATCATCTTCATGCGAAAGCCGATCATGTCCGCCAGGCTGTGACGACCTGGTCCGGGCAGCGCGGATCGTCGATGCAACGCGCCAGACGCTCGGCCACCCGCAACCGCTTTTCCACCTCGGCCAAGGCCAGAACGCCGCTCTTGGACGACAGCATGCCGCCGTCGAAACGGGCGACGACGGACTTGCCGCCGACTGATGACAAACCGCTCAGCGGCAGCGCAAGATCGTTCATGGTGGGTGTGGTCTCCGGGAAATGGTTCGGATCGGCTTAAGCAACCAAATCCTACCTCATTTCCGATCAGATCCCGAGCAGCCAGCCAGTATTCGACCGTCGCTTGCGCCTCTGCCCGCTGAGGCCTTGTGCTTCCTCCAGCGAGTCAAGCCGATCACCATGCGTGTCGCCAGTTCTGGTGCTCACCCACGTGCCATTTGCGATCTTGTGTCGGTGAGAGCACCGCAAGCACCTCCCCTGCTAGAGGGCAAGGCGGCTTGCGTCGCCCGTGTTGTTACTATTCTTCGCTGTGGTCGGAGTTTTTTCCTTGGCTTCGGAATCGGGACATTCGGCTTTGCAAAAATAGGCCATCGTGGTCGATCGTCACGCCCCCGAGTTCGGCGGCACGATGGGACGACAACGGCAGCGCAAGCTCCATTTGCGCGAGGGGCTCGTCCCTTCAAATACTTGATGCATTTGCGCTTTGCGTACCTCCGTGCATGTTGCTCGATGCCAGGCGGAGACCTCTGTCTAAACGATCGCGCATCGATGCAACGCCCACGCGTAGATCGCCATCATCGCGGCGATCGCTTTGCCGCGATCGCCGCAGCCGTTTTCGAGCACCCGACAATCATGCCGGCGCTGTCGGCAGCGATGCGCATGCAAAAATTCACAGATGCATTCTGGCCAAATGCTAGCTGCCCAGCAAATGTCCGGCATTTCGCAAGGCCCCTAGGAAGAGACTGGCATGGCCGTTGGCATCGATCTTGGCCTGCATCGACAGGGGCATGCTGTGCCAGTTCTCCAAGGGCGCAATGAAATGTGAGAACGTACCGTTGACGATGCAATGGTGGGTAACAAGGCCCTGTCTGTCCAACGCCAGCACGCCGATCTGGTCGCCCTGATATCGGATGGCTGCGACCCGCTGGACCCCCGCATCACCGTCGACCCGCACGTCGAAAAGCAGGATGCCGCGGCTCCTGGTGGCTACCTCGGCGGCCTTTTCAGCGAAGCTTAAGGAGAGCGAGCGGACGCTTTCGACCGCCAGCTGTAAAACCATCAAATCCAGTTCATCCACTGCCATAAGGTACCTGCGCGCAACACATGGGTGATAGCAATCGACCACACCGCTTGTTCACAGATGTCGGCTCACGACCGATCATTCAGGTTGTTGCCGGACGTCCATTGACCGAGGGAGTGCTCCGGTTCGAACCGATCCTGAAGCGGAATGCGCTGGATCTACGGAACCCGAGGAGCAGGCCAGCCAAAGTTGCCGCGACAATTGATGTCGTGATCATTCCAGACATCTGCATCGGCGTCGCTGAACATCCCACTGGTAAGTCCGTTGTGTTTGCGGCAAGCCCATCCTTGGGCCGTCTAGTACCTGAAACCCTCGCGGTGGCGTCCCTCGAAGCTCGGGACCGCCGGGCGCTTGATCGTCGAGAACTTTGTTTACGAAGGTCCGGACCTCCTGCAGAGCTTATTCTGGTGCGCTCGCCTTTGAGCATTCCGCTGAAGTGTGACGTTTCGCTAGTCAATGTTCCTTGCAGGCTCACCGCGAGGGCGCCTTGCACACAGCGGCACGTCAGCGCATGAAACTCGTCCCCCGTTCACTTCACAAAATGGATTTCCTGAAGTACTGGGAGCGCAGAGAAATCTCCGGTCGCAGCCTACCCGGTTAAAACAAGGACCCAACAATGAAGACTCTCGTCGTCTGCTCCGGCGGATTGGACTCCGTCACCCTTGCTCACAAGGTGGCAGCGGAGCACGAACTCGCCGGCCTCTTATCTTTCGATTACGGCCAACGGCATAGGAAGGAATTGGGCTTCGCCGCCCTTTGTGCGGAGCGACTGAGCGTCCCGCACCGCATCATCGACATCCACGAGATCGGCGGCGGCCTTTCCGGCTCCGCGCTGACCGATAATGTGGACGTGCCCGACGGGCACTACGCCGAAGACACGATGAAGGTCACGGTGGTGCCGAACCGGAACGCCATCATGTTGGCCATTGCCTTCGGCTTCGCCGCAGCGCACGACGCTGACGCGGTGGCGACGGCCGTGCATGGTGGGGATCATTTCATTTATCCCGACTGCCGTCCGGCCTTCATCGACGCTTTCCAGATGATGCAGGACCACGCGCTCGACGGCTACGCGAAGATTCGCATTTATGCACCCTATGTGAATCTCACGAAGGCGGACATTGTTAGGAATGGAGCAGCATACGGCACGCCATTTGCGCAGACCTGGTCCTGCTACAAGGGCGCCGAGCGTCACTGCGGGAGGTGCGGGACCTGTGTCGAGCGGCGCGAGGCGTTTCATCTCTCTGGGCAGCCGGACCCCACCGACTACGAGGACTCCGACTTCTGGCTCGATGCGCTGCGAAGGAGGACCGCGTAATGTTCCGCATCACCAAGGAATTCCACTTCTCAGCCTCGCATCAGCTCACCTCGTTGCCACCCGATCACCAATGCGCGCGCCTGCACGGGCATAACTACATCGTTGAAGTGGAGCTTTCAGCGAATGGACTGAACGACAACGGCTTCGTGCGCGACTATCACGATTTGGCGCCATTCAAACGCTACATCGACGAGAGCTTCGACCACCGACATCTCAACGACGTGCTGGGACATGAGCAAGTCACGGCGGAATATCTGGCCAGACATTTTTATGAATGGTGCAAGGCACGCCTGCGCGAAACCTCGGCCGTGCGGGTGAGCGAAACGCCGAAAACCTGGGCGGAATACCGGCCATGACTGATACGCACCCCGCAATCCGCGTGAGTGAGATTTTCGGGCCGACGATCCAGGGCGAGGGCGTGCTCATCGGTTTGCCGACGGTCTTCGTCAGAACCGGCGGGTGTGACTTTCGCTGTTGCTGGTGCGACAGCCTGCATGCGGTGGACAATCAATTCCGCCATGAATGGGAGATGATGTCCATTGGCGCGGTGTGGCAAAACGTGCTTGCGCTTTCCGGTGGCCGCCCGTTGATGGTGTCGCTGTCAGGCGGCAATCCGGCCATCCAGCCGCTCGGCGCGCTCATCGAGCGAGGCCATGGTGAAGGTTACCGCTTTGCGCTGGAAACCCAAGGTTCTGTGGTCAGGGACTGGTTTGCCGACCTTGACGTGCTGGTCCTCAGCCCGAAGCCGCCGTCAAGCGAAATGACGACCGATTGGGCCGCTGTCGAGGCGTGCATCGAAGCGGCGCAGGAGAAGCCGCAAATCGTGCTCAAGCTCGTTGTTTTCGACGACAGTGACTACGCTTACGCGAAAGACGCCGCCGCGAGATTTCCGCGACTTCCGATCTATCTGCAACCCGGCAATCACACGCCGCCACGCGCCCGAAATGAAGACGCGCCTGTCGACCTTGACGGAATAATGAAACGCATGGAGTGGCTGATTGAAAAGGTGACCCGCGACAGGTGGTTCGAAGCCCGCGTGCTGCCGCAGTTGCACGTAATGCTCTGGGGTAACAAGAGAGGTGTCTAGCCTGCGCCCGCTAGGGCGACGGCCTTGGGCATAACCACAACAAGATGTCGACCATCTGGATGCCGATCGCAGCCACCTGAGGCAAAGTGCTTGCGTCGACGGCCTTCCAGCGGCTGCCAGCCTGCGTGTAACGCCCAGAGCGACCTCCAATCCCCGACAGTCGGCCCTTCCTTCGATGAAGGGCACGCGCCAGCGGCGAGTGCAGAAATCCGCACAAGCACGGCGTGAGAGGTCCTGCGCGTTTCTCGCGCCGCCGCGTTTTGGCACGGAGCTTGCGGCAGCGTTGGTGCAGCGTTCGACCGGAGCGCCGCGACGGGAGAAGCCTGGGCGGGAGGAACCCACCTCGATCCGGTCAGGGAAAGAAACAGTGTCAGCTGCACAAGTCCGCGGCGCGAGTCCCGCGCCCCGCAAACCCTTCTATGCCAAGCTTTACGCGCAGGTGCTT
>NZ_JAMYPO010000066.1:0-23378 GCF_040320365.1 Mesorhizobium sp. M0701
GCCGACCTCACCCCGGCAACACCGAAACTTTCAAATTCAGAAACAAAAAACCCGCCTCAAAGGCGGGTCGTCGGGCCGAATCAGCACTATATCGAAATTAGTAGCATAGCTGCCGGCACAAAGCAAGAACAAAATGCATTCCGACCGGCAAAAAGCGAGGTCGGTGTTCCCGGACGATTGCAAGGTCGCGTTCCTTCGCGCCCCCCTCTGCCCTGCCGGGCATCTCCCCCACGAGGGGGGAGATCGGCAGCTGCGGCGCCTCGCTCTGTCCTGCAACGTTGGAGAATGGCGAAAGCCGGTCTGACGGCCAATCTCCCCCCTCGTGGGGGAGATGTCCGGCAGGACAGAGGGGGGCGCCGTAGAGCTCCAACGCGGGAGAATCTTCTATGACCTCGCCCTCCTGGCTCACCGTCACCCAAGGCACAGCACCCCTGCTGGTTTCGATCCCGCATACCGGCATCGATCTCGCCGGCCTCGATAGCCGGCTGGTCTCGCCCTGGCTCGGCCGCCGTGACGCCGACTGGTGGATCGACAAGCTTTATGACTTCGCCGAGAGCCTCGGCGCGACGGTTGTGCATACGGCGATTTCGCGCACCGTTATCGACGTCAACCGCGATCCGTCCGGCGTTTCGCTCTATCCCGGCCAGACGACGACTGGGCTCTGCCCGACAGAGACCTTTGACGGCGATCAGCTCTACCGCAAGGGTGAAGAGCCGGGACAGTCGGAGATCGACGAACGCCGCGAGAAGTTCTTCGTACCCTATCATGCCGCTCTGCAGGCCGAGATCGACAGGCTGCGCGCTTTGCATGAGAAGGTCGTCGTCTATGACTGCCATTCGATCCGCTCCGTGCTGCCGCGCCTTTTCGAAGGCAAATTGCCGGTCTTCAATCTCGGCACCAATGACGGCAAGAGCGCCGATCCGACGCTGCAAGCGACGGTTGGCCAGATCCTCGCCGAAACCGGCGAGAGCTTCGTCGTCAACGGGCGCTTCAAGGGCGGCTGGATCACGCGCCATTTCGGCCAGCCGCAAGCCGGCGTCCACGCGCTGCAGATGGAACTCTCCAACCGCGGCTACATGCGCGAGCCCGAAGGCAAGGGCGAACCGGATAACTGGCCGGTGCCTTACGAGGCCGAATTCGCGGCGCCGATCTGCGTCACGCTGAAGAAGATCCTGGAAACCGCGATCGCCTGGGCCGAACGCTGACGCGCGGTGCACCTCACTCGAAAGGGACAATCATGACCGATCCTCGCCACAACATCCGTGAAGTGCGCAGCCCGCGCGGCAGCGAGCTCAACGCCCGCACCTGGCTGACGGAAGCGCCGTTGCGCATGCTGATGAACAATCTCGACCCAGACGTCGCCGAAAACCCCAACGAGTTGGTGGTCTATGGCGGCATCGGCCGGGCGGCGCGCACCTGGAACGATTTCGACCGCATCGTTGCCTCGCTGAAGACGCTTGGCGACGACGAGACGTTGTTGGTGCAATCGGGCAAGCCGGTCGGCGTGTTCCGCACTCATCCTGACGCCCCGCGCGTGCTGATCGCCAATTCCAACCTGGTGCCGCACTGGGCGACATGGGAGAAATTCAACGAGCTCGATAGAAAGGGCCTGATGATGTACGGCCAGATGACGGCCGGCTCGTGGATCTACATCGGCACGCAAGGCATCGTGCAGGGCACCTACGAGACCTTCGTCGAGGCCGGCCGCCAGCACTATGGCGGCAATCTCAGGGGCAAGTGGATCCTGACCGGCGGTCTCGGCGGCATGGGCGGTGCCCAGCCGCTCGCCGCGGTGATGGCCGGCGCCTGCTGCCTGGCCGTCGAATGCGATCCCGACCGCATCGATTTCCGGCTCCGCACCCGCTATGTCGATGAGCGCGCCGACACGCTCGACGAGGCTCTGGAAAAGATCGAGCGCTGGACCAAAGCCGGTGAGGCGAAATCGGTTGGCCTGGTCGGCAACGCCGCCGACATCCTGCCGGAACTGGTGCGGCGCGGCGTGCGCCCCGACATCGTCACCGACCAGACCTCGGCGCATGACCCGCTCAATGGCTATCTGCCCAAGGGCTGGTCGCTGGCCGAGTGGCGCGAGAAACGCACCTCCGACCCGAAGGCCGTTGAAAGAGCTGCCCGCGCGTCGATGCGCGAGCATGTCGAGGCGATGGTGGCGTTCTGGAATGCCGGCGTGCCGACGCTCGACTACGGCAACAACATCCGCCAGGTGGCGAAGGAGGAGGGGTTCGAGAATGCTTTTGCCTTCCCGGGTTTCGTGCCGGCCTATATCCGTCCGCTGTTTTGCCGCGGCATCGGCCCGTTCCGCTGGGCAGCGCTTTCCGGCGATCCCGAGGATATCTACAAGACCGACGCCAAGGTGCGCGAGCTGACCCCCGGCAACACCCATCTGCACAACTGGCTCGACATGGCGCGTGAGCGCATCGCCTTCCAGGGCCTGCCGGCGCGCATCTGCTGGGTCGGCCTTGGCGACCGCCATCGGCTCGGCCTCGCCTTCAACGAGATGGTCGCCAGGGGCGAACTGAAGGCGCCGGTGGTCATCGGCCGCGATCACCTCGATTCCGGCTCGGTCGCCTCGCCGAACCGCGAGACGGAGGCGATGAAGGACGGCTCCGATGCCGTCTCCGACTGGCCGTTGCTCAATGCCTTGCTCAACACGGCGTCCGGCGCCACCTGGGTGTCGCTGCACCATGGCGGCGGCGTCGGCATGGGCTTTTCGCAGCATGCCGGCATGGTCATCGTCGCCGACGGCACGCCCGAGGCGGCCAAGCGCCTGGAGCGGGTTCTGTGGAACGATCCGGCGACCGGCGTCATGCGCCACGCCGATGCCGGCTATGACATCGCGATCGAGTGCGCCCGGGAGAACCAGCTCAACCTGCCCGGCATTTTGGGCTGAGCCGCGCCTTGCGCATCCTTCGGGCAGCCGAATACCGCTCGATGCCGTGGAAGAACGGCGGCGGGGTGACGACGGAGATTGCCGTCTCGCCGCCAGGTGCCGGGCTCGACGATTTCGACTGGCGCGTCTCGATGGCGCTGGTCGAGGGCGGCGGCCCATTTTCCGGATTTGCCGGCGTCGACCGGACCTTGGCGTTGCTGGAAGGCGAGGGCATGATCCTCGACATCGCCGGCCGGCTACCGGTCGAAATCATCAAGGCTTCCGCACCGCTTGCCTTTCCGGCCGACGTGCCGACGCAAGCCACGCTGATCGCCGGTCCGATCACCGACCTCAACGTCATGACCCGCCGCGCCCGGGCGATCCACACGGTCGAGCGCCTGCTGATTTCGGCTCCGACGGAGATCCAGGCCGAAGCCGATGAAACACTCATCCTGTGCGTCGACGGCGAACTCAGCGTGGCCGGCGCGGCGCCCATGCAGCTTGGGCCGCTCGACGCGCTGTTGCTCGGGGCGCAAGCGCCGGAACTGCGCCTGGATCCGGTCCGGCCGGCCATGCTGTTCGTGATCCGCATCGACCGCATTGCCGGCAACGATTAACGTCTGTTTCCAAACATGATCGTGACGCCGGCCAAATATCGCGTAAGCTGGTCGCTGCATCACGAAAAAGCCTGAATCTTCCGCCGATCAGAAGCCGAAACGATGCTCATAGTGCCCGCCTGGAAGTTGTCGAAAGACGGCATCTTGTCGTGGTGCGGAAACAAACTTTCGGCCAAGTGTTGCGATGCAACCAATTGCATTTGGACCGGTTTTAGGGACATTGCCGTGGCGGTGACGCCGCACTGCGTCCCCAACACGGAACCTTAGATGAATATCCAGACCAATCTCGCACAGATCGAAAAGACGAGCGCCAGCTTCCCGGCTGTCACCGACGTGCCGATACGCTCCAATTTCCTGCCGGAAGATCGGCTGCGCGCTTTGGGCGCAGCCCTTGCCAATGGCGACGCCAAGGACTTGTTCGGTCTGACGCCTTTCGATTTTCAGGCGCGCATCCGCGAAAGCGCCAGGAAAATTCTCGATGTCTACCGTTCCACCAACGCTGCCCAGGCGAGGGGCGAAACGATCACGCCCGCGGCGCAGTGGCTGCTCGACAACAACTACCTGGTCGAGGAGACCATTTTTCAGGTCAAGCGCGACCTGCCGCGCCGCTTCTACCGCCAGTTGCCGACGCTGAAACTGTCGGATGGATCCAGCGTGCCGCGCGCACTGGCGGTCGCGTGGACCTATGTCGCCCATTCCGACAGTTCCGTCTCGTCGGCCATGTTCAAGGCGATCGTCGAAGGCTTCCAGTCCATCGAGCCGCTGAAGATTGGCGAATTATGGGCGCTGCCATCGCTGCTGCGCTTCGTCCTGATCGAGAACCTTCGCCGGATCGCGGTCCGCGTCAATCGCACGCGGGAACTGCGCCAGATCGCCAACGAGGTCGCCGACCGTGTGCTGGCGACGGACGACAGCGCCGACCGGCAGGCGATACTTTCCCACTACAGCGCCCATGCGCAGGACACCACCTTCGCCACCCAGTTGCTCTACCGGCTGCGTGACGGCTCGCAAAATGCCGGCAGGGCGCTGGAATGGTTGGAGGGCGAGCTGGAAAGGACCGGCTCCGACGCCGAGGAGATCATCCTCAGCGAGCACCACACGCTGTCAAGCGGCAACGTGACCACCGGCAACATCATCCGCGGCCTGCGCCTGATCAACGACATCGACTGGACGGTGTGGTTCGAGGGCGTCAGCCGCATCGACACCTTGCTGCGCGAACGCACCGATTTCGCCGCGCTCGATTTCTTTTCGCGCGACCAATACCGGACTGCGATCGAGGAGCTGGCGCGCCGTTCCGATCTCTCCGAATTTCGCGTTGCCGAAAGGGCGATCGAGCTCGCCGGCCATGCTGCCGATGCGCCGGGCTCCGAAAGCGGTCCGATCGCTCACACCGACGTCGGCTTCTTTCTGGTCGGCCCGCGCCGGCAGGAGCTCGAGCGGTCGATCGGCTACCGGCCGACCATCGGTAAGACGCTCAACCGGACCTTCCGCAAGACCGGATGGCTGGGCATCGTCGTGCCGGTGTTTGCGCTGACGGTCCTGCTTCTGGTCGTTTCCGGCAATGCGCTTGCCAATCTCGGCCTGTCGGTGCCGTCGATCGTCCTGATGCTGGCCCTATTCGCGGTGCCGGCCAGCGAAGGCGCGCTCGCATTCTTCAACACCGTCGTCTCGCTGTTTTTGAAGCCGACGCGTCTCATCGGCTATGATTTCAGGCACGGTGTGCCGCCCGAGGCGCGCACGCTGGTGGTGGTGCCGTCGCTGATCGGCTCGCGTGACGATGTCGAGGAGAACATCCGCAACATCGAGGTGCATCACCTCGCCAACACGGCGGGCGAAGTCTATTTCGCGCTGCTTTCCGACTGGCCGGACTCGAAGACCGAGATCGATACGGCGGATGTCGAAATCCTCGAATTCGCCCGCGCCGAAATCGCCAGGCTGAACGCCCGCTATCCCTCGGAAGGGGCGCCGCGCTTTTATCTGCTGCATCGGCGCCGGCTCTACAACGCATCGCAAGGCGTCTGGATGGGCTGGGAGCGCAAGCGCGGCAAGCTGCACGAATTGAACCTTCTGCTGCGCGGGGACAGCGACACCACCTTCCTGCCGTTGGAAGTGCCATTGCCGGAGAGCGTCGTCCACGTGATGACGCTGGACGCCGACACCCGCACCACCCGCGACGCCGTCGCTGCGCTGGCCGGCAAGCTTTGCCACCCGCTCAACCGTCCGCATTTCGATGTCGCACGGCGCGAGGTCACGGCAGGTTATTCCATCCTGCAGCCGCGTATCACCGCGTCGCTGACCAGTGGCGACGAGGCATCGTTCTTTCAGCGTGTCTTTTCCGCCAATCGCGGGCTCGATCCGTACGTCTTTGCCGTGTCGGACCTCTACCAGGACATCTTCGGCGACGGTTCCTTCACCGGCAAGGGTCTTTACCATGTCGACGCCTTCGAGGCGGCGTTGAAGGGCCGCATCGAGGAAAACACCATCCTCAGCCATGATCTGCTCGAAGGCGCCCTGGCGCGCTCGGCCTTGGTCACCGACGTCGAACTGGTCGAGGACTATCCGACCCGCTATTCGGTCGACGCGTCGCGCCACCATCGCTGGGCACGCGGCGACTGGCAGCTTCTGGGCTTCATTCTTGGCCCGCGCTCAAACGTGCCGGCGCTGTCGCGCTGGAAGATGGTGGACAATCTGCGCCGCTCGGTGACGCCGATCTTCTGGGTGATGGCCGCGATCGCCGGCTGGACGCTGCTGCCCTTCACGCAGGCCGCCCAATGGCAGGCGCTGCTGATCCTCACGCTGTTCATGGCGCCCACTTTCGACATCGTCGACGCCATCCTGCCGAAGAGCGGCGACCAGACGCCGCGCGGCCATTTCTCGGCACTGGCACGCGACGTTGCCTTCGGCACTGCCCTGGTGGCGCTGAAGATCGTGCTGATGGCGCATCTTGCCTGGATGATGGGCGACGCGATCATCCGCACGCTCTACCGCCTGTTCGTCAGCCGCCAGAACCTGCTCGAATGGCGCACCGCCTCGCAGGCACACAAGGGCGGCGACAACGATCTCGGCTCCTACTACAGCATCATGTACGGCGCGGTGATCATCGGCGTCGTCGGCCTCGCTGTCCCGGTGCTGGCCGATTCCACCGGCGCCTTCGTCGCCTTCTTCTTTGCCTTGTTCTGGATCGGCTCGCCCGCCATCGCCTGCTGGATCAGCCGTTCGGCCGAAACCGAGGACCGCCTGCGCATATCGGCCGCCGACATCCACGCGCTGCGCACCGTGGCGCGGCGTACATGGCACTATTTCGAGACCTTCGTGACGGCCGAGCATCACAATCTGCCGCCGGATAATTTCCAGGAAAGCCCGGCCCCCGTGGTGGCGCCCCGTACCTCGCCGACCAATATCGGCGTCTACCTGCTGTCGGTGATTTCGGCACGCGATTTCGGCTGGATCAGCCTCTCCGACGCCGTCAACCGCATCGACGCGACCATGTCGACCATCGAGAGCATGCCGCGCGATCGCGGCCATCTCTTCAACTGGTATGACACGACGACCCTGAAGCCGCTCTACCCGCTGTACATTTCGGCGGTCGACAGCGGCAATCTCGCCGGCCATCTGGTGGCCGTGGCCGCTGCCTGCGCCGAATGGGCGGAAGCGCCGTCGGTGCATGTGCAGGGCGACTTCGAAGGCATCCTCGATACTGTCACCATCCTCGATGAAAGCCTTGAGGAACTGCCCGACGACCGGCGTCAATTGCGGCCCTTGCGCCAGCGGCTCGCCGACCGTCTCGACGGCATGCGGCGGGCGGTCGAATTGATCAAGGCGCAGCCGGAGATGGCGTCGATCCGTACCATCAACCTGGCCGTCCTGGCCGGCGAGATACGCAAGCTCGCGACAGCCATCCACACCGAGGCCGCGTCGACCCAGAGCGACACCATCGCCGATTGGGCGGCCAGGCTCGAAGCCACCTGCGAGGCGCATGTGCACGACGCGCACAGCGACGAAAACGCCGTCGCGGCATTGCGGGCCAAGCTTCTAACCTTGCGCGAACGCACGCGCCGTTTCGCCTTCGAGATGGATTTCTCGTTCCTGATGCGGCCCGAACGCAAGCTCCTGTCGATCGGTTACCGGGTCGAGGAGCATCAGCTCGACGAAAGCTGCTACGACCTTTTGGCCTCCGAGGCGCGGCTGACCAGCCTGTTCGCCATCGCCAAGGGCGATTTGCCGACCGAGCACTGGTTCCGGCTCGGCCGGCCGATCGTCGAGATCGGCTTCCAGGGCGCACTGATGTCCTGGTCCGGCTCGATGTTCGAATATCTGATGCCGCCGTTAGTGATGAAGGAGCCGCAAGGCAGCATTCTCAACCAGACCAGCAAGCTCATCATCAAGCGCCAGATCCAGTATGGCCGTTCGAAGAACGTTCCCTGGGGGATTTCGGAAGCGGCCTACAACGCCCGCGACCGCGAGCTGACCTATCAGTACACCAATTTCGGCGTGCCCGGGCTCGGCCTGAAGCGCGGCCTTGGCCAAAACACGGTGATCGCGCCTTACGCGACCGTGCTGGCAGCGCAGTTCACGCCGCATGAATCCGTCCAGAACCTGGCCAAGCTCAGGCGGCTGGGCGCACTGGGCCGGCACGGTTTTTACGACGCGGTGGATTTCACGCCGCAACGCGTTCCCGAGGGCACCGACCACGCCGTCGTGCTCAACTACATGGCCCACCACTCCGGCATGTCGATTGCCGCAGTTGCCGATGCGATCTTCGAAGGGCGCCTGCGCGACCGCTTCCACAGCGATCCGGTGATCGAGTCGGCCGAATTGCTGCTGCAGGAAAGGGCGCCGCGCGACATCCCGACTGCGACCGTCAGGACCGAGGCCGACGAGCGCTCGAAGGACGAGACCGAGCTGGAAAGCCCGGATACCCGCATCGTGCTCGATCCGCTCAGGGCGCTGCGCTCGACCAGTGTCATGTCCAATGGCCGCTATTCGGTCATGGTGACCGCCACCGGCTCCGGGTACAGCCGCTGGGGCGAACTTGCGGTCACGCGCTGGCAGCCGGATCCGACCGAGGACCGCCTTGGTTCCTATATTTTCCTGCGCGACGCCAGCAACGGCGACTGGTGGTCGGCCACCGCCGAGCCGAAGCGCGCCGCCGGCGAGCGTGCGCAGACGCTGTTCTCCGACGACAAGGCGAGCTTCGTCAAATCGATTGGATCGCTGCGTTCGGAAGTCGAGTGCATCGTCATCTCGGAAGGCAATGGTGAGGGCCGACGGGTGACGCTCCACAATGATGGCCCCGCCGACCGGCATATCGAAGTAACCTCGTTTGCCGAACTGGTGCTGGGCTCCGAGCCCTCGGATAATGCCCATCCGGCTTTTTCGAAGATGTTCGTGGAAACCGAGATCGCGCCGAACAACGGCGCGATCTTCGCCACCAGGCGCAAGCGCGAAAAGGACGAACCCGGCGTCACCATGGTGCATTTCGTCACCGACCCGTCTGGATCGGCGCGAGACGCCGAGGCGGAAACCGACAGGCGCGCCTTCATCGGCCGCGGCCGCACCATCACCGAAGCGGCTGCCTTTGATCCCGGCGCCAAGCTTGGCGGCCATTCTGGCTTCACCCTGGACCCGATCGCATCGCTTCGCCGGCAGGTGCGCGTGCCGGCCAACAAGAAGATTTCGCTGACGTTCTGGACCGTCGTCGGTACCCATCGCGCCGAATTGGATGCCGCCGTCGCACGGCTCGACCATCCCGAAAGCTTCGCCCGCCAGGCGATGCTCGCCTGGACGCGCTCGCAGGTGCAGACCCGGCACCTTGGCCTCAGCCTGTCCGACGCCGCCAATGTGCAGAAGCTGGCGCGCTATCTGATCTATCCCGATCCGTTCCTGCGCCTTCCGGGCGAATCCATCGTCTCCGGGCTCGGCAGGCAGTCCAGCCTCTGGCCGACCAGCATATCCGGCGATTTTCCGATTTTCCTGGTCAGGATCGCCGATGTCGCCGATCTGGAGATCGTCGCCCAGGCGCTTCGCTTCCAGGAATACATGCGCGCCCGCGGCATGATGATCGATTTTGTCGTCGTCAACGAGCAGGCGTCATCCTACGTGCAGGACCTGCAGCGCGCGGTGGAGACGCTGTGCGAAAACAGCCGGTTGCGCGGCAAGGAGCTCGGACCCCGCCAGCACATCTTCGCGGTGCGCCGCGATCTGATGGAGGAAACGACCTACAGGACCTTGCTCGCCGTCGCTCGGGTGGTGCTGCATACGCGCAACGGCACCATCTTCGACCAGATCGAGCGCGCCGAGGCCGCGGCACTGCAGGCGCGGGACGCCGCCCTCCAGCCGGCAGACCTTGCAGCGCTTCGCGAGCCGTCCTTGCCGGTGCCGACGTCGCAAGCATCTGCCGCCCAGGCACTGATCGAGGGCCGCGTCGACGGCAGCGGGCTCGACCAATGGAACGGTTTCGGCGGCTTCGACGGCGGCGGACGCCACTACGTCGTGCGTCTTGCCGGCCGGCGCACGACGCCGCAGCCGTGGATCAACGTCATCTCCAACCCATCGTTCGGGTTCCACATTTCGGCTGAAGGCGCTGCCTTCACCTGGAGCCGCAACAGCCGCGACTATCAGTTGACGCCATGGTCGAACGATCCGGTCACCAACCGGCCGGGCGAGGGCATCTATATCTACGATCATGCCAGTGGCAGGGCGTTCTCGCCAATGGCTGCCGTGGTGCGTGATCCGACAATGACCTACGAAACCTGGCACGGGCAGGGTTTTTCGACGTTCCGCTCAAAACGCGGGCCGCTGTCGATGGATCTGACCCATGTTGTCGATCCTGTCGATCCGGTGAAGATATCGCGGCTGCGCATCCAGAATTCGGGTTCGGTGCCGATGCGGCTGCGCGTCTACGCCTATGCGGAATGGGTTCTTGGCGGCCATCGCTCGCGCACCGCTGCAAGCATCGTTCCGTCGAGGGATGCCGCAACCGGTGCATTGCTGGCGCAAAATCCCTATGGGCTCGATTTCGGCGAGCGGATCGCCTTTCTGGCCGCCGACGGTGCTGTGCATTCGGTCACCGCCGATCGCGGCGAGTTCATCGGCAGGCAAGGCACGAGCGAGTTTCCGCATGCCGTGCTGAGCGGCGCCGGCCTGTCGGGCCGTGTCGAGGCCGGCGACGATCCCTGCGCGGCCCTCGCACGCGACATCGACATCGCTGCCGGCGGCGACGTCACGCTGCTCTGGCTGCTCGGCGACGCGGCCTCGCCCGAGGCGGCCAGCGCGCTGGTGCAGACCCATCGCTCCAGGGATTTCGATCAGCGGCTGGCCGACAACGAGCGCACATGGCGCGGCTTTCTCGACACCATCCAGGTCGAGACGCCGGACAAGGCCCTCGACGCCATGGTCAATCACTGGCTGCCCTATCAGAGCCTGGCCTGCCGCATCCGTGCCCGCTCGGCGTTCTATCAGGCGAGCGGTGCCTTCGGCTTCCGCGATCAGCTGCAGGATACCTTGGCCTTGCTGGCGCATGACCCCAAGCTGGCGCGCGATCAGATCCTCAACGCGGCGCGGCGGCAATTTCCCGAAGGCGACGTGCAGCATTGGTGGCTGCCGCGCACCGAGGCCGGCGTCCGCACCATGATCTCGGACGACGTGGTCTGGCTGGCCCACGCCACGGCCCGTTACCTGCTGGTGACCGGCGACACCGCGATCCTCAAGGAGCAACTGCCCTTCATCGAAGGGCAGGCGCTGGGCGAAGGCGAGCACGATGCTTTCTTCATCCCGGAAATCTCGAAGAAGACAGCCTCGCTCTATGACCATTGCGCGCGGGCGCTCGATCTTGCCGTCAAGCGCAGCAGCCCAGCCCGGCTGCCGCTGATCCTCGGCGGCGACTGGAACGACGGCATGAACCGCGTCGGCGAGCACGGCAAGGGCGAGAGCGTGTGGCTGGGCTGGTTCCTGCTGAAGACGCTGGGCGACTTTGCCGCTGTCGCCAAGGCGGAGCGCGATGCCAAGCGCGTGCAGGCCTGGACGAAGCACGCCGAGGTGCTGAAGCGGGCGCTGGAAAGCACCGCCTGGGATGGCGAGTGGTATCGGCGCGGCAGCTTCGACGACGGCACGCCGCTCGGCTCGCGCAAGTCGGACGAGTGCAAGATCGACTCGATCGCCCAGTCCTGGAGCGTGCTTTCGGGCGAGGGCGACCCGGCGCGGTCGACCACGGCAATGGCGCAGGCGATGAAAGCGCTCGTCGACGACGACCTCAAGATCGTCAAACTGTTCACCCCGCCCTTCTCGAAGACGGAAAAGGACCCGGGCTACATCAAGAGCTATCCGCCGGGGGTCCGTGAAAACGGCGGCCAATACACGCACGCGGCAACATGGTTCGTCATTGCGCTCGCCGAGATGGGTCGCACCGACGATGCCTACCGTTGCCTTTCAATGCTCAATCCGGTCAACCATGCGCTCGACGAAGCCGCGGCAGAGCGCTACCGGGTGGAACCTTATGTCGTCGCGGCCGACGTTTATTCCGGGCAAGACAAGGGCGGCCGCGGCGGCTGGACCTGGTATACCGGGTCGGCGGGCTGGCTTTATCGCGCCGCGGTCGAGAGCATTCTCGGCATAGAGCGCCGCGGACAGCGACTCCAGTTCACGCCGAGACTTCCTAGCCATTGGGACGGCTATTCGGCAACTCTGAAGATGCTGGGCGCCGAGATCAAAGTACGCGTCGTCCGCGACAAAAAGGCCCGGGCCATCTCACTTGAAGTGAATGGCACGAAGACCAAATCTTCGTCCTTCGAGCCAAAAGCCGGAGATAGTGCCGAGGTGGTCGTCAGAATACCGGCCTAGATTCAAGGGCTTGGAGCGTCGCTTAGCGTTCCCAGGGCACGCACGGGCGCTCCAAGTGCCTCTACCGGTTATATTTGCGTTTGACCTTGCTGAATGCATGCACACGACTCTAGACGTCGTGCCCAGGGTCTTGCTGATTAAAATTGTGGCAGTGCTTTCCAGCTGCCATGATTTTGCCGCAACGCTGACATTTCACCTTTTATCTCAAACTGTTAGACGATCACGGCAAATTTCGAAGCGTCGTCATCTTTTGTTCGCGGAATGGGAACGGAAGAGCTAGACGAGCATTGTTTTGCGACGCGTCAACCGGTACGAGTCAAAAAATGACGCACTGCACCATAAATAATTGGCGGAGTAGCTGAAGTGTCACTTCTGCAAATCTACTGGCGAGCGCTCGGTTATCTCGCTGCCGACAGGAAACGCGTTGCGTTTATCTGTGGGGCGAATGTCACGCTTGCCATTATCGCCATCCTCGAGCCGATCATGTTCGGCCGGGTGATCGATGCCATTTCGGACCGCGGCTCGGTGTTCTCGACGCTCGCAATGTGGGCCGGCATCGGCGCTTTCAATATCGTCGCCTTCGTTCTGGTGGCGCGCGGCGCTGATCGCTTTGCCCACCAGCGGCGCAGCGAGGTTCTTTGCCAGTCGTTCGAGCGCGTCATCACCATGCCGCTTGCCTGGCATCATCAGCGCGGCACCTCCAATTCCCTGCACACGCTTCTGCGGGCAGTCGAGACCCTGTTCAGCCTCTGGCTCGAATTCATGCGGCAGCACCTGTCGACAGCGGTCGCGTTGGTTCTGCTGGTGCCCACGGCGCTCAGCATGGATATCCGCATGTCGATGGTGCTGCTGGCGCTTGGCGCGCTCTATGTCGGCATCGGACGGCTGGTGATGCGGCGCACCAAGGAAGGCCAAGCGGCCGTGGAGCGTCACTACCACAAGGTGTTTGCGCATGTGACCGACTCGGTCAGCAACGTCGCCGTCCTGCAGAGCTACAACCGCATCGGCCACGAGACCGAGGCGCTGAAGCGCTACGTCAAGAATCTGCTCGATGTGCAGAACCCCGTGCTCGACTGGTGGGCAATGGCCAACGCGCTGCATCGCCTGTCGTCGACGATTTCGATGATGGTGGTGCTTCTGATTGGCGCCTACCTGGTGACGCACGGCCAGTTGCGCATCGGCGACGTCATAGCCTTTACCGGCTTTGCCACGCTGCTGATTGCCCGGCTCGACCAGATGTCGGCTTTTGCCAACCAGATTTCCGAAGCGCGCGCCAAGCTCGAGGAATTCTATCATCTCGAAGACTCCGCTTCTGATGCCGCCGAGCCCGACGGGCTGCGCGACCTCGTCAACGTCACGGGTCATGTGCGTTTCGAGAATGTCTGCTTCGAGTTCGGTAATTCCGGGCAGGGCGTCGACGACGCGTCGTTCGAGGTCCAGGCCGGCCAGACCGTCGCCATCGTCGGCCCGACGGGCGCCGGCAAGACGACGCTCATCAACCTTCTGCAGCGCGTCTTCACCCCGTCCAGCGGCCGTATCCTGATCGACGGCATCGACACCCGCACGGTGACCCGCAAGTCGCTGCGCCATTCGATCGCCACCGTCTTCCAGGATGCCGGCCTGCTCAACCGCTCGATCGAGGACAACATCCGCGTCGGCCGCGCGGAGGCGACCTATGACGAGGTCCATGCCGCGGCCAATGCCGCCGCCGCGCAGGATTTCATCCTGTCAAAGTGCGAGGGCTACGACACGGTCGTCGGCGAACGCGGCGGACAGCTGTCCGGTGGCGAGCGCCAGCGCATCGCGATCGCCCGCGCCGTGCTGAAGGACGCGCCCATCCTGGTTCTCGACGAGGCGACCAGCGCGCTCGACGTCGAGACGGAAGACCGCGTCAAGGACGCCATCGACGAATTGCGGCGCGGCCGCACCACCTTCATCATCGCCCACCGCCTGACCACCGTTCGCGACGCCGATCTGGTCGTGTTCATGGACAAGGGCCGGGTGGTCGAGATGGGCGGGTTCACCGAACTGTCGCTGCGCAACGGTCGCTTCGCCAGCCTGCTGCGCGCCGGCGGCCTGCTCAACGACGAGGAGGTCCGCCGCCTCAGCCGTCCGGTGAACGAAGCCGCTTGAGCAGCGCGGCTTGCCTTCTCCCCTCGTGGGAGAAGGTGGCCTCGCGAAGCGAGGTCGGATGAGGGATGCTCCGGCTTGGCGCAAATCTTCATCCAAAATCCAGACGTCGGCGCACGGCGATCATTGGCGCCTCACTCCGTCCAGCATCCCTCATCCGGCTCGTCGCTACGCGCCGATCCACCTTCTCCCGCAGCAAGGGGAGAAGGGAAGACGTACCGCCGCTGCGGTTGCCGCAACTGCGCCGGCGGTCTATGTAAGGCGGCATGAGCGACACGACTTCACGCCTCTCCGGCTGGATGGACCTTGCCAACCCGACGCGGTTCGTCGGGCTGGCCGACAAGGTCGTGCCGTGGCTGGTGAGCGTTGCCGCCATCATCCTCGCTGTCGGCCTCTACATGAGCTTCACGGCGCCCGAGGACTTCCAGCAAGGCATCACCGTGCGCATCATGTATATCCACGTGCCTTTCGCCTGGCTTGCCATGATGTGCTACACGCTGATGGCGGTCGCGGCACTGGGCACGCTGGTCTGGCGCCATCCGCTGGCCGACGTGGCGCTGAAATCGGCGGCACCTATCGGCGCCGTCTTCACCGCCCTTGCACTGATCACCGGTTCGATCTGGGGCAAGCCGATGTGGGGCACCTGGTGGGTGTGGGACGCGCGGCTGACCTCGGTCTTCATCCTGTTCCTGATGTATCTCGGCATCATCGCGCTGACCCGCGCGCTCGACGATGCCGGGCGTGCCGCCTGGGCCGCCGCCATCATCACCCTGGTCGGCTTCATCAACATTCCGATCATCAAATTTTCGGTCGACTGGTGGAACACGCTGCATCAGCCGGCGTCGGTGTTCCGGCTCGGCGGCCCGACCATCGATCCAAGCCTGTTGTGGCCATTGCTGGTGATGGCACTCGGCTTCACCGTGCTGTTCTTCGCGCTGCACCTAACGGCGATGCGCACGGAAATCCTCCGCCGCCGCGTCATTTCGATGCGCCGGGTTGCCGCGAGACAGGCTAACTGACCGCCGTCGAGTTCCTTCGCGCCCCCCTCTGTCCTGCCGGACATCTCCCCCTCAAGGGGGGAGATTGAATGTCACGTATCGTTTCGCCAATCGCGAATGTTGAAAGAGAGGCGCTACCGGCGAAGCTACCGATCTCCCCCCTTGAGGGGGAGATGGCCGGCAGGCCAGAGGGGGGCGCTGTCCCTCTAGCGTTTGAAGGATTTTGTACCTGAAGCGCACGCGCTCCAGCTGGACTCACCCCATCCGCCCGCGTGCTGCCACCGGCAGCGTTTCCAGCACCTTGTCGCCTTCGATCAGATGCACCTCGTCGAACAGGTTGGTGACGACGCAGCAATGGTCGGGCACGACGCGCACGCGCTCGCCGATGCGAAGCTCGGCGCCGCCTGACAGCGTGACGTTGCCGTGCTCTTCGCTGAGGCTGGTCACCCTTGCGCCTGAAATGCCCAGCAGCTCGCCGAAATCGGCGAGCCCCAGTGTGTCGCTGGACAGGGCCTTGCTGCCGGCGTCGAGGATGGCGCGTGTCGGCGTTGGGTGGCTGACCACCGTCGACAGCACCGTCAGTGCGCAATCATCGAGGCTGCCGACGCCTTTGGCGACCTGGTAGCGGTCGAGATAGATGTAGGTGCCGGGCCGGTATTCGGTAACGACGCTGTGCTCGCCGGAACGCCACATATCGGGTGTGCCGCCGCTGGAGATGCGCTCGCAAGCAAGGCCGGCTGCGGCAAGTGCTTGCTGCGCATCGGCGAGCCACGCCTCGGTCTCGGCGGCGCGGCCAGCCCCCGGGTAGGTCATCAAGCCGCCGAAGACGAGCCCCCGGACCTTGTCGATCTCGCTCGCCAGCGCGACTGCCTCGCCGGCCGACTGCACACCGCAGCGGCCCATGCCGGTGTCGCATTCGACCAGCACCGGCAGGCGGTGGCCGGGATCGGTAAAGGTGGCGGCAAGTCCCGTGAGCGTGTCCATGCTGTCCGTTGTCACCGACAGGGTTACGCGGCCGTGCAGCGCCTTGAGGCGCTCCAGCTTGGCCCGCCCGAGGATATTGTAGGGCAGAAAGATGTCGGTCAGTCCGGCGTCGGCCATGACCTCGGCCTCGCCGATCTTCTGGCAGGTGATGCCGACGGCGCCGGCCGCGATCTGCTTCTTTGCCCAGTAGGGCAGTTTGTGGGTCTTGATGTGCGGCCTGAGCTTCAGCCCGTGCCGGTCGGCATGGGCCTGCGCCCGCGCGATATTGGCTTCGGCGCGGCCGGCATCGATCAGGATCGCCGGCGTATCGAGGTCGTCTATGCTGCGCATGGTCTCACCATCGGAAAGTTGGTTGACCTTATGGCCCTGATCGGACCGCATGTCATGGGGCCAGCGACAGCAGTTTGCATCGACACCGGATGGACGTTCGGCTATTGCGGTTTGAGCAATTCCAGGAAAAGTGTGAAACGGTTTTCCGTCCGGAATTGCGTCCAAAAAAGATAGAGCGGTTCGGCGTTTCCGTGAAACGATGAACCGTTCTAGCGCTCGCAAAGCGACGGGAAGGAACCACGATCATGAAACGCTCCGCCATCAACGACATCATCCGCGACGCCGACGCCTTCATCCGCTCGTTCGGCTACATCATGCCGCCCTTCGCCTACTGGTCGCCGGAAGAGATGAAGGCGCGCCGGCAGGATTCGTCGGCAATCTTCTCGTCGCGGCTTGGCTGGGACATCACCGACTACGGCCAGGAGAAATTCGACGAGCTCGGCCTGTTCCTGTTCACCGTTCGCAACGGCCGCTACGAGGACATGAAGAAGGGCATGGGCATGCTCTATGCCGAAAAGATCATGATCTCGCGCAAGGATCAGCTGTCGCCGATGCATCG
Organism: Mesorhizobium sp. M0701; assembly: GCF_040320365.1. NCBI lineage: Bacteria > Pseudomonadati > Pseudomonadota > Alphaproteobacteria > Hyphomicrobiales > Phyllobacteriaceae > Mesorhizobium > Mesorhizobium sp. M0701. The sequence goes on from NZ_JAMYPO010000066.1 coordinate 17,344, forward strand.
CCACAACATCAAGGCCGAGGACATCATCAACCGCGGCGGCGGCAAGCTGGTGCTGGAGCTGTTCATGCATGATCGCGATGGCGGCATCGATCCGAAGGCCGAAGTGACCGTGCCTGTCGACGGAACCATTCACAGGCTGCCTGCGGGTGGACTGCTGAAGCTCGACCCAGGCCAGAGCGTCACTTTGCTGCCGGGCGTCTGGCACGCCTTCTGGGCCGAGGGCAAGGACGTGCTGATCGGCGAGGTCTCGACCGTCAACGACGATCTCACCGACAACGTCTTCCGCGAGCCGATCGGCCGCTTCGCGGATATCGACGAGGACACAGCACCGCTGCACCTGCTGGTGTCCGATTATGAGAAGTGGGTGGGATAGGGCAGGGGCGCAATTGGCCCGAACCGCAGTTTCGGGCTTGGATTCTCGGCATTTGGGCAGTGATGCCGGAGCCGATCGCTAAAAGTCCCGGTCCAGCTTCTCGCGCACTGCTCCGCCTGGGAACACTCCCGGCTTACGCTTGAGAGCGAAGGTCGTGGGCAATCAGCCGCTTCTTTTTCAAGTCGACCCGGGTTGTGGTGCACAGCTGATCCAGGGTCATTTTGACGTGGGCTTCATCAAGCGGGATTAGCGCGTAGTAATTGCCCTCACCTGGCTGTGGGATTGGCGCCGGCGTCGACTTGTCATCGTCGGGATCGGTTCGTGAGGCGGCAATGATGACTCCTCGGGAATCGTATACCGCGTGAAGCACTACTGGCATGTCTCAGCTCCTCAGGGAGAACTTATCGCCCCGAATATTATTTGCATATCGTCCGATGCGTTCGTCTGTATTACCTCGGTCTGGCCGGTCTCGTCGATGTAGGTATACAGGCTTTCCCAGCGCAAAGTGGCCGTGCGAAGGACGACCGCCGCCCGTACCGAGTAACCCCAGTAGGCGTTGCCCGTTCCGAGCTTCCAAAACCATACCATCTGGCTGCCGGCTCGTTGGAAAGTGGGCTGAGTGACGAAAGTGGCCAAGGAAAGTCTCCTTGCAGGTTTGATTTCCGTAGAACCCAGGCTCTCGAGGAGTTTTCTTGCAACATCCGCTTGCGACTGCCAGAGGATAGGGAACACGAGCACCCTCGGACGGATAGGCATTTCAACCCGCGTGACTGAATTTGCGGGAGAAGATGGCACCGGTCAAGCGTCAATCTTCGGTGGCAATGGCCTGCTGATTGGCGAGATAGCGATCGTCAATGACCATGCCACCGACAACGTCTTTCGCGAGCCGATCGGCCGCTTCGGGGAAGGTGGCATTTAAACCGGGCTCATCAGGTTCGTCGGCGCCGCCCCTCATTGCCCTGCCGGGCATTTCTCCCCGTATAATGACGGGGAGAAAGACGCTATCGCAGATGGTTTCGCAAACAGGCAGCGTTTGCGGAATAGTGGTCGACATTGCGTCTATCTCCCTTCTCCCCGTCACTATACGGGGAGAAGGTGCCGGCAGGCGGATGAGGGGCAGCACCGATGCTTCTCGCTAGCTGCACCTGTTCGGCAACTGCTACCGCGCATGCTTGTCGGCCCTGCGGTTGCCCAGCAGCAGCTTGCGCTCGAGATGCGCCCGCAATTCCCCGTAATACGCCGTCAGGAACGCGCGTGCGTCATGGGCTTGGGCTGCCGCGCCGATCTTGCGTCCGATCGTTTCGGCCACCGTCCGCAGGGCGAAATAGTCGTCGCGGCGCAGCACCTCCTCCAGCTTGTGGAGTTCGGCAATCCCGTAGGCATCGAGTTGGGCGTGGCTGAACCGGAAGGCGCCGGCCGCCGGATCCTGCCGTGCCGACAGGTCTTCAAGCAAGGCGCGCTTCGGCGCCTCGACCACCCAGGTCCCCGCCAACAGGTCGCCGATCCGCATGCGGTCTCGATTGAACAGCGGGAACAAGGCAAACAGCAGCGTCCACACCAGTCCGAACACCGTCGTCAGCGTGTCGGCGAGGTCGGTCCCGCTGCGTCCAACGATGATCGACAGCGGCAGGAACACCTCGATCTCGCGCATCAGGTTGCGGGCAATGACCTGGTCGATCGACAGGCCGTCTCCGCTGCGCGACGCGACCCGGATGCCGACGATCCGCTTGCCGGGCGTAGACGCGCGCCGGCCCGCTTCGAAGACGATGAAGTAGGCGTTGCGCAGAAAGAAGATCAGGATGATCCAGACGACGAAGAGCGGCTGAAATCCCTCGCTGCCAAGGCCTCCCACCCCGAATAGCGCGACGATCGTGATCACGATTGCAGCCACGGCGATGAACACGATGTCGAGCAGGAAGGCGGAGGCCCGCGTGCCGGCGTCAGCAAGCCTAATCCGGAGATCGACGCCTTCGGGCGTGATCAGCGGCCGTATAGCCGCGAAGGCGGCGCGTTTAACAATCGCCACGCCGCACCGCCCGGAACAGGTAGAAATAACCGATCCACAGCACCAGCATGCCACCGCCAATGCCGTAGCGCGTGACGTCGCTGGTGATGGTCTGCCTGCCAATGCCCTCGAGCAGCCCGGCAAACAGCAGCATGACTGAGACCCCGACCATGGCGTTCGCGGCGATGCGTCCGGCGCGAGCCGCTGCCGCCATGCGTGTCAATTCGCCGGGAAAGGCGATGCTGGTGCCGATGCGCATGCCCGCCGCGCCGGCCAAAGCGATCGCGAACAATTCGGTGGTGCCGTGGATGGCCAGCCAGCCGCCGAGCTCCATGCCAAGCCCCTTGGACCAATAGACTTGGAACAACGCCCCGATCATGCAGCCGTTGAACAGCATCAGCAGCACCGTCGGCACCGCGAAGGCGAAGCCAAGGGCGAAGGCCAGGATTGCGACCTGGACGTTGTGCGTGAACAGATAGGCGGCAAAGCCTGAGAGAAAGCCATTGTCGCCATCATAAAGCATGCCTCGCAGCAGTTCGGCCGAGGTGTCGGGGCCGCGGCCTCCTGCCAGGCCGGGCGGGATGATCGCGTCGAACCAGCTCTTGTCGGATGCCACCAGCCAGGCGCCTGCACCAATGCCGATCACCATCAGCGCGACCGACGCCAATGTCTCGCGCCACAGGTCGCGAATGGCTTCGGGCCAGTCATGCAGGAAGAAATCGGCGAGGCGCTGCCGCAGCCCGCGGCGCGCGCCGTAGAGGTAGAAATAACCGCGCAGCGACAGCGCTTCGAGATAGCCGACCAGCGCATTATCGAGCGATGTCGCGCGCGCCACCGACAGGGAAGACAGCGCCGATCGATAGAGCAGCGGCAGCGACAGCAGCTCCTCTTCGGAAAGCGTCCGCGGCGCACGCTTCTCGACACGCGCCAGCAACGCCTCGAATGCCTTCCAGTCGGCCTCGCGCTCGCGGCGGAAGCTGGCCAGCGACTGGCGTACCGCGTCGCCGCGCACCGCATTGCCGCGTACCGGCGCCGTCACAGCAAATCCTCCTGCTTGAACTGCAGATAGCGCTCGACCAGCGCCGGACCGAGCCGGTTGTGGTCGGCTTCGATCACATGCGCCCCGAGCAGGCGCAGCCGGCCGATGACGACCTGCCTTTCGCGCAAGAGCCCTCCGGCAACGACCGCGCGGGCAACATCCTCGCCGGAGCGTGGCGGCAGGTCGGCCAGGCCCTCCAGTTCGGTGTCCTTCATCATCATGAACAGCACGAGATGCCGTTCGGTGAGCCGGCCCACGGTGCGCAGCATCAATTCCGCACTGATCGGATCGACGAAATCGGTGAAGATGATGACCAGCGAGCGGCGGTCGAGCCGCGCCGCCAGCGTCGTCAATGCCAGCGTGAAATTGGTCTCCTCGCTGGAGTAGTCGATCTCGGCGGCCCGTTTCTGGATCATCGCAAAGCTGGCGGGGCCGCGCACCGCGCCGCTCGAAACGCGCGGCCTTGCATCGAAGCCGAACAGGCTGACCATGTCACCGCCCTTCAGCGCGATGAATGCCGACAGCAGGGCGGCCGTCACCGCCCGGTCCACCTTCGGCACACCGTCAACCGGTTCGCACATCAGGCGTCCGCTGTCGATGGCCAGCACGATGTTGTTGTTCTCCTCGATGCGGAACTCGCGCGCCAACAGCTTGCCGTGGCGGGCGCTGCGCTTCCAGTCGATCATCCGCCGGCCCATGCCCGGCTGGTAATCCTTGAGCGCGTCGAACTCGCGGCCTTGACCGGCGCGGCGCTGCGCATGGCCTTCGGCAAGCGCCGCATGTTGCAGCAGCGTGATCGCCTCGCCGCGAGCGCTGCTGACGTCGGGCAGCACCGCAACCTTGCTTTCCACCGGCAGCACGACCTGGTTCCAGACCAGCCCGAATGGCCCGCGCCAGCGCACCCAGAGACGGTCGAAGCTGGCGACGCCGCGCCGCAGCGCCTGGAAGCGGAGGAAGAGCGACCCGCCTCCGGCGGTCGGCTGCAACGCGCCGCCGCTGCCGCTCACCGGCGCCAGACGCGCATCATGGCCGACCCGAGCCTCCGCGGCGCGCGGCCCCGAGTGACGGGCGGCGACGTGCACGCTGAACTCGCCGCCGACACCGACCTGCTGCGGCGCATCGATGCTGGCATTCAGCGATGCCCGTCCGCGTCCGGCCGCGGCATCCACCGCCAGGAAGGCAAGCAGCAGGCAACTCCACAGCAACCCCAGATACCAGAACGACGGCAGTGCCAGCGCGACCAGGAAGGCCGGCACCGCGCCGGCCGCAGCTGCCCATACCGCTCGGCCGCTGGGATAGATCAACGTGGTGCTTCCGTCTGGTCGACCAGATCGGAGACGATCTGCTCGACCAGCCGGCCATCGATCTGGGCGGCAGGCGAAAGGATGACGCGATGACGCAGCGCCGGCACCGCCAGCGCCTTGACGTCGTCGGGGATCACGTAGGCGCGTCCGTCCAGCGCCGCCCGGGCACGCGCCGCGCGCGCCAGCATGGCGCCGGCGCGCGGACTGGCCCCGACCTCCAGATCGGCATTTTCGCGCGTAGCCCGAACCAGCGCCGCTATGTAGCCGACGACATCGTCGACAAGGGTGACGGAGCCGACGACTTCAAGGGCCTCCTGCAGCGTTTCGCGATCCGTCTGCGCCTCGATGCCATATTGCGCGATGTCGTGCGAGGCGGAGCCGCCGCCGTGATGGACGATGATGGCTCGTTCTTCCTCGGGGCCGGGATAGCTGACGCGGTGCTTGAACAGGAAGCGGTCGAGCTGCGCCTCCGGCAGCGGATAGACGCCCTGGTGCTCGATCGGATTCTGGGTCGCGACGACCATGAAATTGCGGCCGAGCGAATGCGTGGTGCCGTCGAAGGTGACCGCATGTTCCTGCATCGCCTCGAGCAGTGCGGCCTGCGTCTTGGGCGGCGTGCGGTTGATTTCGTCGGCAAGCAGGAGATCGCAGAAGATCGGGCCGTGCGTCAGCGTGAACTGCCCGGTCTGGAAGTTGTAGATGTTCGACCCGACGATATCGCCGGGCATCAGGTCCGGCGTGAACTGGATCCGCCCGTAGGCGATCCCAAGCGCCTGGGCGAAGCAGCGCGCCGTCATTGTCTTGGCCGTGCCCGGAGGACCTTCCAGCAGGATATGCCCGCCCGCAAACAAGGCGGTCAGCATCAGGTCGACCGTATCGTGCTGCCCGGTGATCGCCTTGGCCACTTCTTCCCTGATCCGTGTCGCCAGGGCCTTCACATCATCGACGTTCACCGAGCCTCCTTGCCGTCCAGTCATGCAGCCGTTCTGCTGCCTGTTGCATCTGCGTCAGCTTCTTCGCCTCGCCGGCCGCTTGCGAGCGCGTCGTGAAGCCGCCGGCTTGCTCCTTATCGCGAGAGTCGAGCCAGTGGTCGAGCGCTTTGCCTTGCAACCCTTGCGGTGCGCCGAGCAGCGCGCCGGCGCGCACCCGCATCAAGGCCGCATAGCGGCCTCCCAGCTCGTCCAGCCGGCCGGCACGCCGCATGAGCATCGCCGTCGTTTAGAACAAACCCCACGGAAGCGAGGGGCAGCACCCGCACGGGCTTAGAACCGCGCGCAACCCCCCCAATGGCAGACAACGCCCACGCCCCCGCCA
>NZ_JAMYPO010000067.1:0-22331 GCF_040320365.1 Mesorhizobium sp. M0701
CCGGCGCCGTCGTGATCGGTCCGTGCGAGGATACTGATCGGGGGATTCTCGGTGCCTCCGTGGATTCGGACGGCTCGCGATACGGGCTGATCCAGATTCCCGCAGGAGGAAGCAACATCCCGTTCCACGGTGACCTCGACCTCGCGCAAACCCGAATGACGATGACCGACGGCCGCGAAGTGTTCGCAAAGGCCGTCGAGATGATGACCGATTGCTCGATAAGCGCGCTAGCCGCTGCCGGAGTGCGACCACAGGATGTCGACCGGTTCGTGCCGCATCAGGCCAATGCTCGCATTTTCGATGCGGTCGGGCGAAACCTCGGCGTTGCCGATCACCTGATCGTCAAGACGATCGCCGAATATGGCAACTCTTCCGCCGCGACGATCCCGCTCTCACTGTCGCTCGCCAATCAAGCGGAGCCGTTTCGGCCGGGCGAGAAAATACTCCTGGCGGCGGCAGGTGCGGGACTCAGCGGCGGGGCGCTCGTCGTCGGGATTTAGCCCAGCGAAGCTGCTCAACATCAGGACTGACTTTGTGAGATGAATAGGACAACGGGACCAATGCGAAAAATAGTCGCCGGCAAGCTGCACGGCATCCACGTCACCGAAGCAAACCTCAACTACCATGGTTCGGTAACGCTCGACCCCGACCACTGCGAAGCAGCCGGGATCCTGCCCATGGAGTTCGTGGAGATATGGAACAAGAATTCCGGTGCGCGGATTTCAACCTATGTCATTCTCGGCGAGCGTGGTTCACGATGCTGCATCCTCAACGGTGCTGCCGCCCGTACCTGCCAGCCCGGCGACCAGATCATCGTCTGCAACTCCATCCACCTGGACGAAGCGCAAATCACCTCGCTGAAACCGCGCATCGTCACGTTCGACCAGGACAACCACATACGCGACCGCCTGAGCTACTCGGTCGATCTCGACGCATATGGCCGATACAGCTTCGCCATCCTTGACGATACGAATGCGGCCTTGGCCATTCCTGCCCTGGTCTCCGGAGGGTGATTTTCCTCGACGCATGCGCAAGCTTTCCGCCGGAGTCATAGCTGCGCATTCCGCCGACCTGGCGAAGGGTCAACCGGCGGCGGAAAGTCACAGCTAATTTCCTTTGCCGCGCTTGCTTCGAGGTCCGCCGGGAGGACCAGTTCAACCTCGCTCAATCCCGAAACGGCGCGCGAGTTTCACGACCATCCCTTGCCCAAGGAAGGGCACAAGCTGGCGCGTTCTGCTCGACCTGCGGTGAAATTCTGCTCTATTTGTCTTTCCCACGACATCCGCGCGGAGGCCCAGAAGGAGGAGATAGCGGCCTGGCGGCGATCTCTATGTCCCGGCGGACGAAACTGGCGCACCGATGGTGACTGAGGCGCATGAGCCGCCATGAATGTTCTAGTCAAAGGGGCCGGCGTCGCCGGCCTCACCGCCGCTTTCGAGCTCGCCATACGCAGCGCGGCAGTGACCGTTGCGGAGACAACGCCTAGTCTAAGTCTAGCCTTGGCGGCAATGCGTGTTGGTTCGGCGGCGGCATGTTGGCGCCGTGGTGCGAGCGTGAAAGCGCCGAGCAGCCGGTGCTGGATCTCGGACGCGACGCCGCCGACTGGTGGAATGCGGTAACGCCTGTGCCACGGGCCGGAACGCTGGTCGTGGCCGCGCCGCGCCGGGTGAGTCAGCCGGTTCCTGACCCAAAAGTTGCTACTGAAGGTCAACGAGACGAAGAGCTCGGTGATGTGGCCGGAGGAGCGGAAGTTCCTTGGCTTCAGCATGTCGAATAATGGGAGCGAGCGGGCACATCGCGCCAAAGACTCCGCCAAATTCAAGACGGTTGTCCGGGACATGACACGCTGGACCTGGGGCGTAAGTCTGCCGCAACCGATCAAAGAGTTGAAGCCGTAACTCATCGGCGGCACGGCTACTTCGGCCCGTTAGACGCTTCGATTACTGAACACCTGGAAACTTGGATCCGCCGAAGATCATGCTTATATCTCTAGCAGCAATGGCGCGGTTATGGCGTGCCAGTTCGGAGGTGCCCTATCCCGATCAATCTTGAGCCCCAACAGGCCTTCGGCGGCACAACATCCGCGATCGGCTGTAACTGCTGAGGCACCTTAATTGGGTGCCGGCTCGATGGGCGTTCAGCCTAGGGGATGCCGATTCCGAAATACCGCGTGTGGGCGACATCGAGGATGCGATTAACGAAGCTCGAGAAGCTATATCCGGCGGTCGTCGCGGCCAGGGTATAAATGGCGTTCATACCGATTCCCGGATTGGAGTTGATCTCCAGGACAAACGGCTGGCCGAAGCGGTCGATCCGGAGGTCGACGCGGGCGTAATCCCGGCACTGGCAGGCGCGGAAGGTCGCAACCGAAATATCCCGTAGCATCGTCTCAAGCTCGCTCCCGATTCGCGCGGGGCAAATCTTCGGTGGCGCCGTCACCGCCATATGCATCTTGTCTTCCCAAGTGAGAAGACGCGTTTCGCGGTCGCCGAAGTCATGCTCCACCAGAGGCAACACCTCGAGCTCTCCGTTTCCTAGTATTGCGACGCAGATTTCTTGCCCCTCGATGTATTCTTCCACGACAGCATCCTGCGCGCATTGCGTGACTATCACTTCTACGGCCTGCCTCAACTGAGCGGGCTCATGTACGAGCTGCAATCCGAAGCTGGTGGATTCGCGACAAGGCTTCACCACCACTGGGAATCGCAGATCGCCGGTACTCTCGGTGCCGCGACGCATCACGCGAAAGTCCGGCGTCGGCACGCCGCGATCGCGGATAAGCCTCTTGGTGATGGCCTTGTCGAGCGCGAGCCCATGCCCGAGCGGGCTCGATCCTGTGTACGGAACGCCGGCCATTTCGAGCATGGCCGGAACATGGGTCTCACGGCCCTCGCCCTGAATTCCGGCCGCCATATTGAAGACGATTCCGGAGGGGCGGGCCTGCGGATCGGATGGCATGAACCGCGCTAGCGTAGCGAGCAGCCCTTTGTCGCCTTCGCACAGTAGCGTCTGGTGGCCGTCCTCTTGCAGTGCCGCCACCACGCTTTCAACCGTCTCGCGCTCGTCGAACTCCGGACTAGGCTGACCGAATCGGTTGATCACGCCCGTATGATCATGGTTCCACACTACGGCTACCCGCATGAACTACTCCCTGGTTATTTGCCCGCTGTCAGGTTAATTCGCTGGCATTTGTTGATCGAGGGGCACAGTTCGTCTGGACGCCGCGCCCTCACGGTGTCCCATGCAATCGGCGTGCCACCGAAGAGGTTGGACGAGCAAGAGGGGAAACCATGTGTTTCGCGCCGCGCCGGCGGGATACTTGTGCCTCAGCGTGTCGGGTTGCGAACATAGACGTCTTCAATCTGACACGGCTGAAGACGAGGACGCGGAACGACGAATAACGACGGTCGGCTCTCGTGCCTAACTCGAACATCCGCTCGACAATGACATGTCTCGGCTAAGCAGGCGGATCGGCAGACCATCCTGATCGACTAGGGCATGAATCTTGGTGCTTAGTCCGCCAGAGAACGGCCATTTTTACCGGCCGCCGCATTGCTGATGGGCTCGGGCTATCAAACTGTCGATCATGTGTAGGGCCTGTGGCGAATTAGCAGCCAGGGCTTCAAACATCGCCAACCAGACACCTCTTTTGGCCCAGCGGTTGTGCGATTGTGGACTGTAGTGTAGGGGCCATATCGTTCGGGCAGATCGCGCCAAGGCGATCCAGTCCTCAGGACACAAAATATGCCGTTTACCACCCGTCGATCGTCGACCCGCTACTTACCCAAGCCGTCTCTCGCGTCTCACGCTGGGGCGATCGACTGTTGCAAACCTATCTTTACGAAGCGGCCAGCGTGCTCCTGAACCGGACGAAGAAATGGTCCGCGCTGAAAGCCTGGGGGATGCGGCGGCCTTTGATATCCGTTTCACCGGACTGCTTTTCGTCGCGGCGCAGGGCCGAGATAGGCACCTACGTTGGCGGCCGAGCGAAAGCGCGCGGGATCGTCGATCGAGTGGCGGAAGGTGACTCGCGGTCACCACGCCAATGCCGGGGACCGTCACCAGCCGGCGTGTGGTTTCGTTTTCACGAGCGAGATGCCGGAGTTGCCGATCGAGAGACGTCCCCAAAAGCCGTTTGTCTTCAGCCGTCGCCAAAGCTCGCTTGCATTGTGGCAACCAGGTTTCCATTGCCAGTCCAGGGCAGCCAGGCTTCGAGTGAACTCTGGTGGACGCGGAAGATATTCGTCCGCTGGCCACGGACCACTTGACGGACGGCTGTGGTCGGTGCGACGCACGATCTCGTTGATGGGGTGTCTTCGCTGGCAAGTTGCATGACTGCCGCGTTTGTCTCCTCACGCCGCAGATCGCCTTCGTATTGCAGCTTCTCCGCGGAGGTGAGCAGGTCGGGATCGTCGTAGCGCTGATCGCAGTTCGGATAGTCCGCATCGACTTGCGGACGGCATCGAGGAAAGCCGCACTCGCATTCTCCATGAGATGCCAGCGGCCGGCTACCTGAACCGCTTCGGGCAAAGTCTTCGCAGTCGCTTGACCGTAACCGCCGCCGCGGTCGCGCGAGACGTTTCGATCTGAGGACGGTCGGCGAGCCAGGCCTCTACGGTGGCAACCTCACGATTGGCAACAGCGTCACGATCCGCCGCCGCTCCAGACCACAGGCGATCGTGCCGTAGCGACGGCTGCGATGGAAGGCCCAATCATCAATGCCAACAATTTGAGAGGAACTGTTTGCAAACAAGCCCGTCGCCGCACCCACCCACAGCAGCGTGTCATTACTGACCGGGACCATCAGCCGCTTCGCAAAACTGGCCGCCGGCGGGCCGCCGAGCGCCAGCCCAAAATGATGAAGACAGACTCCAATCGCAAGGTTCGGCGGGATCGCTCGGCGACAACGCGGTCGTCAAAGCGTTCAGCGAAGATTCGTCGATGGCACAATGGCGTCGCAGATAAAGCGGCGGGCGACGAGGTCAAGCTGTACCTTCATCCGGTATGGGGAAGATCCGAAACTCGTCCAAGATAGCGGCTATGGATCCGGTGCGACACTCTGCGGCAAAGAGGGCAAGGTCGCACGGCGCGCCTGAGCGGGCGGTAACGGGAATCTCTTTGTGAAGACGCCGAGAATGAGCCGGCGCAGCACCCACCCAGCGCTGCAGCCTCATCCCCCATTGCCTCAGCCCCGCAGCGCGGCACGAAGGCGCAGCTTCGAGAAACATTGAGGGGCTCGGAACCTCGCTGTCGAGCTGCCGGTGCCGCTCGGGATCCATCGTTGGCACGGCCTCGAGTAATGCCTGCGTGTGGAGAGGCAAGAGGACCTTTCATTCACGGGCCGTACGTGACCCGAAGCTGTTCCTCGCAGACACCGTCCTATTCAGCGCTTCCAGCAAAGACCCGCGGCCGCCGCTTTGCCCAGGGGATCGCTTCCTCCAGATCTCGTGCGATACGAACGAGTGTGGTCTCGTCGCCAAAGCGGCCGGCGATCTGAATTCCGATCGGTAACCCATCGACAGTTTGTGCTAAAGGCAAGGACACCGCAGGTTGTCCAGTAATATTGAATACGCCCGTGTACTCACCAAGCTCGTAACCCGCTTGCATATACTGTTCTGCAGAGATAGTCGGGTTACCCAGAGAATACTTGCTCTCCGTCCAATAATTCCCGCGATTCTGCAGGGCCACTATCGGCGCTGTGGGAGTCAGCAAGATATCATAGCTATCAATCGCTTCGCCGACGCGAAGTCGCACTCTCCGGATCATTTCATTTAGATCTTCCGAAGCTGATAAAGATTGCCCCTGGCCCCGTTCATAGAGCTTGAGATTGACCGGCTCCAAAGTGTCCGCGCTGATAGTGCGGCCCAAGGCCCGCGCTGCGATTTCGAGCGAACTCGCGCCGAGATCCGACACGCCGAGCATTATTTTCGTCAACTCTTCGGCCTCAAATGGCGGCGCGATGTCTATCAACACATGGCCCATTTCCTCCAGAAGTGAGGCCACCGACTCGACCGCGTGCAGGACTTCCGGTGTAGGATCGAGCGTGCCCCATGTCTTGCGAGCGACCCCGACCCGCAGCGTACCACTGGGCTGAGATAGCTCCTCGACATAGGGTCGGTTCGGCTGGACGATAATAAAGGGGTCGCCGGGATGGGGACCGGAAAAGACGTCGAGCGCGACCGCCATATCGCGAACCGTACGACATAGGACAAAGGTTCGGGAGAGGCCAAGCCATCTGTCCTGGTTGTTCGGCCCGCCTGAGATGCGTCCACGGGACGGATTGAGGCCGATAAGTCCACACCAGGATGCCGGGAAGCGAATTGACCCGCCTCCGTCGCTGCCATGTGCAATCGGAACAATACCCGCAGCAACTGCCGCCGCGGCTCCTGCGGACGACCCCCCTGCGGAGCGTTCTAAATTCCATGGATTGCTGGTGATGCCGTTGAGAATTGATTCACTCAATCCCTGTCCGAACTCAGGTAGTGCAGTTCTTCCGATAGTGCGGAGCCCGGCATCTCGGGCGCGGCGAAAAAAGAAGCTGTCAGTGTCAGAGCGATGGCCCTTGTACAGTCGGCTTCCATTTTCCTGAAGACGTCCAGCTTCGGAGGCTCCTGAATCCTTTCGAAGGAATGGTACGCCATTAAACGGGCCGGCGTCCTCACCGGCAACGGTCTCAGCATCTTCGTAAAACTCGATAACCGCGTTGATGAGCGGGTTCACCTCATCATGCGCCTGACGGGCCAGGCGCGTCAATTCCACAGGCGTCACTTCGCCAGCCCTGACGAGAGAAGCCAAGCCGGTAGCATCGTACTTTGCGTATTCGTTCAGTCTCATTTCAGCCATCCATTATTTCTCTCCGCATCATCTGCGGCAACGAGCAGGTAGCACAGCGAATTGTGCGCGTTTAGGGAAGGGAAGCAGCGTGGAGTTTCATGTCTTCAGCGGCCAGACCGGGCGAGGACATGGCGGTACCGAAAGGGCGGCGGATCACGTCCCGCCACCGTCGACCCTGATCACCTCTCCTGGCTGACCAGATCTGCCATGAAACAAACACCTTCAACGAGATAGATAAAATGTTCCATGGAGGTGTCTCCGGGTTGCAAAGTGATCGCAGTGGATGCCTGCTGCAGTTAGGCCTCATTGCCCAAGATCGCTCTAACGGCCATCTTTGAGCCAGACATTGCTCATGCCTTCTGCATGTTCCACATTGGGGTCCAAAGCGGCATGCCAATAAGGCCGGTGAGTGTCTTGCGGCGGGCGATTGGCGCAACATATTGACCCAGGAAAACGAAGCCGACGGAGTCCCACCAAACCCGTTGCATTTTGCGGGCCAGCGCCTTGCGCTCTTCAGGTTCGACATCCCCCCATTTGGCGCGAAGGGCCTCCCATTCATCGCTTTTGAACCAGCCGACCCAGCCCTTCTCGCCATTCGCGGATAGGAAGACTGGGGTGGCCGGATTTTCGAATGCCACGTCGGAAGCGCTCGTGATGAAGACGCTCCAGCCGCCGTTCTCAACGGGCCCCTTGTTCGCCCGGCGCGCAAGAACCCCGCCCCAGTCGCTCGGCGCAAGCTCGGCATTGACCCCGATCTTGCGCAGCGTGGCCGCCAGAAGCTGCGAGGCGTCGCTGGCCTGCGCCCGGCTCGTCGGTTGGAGAATGACGATCTTCTCGCCGGCATATCCCGCTTCCTGAAAGAGCTGCTTGGCCTTTTCCGGGTTGCCCCCCTTCTTGAACCATCCCGTATTTTCGTCGTTCGAATAAGGAGTACTGTTTCCAAATATTGAAGTGACCGTGTGGCCATATTTTGGATTGGGGGCCATCACGCGCAGGAACGCCTCCTGATCGACCAGGTGAAGCATCGCTTGACGCGCTTTCACATTGTCGAACGGCTTCTGCAGACAATTCATGCGCAAGAACAAGCTCTCGCCCCCCGCGTTCAGGACCTGGAGTGCAAGGTTGGGATCGCTCTCGATCGCTGAATAGAAATCAGCGGGTGGCGAAGCAAGGTAATCGGCCTCACCCGCCTGCAAAGCCGCGAACGCAGTCTGCTGATCGGAGATATTCTCCCAGATGACACGGTCGACCTTGACGACTTTCCCGCCTGCCAACCCATCAGAAGGCTCCTTGCGCGGTACGTATTTATCATTGCGGTCGTAGGTGAAGCTCGCGCCCGGCTTGGCAAGAGCATTGTTAAACTTGAACGGGCCTGATCCGATATTCGCCGTCACCTGCTCGGTTGCAGGGCGATCCGCATCCTTCTCGCGCATGACGAACACCGCGAAACTCGAGACCGACCCCATTAAATCGATCAGAATCTCCAGCGGTTCCTTGAGCACGATCGTGAAGGTCTTGTCGTCCTTCTTCGAAATGTCTCTGGCCCGCTCCATAACCATTTGTCCGCCGGAATCCACTTGACCCCAGCGACGGATCGAGGCGACACAGTCCGCCGCGGTGACGAGGGTGCCGTCGTGCCAGCCTAGACCGTCCCGGAGCTCGAACGTATAAGTCCTCCTGTCATCGGAAACGCCCCACTTCCCCACCATTTGCGGCTGCGGCATAAACTTGGAATCGGGTGCGAACAGCGAGTCGTAAATGGCCAGGGCGTGGTCGCCGGTCATATCATCCGTCGAATAGTAGGGATCGAAGACGGTCAGGTCACCCATGACCATGCGCACGGTCCGCGCGTCAGTTGGCGCCGTCTGCGCCCGCAGGACCGACGGGAGCGATAAAGCCGTTCCGGCGGCTACCCCCATTTTGATCAGGTCGCGTCGAGAAATTGTCATGTTCCAGTTCCCCTGTTAAGTCTTTGGTTGCACCTGCGGTTCTGTCGACGCTCCACGGTGAGGCATTCGATCTCAAAGAGGCTGCGGACCCCTTGAGCCTGCAGACCTTTCGCTCACCTTGCCACGGCGACATTCAAAAAAACGGTAATACCTCTGGAAGGAAGGTGTGCGCCAAAATGCAGCGATCGCTGAAATGCAAGCCGCATAACGCGGCGTGACTTGAAATGTCTAAGCCTTGCCGGGCCGCACGCACCAGCCTTAGGGTCTTATGTCAACGGTTTTATGGCAAGCAAAGTCGACCGGCGTCAGTAGGCCTTCGCGGATCTTTCTTCCGAGTGCCTTCCCGCCTGTCATGAAGCGACCGATACTTCGCACCCCTCCCCATTTGAAGTCATCCCCGGGTTCATGCTTCGGTCCGCGGTCAGCGCGATAGCTGCCAACATGACGCTGGTCCAGTGCGGCAAGCCGGAGTGCCTATCTGATAGGCGTGCTCGAACGAAGTGTTCGGCTACAGTCCTGACCACGGCATCTTCGGGACCGCGTCCCGGTGGGACCTCGAAGGGCCGCAATCATGCAGCATTCCGTTCCTCGGGTGCGCGTACGCTCGTGCGGGTCCGGTTCCACCGCCGCTCGAGTTCGCCAGCAACCAGACCATTCTCGGCGTCGACCGTGTCATACTGTCAGCGCACCCTGGTGGCCTCATATCGCGCCTGTTCGAGCGCCAACTCGATCTGGCGCTTTTTTTCGCCAGACTGGTGCTCGCGCTGCGTGATCGCCTGGATGGCCGCTTCAACGCCGAGCGGCTGCAGCAACCGCACGATCTCGGCTCCCACGCTCGTCAAGCTCCGCCTGAACAGGCTGTTAGAGATGCCGGCGAAGACAGCGCCTGTCCGAAGCCGGCCATGAGCGTGCCATAGGTGCGGTCCTCCTCCCAACTGTTCACGGACAACCAGCGCGAGTATGGCGATGCTTGCCAGGCCAAAGAGGGTTCCGCGCACGATCGCAGCCTTGATCCAGGGCTCTGAATCCAGGTTAACGGGTTAGCTGGCCGAGGATCGCGGCGAGGTATTGCGGATCCCATCCTGCCCTTTTGCGGCGCAGTTTGATCGAGCGTTTGTCGCGGACGGCCCGGACGAGGTTGAGAGCGAGGTGGCGCACGACGGCCATGTTGTGCGCCCTGTTACCCTTTCGGAGGCGGGATTGATCCTCGTTGAAGACGACGTCGAGGGTCCAGTGGAGGCCTCTCGACCAGCCAGTGGCCGCGCACCGCATGGGCGGCCCGTTCGGCAGTCAGGTCGGCGGAGGCGATGAAGTATCTGGTGTCGAAGCGGCTTTTGTCCCTCAGTCCGGTGCGCGATCGCACGCGCACGATGGTCGTGACGCCCGGCAGGCGCAGTTCGCCAGGAAAGCCCATCGAAGTAGCATTCGATCTCGGTGCGCAGCGTCGGCTGGTTGGCCTTGACGGCGAGCAGGTAGTCGGCACCGGCATTGCGAATGGCGGTAGCGATCGAGGCGTTGGTGGCAATGGCGTCGATCGAGACGAGCGCGCCCTTGAGGCCGTCGTCTTTGCCCAGACGCTGCAAAAGCACGGGGATCGCGGTCGTCTCGTTGCTCTTGTCGCTGAGGCTTCCTGGCCAAGTACGAGCCGCGACGTCGTGGCGAAAGCCGAGACCAGATGCAATGGCGCCTTGCCTGTGCTCCGGTCGTGACTGCGTCGCGAGGTCTTGCCGTCGATAGCGACGAAGTTCGGCTTGTCGGGCCAGGTCTGGCGCACCCGAAGAAGCCGCGGCCGTTGGCGGGGGTTGCCCAGCCGTCGTCCGTAAGGTTGTCGTCGGTGCCATAGCCGCCCATGATGAACAGCGACAGGTTCTCCATCGGCGTGATGTCGAGGCGAACCTTGCCGGCCACTTCTTCATAGTTGCTGTCGTAAGCGATGACGCCGGTGATGGCGCCCCAGCCCTGCGTTCACTTCACGCCGCCGACGACATGCGGAACATAGCTGTCGATCGTGAAGTCGCCATAACCTTGTTCGAGCGAGACGACGGCCGAGAAGCCTTGCCGGCGTCGAAATAGTACTGGACGACGTTGGTGTCGAAACCACCGTAGGGAACCAGCGTATCCTGGATGACGTTGCCGGCATAACCGATGAACGTATCGAAGGCCGAGTCGTCTTTACCGACGCGCAGACCACCGAGCTGGATCCAGGCGAAGTTCAGTGTGACGCCCTTGTTGAAGGCGTAGTTCTGGGGCTGTCCAGGCCCGAATAGGCGTTGCGGTTGCCGAAGCTGACTCGGATCTCGGTGTAGGTCTTCAACGTGCCGAGCTCCGTCTCCTGGCCAGTCCAGGTCTTCAGGTCGAAGCGGGCGTTCTTACGCCATGTGGCCTGGTCACTGCCGTCCTGCACATCGTGGGTCCGCGCACCCTCATACGAGCCGACGTCGCCGAGGCTGATGTCATAACGGACATAGCCGCCGATGCGCAGGCAGGTTTCGGTGCCGGGGATGTAGAAGTAGCCGGCCCCGTAGACGTCGCAGATCTTAACGTATGCGGCTGGTTCCGGCTCGGCGACGACAACGGCGTCGGCGGCGTGCGCGCCGGTGACCGTGGCCAAGGCGGCAGCGGAGCCGAGAAGAAGGCTCTTGATGTTCATATTGATCTCCATTCAAAGGATTAAAAAAGGGCTAGGGTTTCTTTGCTGAAAGACGGCGTGCCCTCCCTATTTCCTACGATCGAAAAAGATGCGCATCGCGCTGCTTCTTCGCGGTTTGACGCTATCCGTGATATCGGATAATTCAATTATTATGTCACAAATACCAAATATATCTTCATACAATCCGCACAGTTTTGGCGAATACAACAACCTAGACAACTTAAACGTTATTACGGAATACGGCGGTTGGTATGAGGTAACGCCGACCACTCAAAATTGCTTCACGGGCTCACACCGTGGCCGACGGATTGTCGGTGCATTGTTTGCAATGGCTTCGTCAGTTGGACTTCACGTCGAGGAAAAGTCTCGTGCGGCCAAGATGACTTCTGCAGCCAGGTCTTGTCTGAGCATTTCTATTGGAATCCGGCCGTCAAGCCGGCGTGACGGGCCAGTCAGCCAAAGCCACGCCGGTCTCGGATTGACGAACAACGAGAGCACTTGTCGTATCCCCTGTGCAGGCCTGCCATCGATGAACTGAGCCAAGGGGAAGACATGCTTGCGGGCGCCTTTCCGGAATGCGACTACGTCGTTGTGCCGTTGCCACCAATGCAATGTCGATCGCGGTATGCCGAAGCGTTGTTCCAGATATGTTGGCCCTGCAACCTGACCCGCCCAGTCTTCAATGCGCATGCATTCGCTTTGCGGATCTCGCGCTTCTAGGACTGCACACCCATGCGCGTCCTCGGTTCGCGCCGTGAGCGCAGGTGCCTCGAATCGTTGTGGGGCTTCGGCTGCGAGCCTGCGAACAAATTCGGAGGCCAGGGCCGTCAAATCGTCTTGAATAGCTAGTTGGCGAGTTCGCGAGAGCGAACCGGCAGCGATATTGCCAGTCGCCATATGCGGTGAGATTGAACTGCGTTCCTTTACAATCTTATCGTACCGAACCAGAACGTGCTGGACTTCTTTCGCAACCAAGCTTGAGAGCTCGTCCCGAAGTTCATTTGCTAAATTAAGGGATTTAGTCATGTGAGCCCCCTGGCGCGCAAGCGTCCGCTTGTTTCCCTCTGCGGTCGAATTGTGATGCACGCTATGTATGTGGACAAAAGAGACGCGAGGCCGGATAGCCGGGATCGAGCGGAAGACGAAGCGTTATCCGACCGATCTCACCGATGAGGAATGGGAGCGGATCGCGCCGCTGATGCCGAAACCAGCCAAGCGAAGCCCCAAGCCGGCGTTGATCTGCGCGAGGTTCTTAACGCGATCCGCTACATGACGCGCACAGGCGGCGGCTGTCGGACGCTCCCGAAGGACTTTCCGCCCTGGCAGACGGTCTACTGGTGGTTCCGGCGCTTTGTGCGGCTGATGCTGTTCCGCACAATCCACGATATCGCCCTGACGCTGGATCGCGAGCGGGCCGGGCGCGAAGCCAGCCCGAGTGCCGGCATCATTGACAGCGAGACCGTCAAGGCACCGGCGCCGAGGGCGAAGCGCGGCTACGATGCGGCCAAAACAACGGTCGGACGCAAGCGCCACATCGCGGTCGACACCGATAGGCAGCTGCTGATGGTCAATCTCACGCCGGCTGACATCTCCGACAGCGCCGGCGCGTAGATGATCCTCGAGGCCATCCGCAAGCGCTGGCCATGGATCAAGCATCTCTTCGCCGACGGCCCCTACGATCGCAGGCAATTGCTGGACAAGGCTGCCTTCCTCGACTTCGTCATAGCAGTGGTGCGCCGCATCGACACCGAGCCCGGCTTCAAGGTGCTGCCCAGGCGTTGGGCGGTCGAGCGAGGAACCTTCGGCTGGCTCACACGCTGGCGCCGCCTCGTGCGCGACTACGAACAGCCCATCGACGTCTCCGAAGCCATGATCCACGTCGCCATGGGAAGTCTCTTGATGCGCAGGATCAGCCATTGAATCAATTCGCAAAAAGGACTCTTAGGAGGTGTCGCAATTAGTATGCTCGCGTGTCAACGCAGCCAGGCCTCTACAGCACGATGTCGTCGAGCGGCCAGATCGGGCGGCGGACATGGCGGTAGTCTGGCTTTGACAGAGCGGCAGATCCCATCCCGCCACCGTCGACCCTGATCACCTCGCGCGCGATCGGTTCGAACGCCGCACGGAAATGATGAGCGGACTTCAATGTTATGGTAGCGCAGCGAAGCGGGTCGATGCCAAGGGAGGTGAGATGGGCACGGTCGAGCGCTTGCTCGTTCCGCGAGATCACTGCAACTTCGATGCCGCCCACGCGCAGCATCAGGCTCGGCCCGACACTCTGCCATACGCCTCCGCCCATGGGTCCGTGGCAGCGGAAACGCCCATCGGTGATGGAGACAATCTGCGCGTCAACTTCGAGCGGCCCCCCGCCCATCTCGGGGGCGTGCTTGCCGCCGAGCAGGATGCGCGCCCTGTTGCCAACGCCGATGGCGATCCCCGCCTGCACGGCCTCCGGATCGAAGATCGCGTGGAAGGCGGCGTTCTGAAGATCGGCCGCGATCATGGCGCGTAGCAAATTCGTCGTGTCTCCGTAATTACCGCCGCCGGAATTGTCGCTGAAATCAGCGAGCACCATCGGCTTGCCGGCGCCCGCCTCGCCTGTTTTGGCGCGTTTCACCGCCTCGGCGATGCTAATGGGATGGACGGAGAGAAACTCGCGTGTCTCCCACGCATAATCCATGAAATCTTCGGCGATGCGCTTTGCCTCGATGGTGTCGCCATCGGCGGTCACTGTGACGCTGGGTCCAACATCGTAAATGTCGGACTTACTGAACCCGGCGCAGACGCTGACCACGAGAGCCTTACCAAAGGCTTCCAGCGCCTCGCCGCGGTCGATCAACTCGCGCATCGGGCCGGTCTGGGTTCGCCCGCCATCGAGACCGCACAGCATCGGCCGCTTGGCGATGACGGTGCGGGGACGGATCTCGCCGCGCAGGGCGCGGTCGAGCAGCTCGGCCCCCTGCCAGGCGCGTTCATAGTAGTCGATATGAGGATAGGTGCGCACGGCGATCAGCGCCGAGGCGTTCGCCGCCATCTTTTCCGTGACATTGGCGTGCAGGTCGAGCGTGACAACGATCGGCGCGTCGGGCCCGAGGATGGAGCGCAACCGGGCGAGGATCTCGCCCTCCGCGTCCTCGCAGCCCTCAGCGACAATCGCGCCGTGCAGAAAAATGAGCGCGCCATCGCAGCCCTCTGCGCCTGCAAGGAACCAGGCGCAGAGTTGCTCAAACGTTTCCGTTGTCACCGTTCCCCCAGCGTTTGCGCTAGCTGAGAGCGGATGAGAGAGCGCCCACCCGAGTTTCTCCGCCGCCTCGAACGCCGCGCCCAGAAAGGTGCGGGTGCCCCGCCGCGCTGGTGGGATCTCGTCGCCCAGCAACAAGGTGCCGGACCGGAAATGCTCGAGCGTGGTCGCCACCTTGTTGAAGGTGTTTGCCTCCTGTTCGAGCTCGCCAGTGAGAATGCGGTAGTTCACGGTAACGTCTCCGGATTGCAAAGGGATGGTCTAGCAGTGAGGGCTCAGGGCCCAGGATCGCTCTAACCGTGATGTTGTGAGAACGCGTGAGCCGTCGTATAGTATGGATCGAAGACGCTGAGTTCACCTGGCATAACCATACGCACCGTCCGAGCGTTGGCCGGCGCCGTCTCTGCCCACGGGACCGACGGCATCGCTACAACCGTTCCGGCGGCTACCCCGCTTTGATCAGGTCGCGTCGAGAAATCGTCATGCGCTAGTTCCCCTGTTAAGTTATTGGCTGCACCTGCGGTTCTGTCGACGCTGCAAGGTGAGGCATTCGATCTCAAAGAGACTACAGACCTTTCACCTTGCCGAGGCGCGCTATTCTAAAAACGGTAATACTTCGGGAAGGACCGTGTACGCCAAAATGCAGCGGTCGCTGAAATGCAAGCCGCATAATGCGGCGTGATTTGAAATGTCCAAGCCTTGCCGGGCCGCACCCACCAGCTTAGGGCCGTTCATGTCAACCGTCTTAGGCTTAGCCTTAGCCTTAGAGCCTGACTCAAAACTCGGTTATGCACGACGCGGAGCTGCCATGCGGCGAAGCATGAGGCGGATCGAGGCGATGAAGATCCATGCCTCGGCGCTGGCGATGGTCGCCTCGAAGTCCTTGGCGAGCCGGCGACAACGTCCCAGCCAGGCGAAAGTTCGCTCGACGACCCATCGTCGTGGCAGCACCTCAAAGCCCTTGGCCGCGTCGGAGCGCTTGATGATTTCGATGGTCCATGTGCCGAGATTGGCCAGAGCCTGCGACAGTTTTTCTCCGGCATAGCCGCCGTCGGCGAACAGATGGCGCAACCAGGGATAAAGCCGTCGAATGGAGGCGATGACGCCGACTGCCCCATCCCTGTCCTGGATGTCGGCCGTGTGAACCGTCAGCCCGACCAAGTGTCCCTCGGTGTCGGTGATGATATGGCGCTTGCGGCCTTTGACCTTCTTGCCGGCGTCGTAACCACGCAACCGGCAACGTCCGTGGCCTTTGCCGATTGGCTGTCGATGATGCCGGCGCTGGGGCTCGCCTCGCGACCAAGCGCCAGGCGTGCCGCAGCCACCAAGTGGAAGTTGATGGTCTTCCACAGCCCGTTGTCCCGCCAGGCATAGAAATAGCGTTGAACCGTCGAGACCGGCGGGAACCGATCCGGCAATGCCCGCCATTGGCAGCCGGTCCAGGCGATGTAGAGGAGCACGTCCACGACCGCCCGAAGTTCTGTCGTCCGCGGTCGTCCCGTTGTCTTCGTTCCCGGCAGGAACGGCTCGATCAACGCCCATTCCCTGTCCGTCAACGCGTTTGCATCTCGCTGCCCCGCGCGGCAATATCGCCGGCGGGTGGTCTCCGTCCAACCCATGTCGTGATCCCGTTCAAGTCTAGACAACTCAAACGAATCACAACGGACGGGGCCACTCAACCGCTTCCACCCCCAAAACCGAGTTTCGGGTCAGGCTCTTATGGCAAACAAAGTCGGCCGACGTCAGTAGGCCTGCGCGGGTCTTTCTTTCAAGTGCCCTCGCGCCCGTCATGGAGCGACCGATGTTTCGCACCACGGCACGGAAATCGAGGTTAACAAACCACGGTGGCCGCCAATACTCGCAGTTGTGTTTAAGCGCGAAAGACTCGCATGCCGAGTATTCTTCGGTCAATTCTGGTCGTCAGAAGCTCGGCACGACTGTCAAAGACGTAAGAAGCGGCTCAGCGCAACACGCCGTTAACCTGACTTCCATGCCGTGTGTTTCGCACCCCTTCCTATTTAGATCATCCCCGCCTATTTAGATCATCCCCGGGTCGTGCTTCGGTCCATGGTCAGCGCGATGGCTGCCAACATGATGCTGGTCCAGTGCGGCAACGCGAAGTGCCTATCTCATAGGCGTGCTCGAATGAATTGTCCGGCAACAGTCCCTGACCGCGGCATCTTCGGGACCGCGGGGCACCCTCGAAGCGCCGCAATCGTGCAGCCTTCAATGCGGCGCTTGAGTTTTTGATTCACGACGCTAAGCTAAACCGCCAACCAAAGGACAGGGGTGGCGGATGCCATCCCGGCGCCGTCGACCCTGATCACCTCGCGCGCGATCGGTTTGAACGCTGTAGGGAAATGATGCGCGGACTTCAGAGCTATGGTCGCGCAGTGAGGCGAATCGATGCCAACGGAAACGAGCTGCGCGAGATCGACTGCCTGGTCATGCGCGAAATCACCACAATTCCGATACCGCCCACGCGCAGCATGCCATCTTCGATCCGGCGGCCGTGCAGGCCGGAATTGCCATCGGCGTCGGCAACTATGGGTCCATCTTGCTCGGCGGCAAGCACGACCCTGAGGTGGGCGGGGAGCCGCTCAAGGTCGGGGCGACAGATTGTTTCCAATACCCGATGGCCGTTTCCGCTGCCACGGCCCCTTGGAACGGAGGTGTATGGCGCAGTTTCGGACTGAGCGCGATTTGATGCCGATCGCCATGATCTTGGTGACAAGCATAGCCGATGCCGTACGTCTTCAGTATCCATTCATGTCGACAGCTTGGTACGCTCGCTCAGATTACTCCCGAGCCTGGTATAACGGCGCAATCGCCTGCGGCGATGCTTCAGCCAAGCGCGTCCGGAGTGGAGGTGGGTGAGGTGGGGGCCGGCATCAGACGAACCTCATGCCCCCAGCCAAATCTCTTGCCCTGTAATCGCTAGTCCTGCAGGTTCGATGCCGATCAGGCACTGCATGGCGAGCTCGTCGCGCCGCAGCTTTCAATGAATGGGATCGCGCCCTTCGCCCTTCGCGCCGACACCATGCACCTCAATGACATGTGTGGCGCTATCCAACCCGACTGTGCCAGTCTTCTCGATGGAATGTCGCCACATTTGGCACATTGCAATCCCGGTCAGGCCGCATTTCAAAAAGCACCGTTTCGTGCAGCTGACATTTCACAAGTGGAACGATTTCGCCACGGATCGCTCCTCGTGAAGGGCTATTTTTAGTTATGCAAGGCTCAACGGAAGCTCTCCTGCTCAGTGCTGAGGGCATCGCAAGACGACTTTGACAGGGTGACCATGTGGATTCGGCGCGTCCTAGGATCAATCCCATTATGATCGCAGCGCAGATTATCGTCAGCCTGCAAACTTTGGTCTCACACTATGCCTACCTGCTCGACTCGTTAGGGATTCCCGTAACTAAACGCGGCCAGGGCCTCCAAATTATTCCTGATCGTATCGAAATTGCCGGCCCCAGCCGAGGCACTCGCGCCCGGTTGCGCAATTTCGTTCAACGAGAGATTGCAGTACATTCGCAGCCAGCTCCAAGCTTGGTAGCTAACCCCCTGCACACCAGTTTCACTTTCTAACAATGGAAAAAAATATGATATCGTCTGACATCTTGAACGCCGTTTTCGAGTATATCGATGGGAACCGCGCCAAGTCTCTCGGACGTCTGAAAGAGTATCTCCGTCATCCAAGCATTAGTGCCGAGAACATAGGTGTCGACGAAGTGAGTGACCTACTAGTCGAAATGCTGACGGAGATAGGACTCGAAACCAGCCTGATGCCGACAGCGGGGCATCCCATGGTTGTGGCGCGGTGGCAGAAGGCTGCGGGTAAGCCGACCTTGCTGCTCTACGGCCATTATGACGTGCAGCCGGCCGACCCGATCGAAAAATGGCTCTCGCCGCCGTTCGAGCCGACCATCCGTGACGGGCGCATTTATGCACGCGGTGTAGGAGACAACAAGGGCCAGCATTTTGCCCAGATTCTGGCGATCGAGTCCCACCTCAAGGTGCATGGCACGTTGCCCTGTAACGTCATCCTGCTGCTGGAAGGCGAGGAGGAGATCGGCAGCCCGCACATTGCCGATTTTGTGCGGGCCAACAAGGATTTCCTAAAAGCTGATCTTGCCGTCACGGCCGATGGCCCGCGTCATGCGAGCGGTGCACCTGTGATCAAGTTTGGATCGCGCGGCGTGCTCTCGTTTGAGCTTCGTTGCCGCCACGCCTGCCGCGATCTCCACTCGGGTAATTATGGTGGCGTTGTGCCCAACCCGATCTGGACATTGGTGCATCTGCTCGGCACCATGAAAAATGCCGATGGTGAAATCACTATCGACGGTTTCCATGAGGGTATCGAGCCGCCATCGCCCGAGGAGTTGGCCGCAATCGAGCGCCTGCCGCTCGATGTTGAGACCTATAAGCATAGCCTTGGGCTCGTGCGGCTCGATGCGCCGGCGGAACGGCCCTTCTACGAGCGCCTGTGCTCCCGCCCGACGCTAACAATCAATGGCTTCCATGGCGGCTATAGCGGGCCTGGTAGCAAGACCGTCCTGCCCAGTGATGCCTTTGTAAAATGCGACATACGGCTCGTGGAAGCGCAGGACCCCGGGGACTTACTGCGCAAGGTCGCCGCGCATGTGAAGCAACACGCGCCCGATGTGGAGCTCATCGCGATGGAGAGCATGTCCCCATCAAAGACGCCTTTAGCCTCGCCCTTCACCGGGCCGTTACGCCGTGCTTTCGTCGCAGCGCAAGGGGAGGAGCCCCTGCTGATCCCAGCGGGTTTTGGCAGCCTACCCAGCTATGTCTTCACCAAGATACTCGGCATTCCTGCTTTCGAAACGCCGTACGCGAACCATGATGAAGCAAACCACGCGCCGAATGAAAATCTAACGCTTGATTGCTTCTACAGCGGGATTCGCACAGGCTCTGCATTGTTACATGAGCTTGGCTCGTTGCACTTGGCGAACGATCGATTAGCGGTCTGACCCCTAGGTTAGACATGCGGTCTTTCCGCGGCCCAATTCCGACCTCGCGCTTTCGACAAGTTCAAGGCGGCCTGAGATAGCTGGGTGGCCGATGCGGGACAGCCGATCAGAGGTGTTGAACCGCGCTTGGCCACCCGCAATTCGGTGACCGCAAGGCCGCCGACACGCCGTCCAAAGGAAGTCAGCACTAGT
This sequence comes from Mesorhizobium sp. M0701, assembly GCF_040320365.1. Lineage (NCBI taxonomy): Bacteria > Pseudomonadati > Pseudomonadota > Alphaproteobacteria > Hyphomicrobiales > Phyllobacteriaceae > Mesorhizobium > Mesorhizobium sp. M0701. Next base: position 19,864 of record NZ_JAMYPO010000067.1, read on the forward strand.
CTATATTTTTAATTTTATTCAGGACGAACAATAGGGTGGTGCAGCTGATGCCAAAGATCAACGCCGGGCGCTTGCTCTCGGAACTCAGACGTTTCGCGCAATTCGGTGCGTATCGGACGGGTGTCCATCGCCCGACCTATTCGAAAGAGGACATGGATAGCCGCCGCTGGCTTGCACAGCAATATGAAGCCATAGGGCTCCAGGCGCATATCGAAGGGGTCGGCAATGTGTTCGGCACCCCTCGGTCGGAACGGCGATTCCTGTTGATCGGGTCGCATGCAGAATCCGAGAACCATGCCGGATGGCTCGACGGGGCCCTTGGCGTGATGTACGGGCTCGAGATCGCCCGGACCTTCGCGGAAACGCCGGACTGCACCGGTCTTCCGATCGCCCCAGTCGCGTGGGCGGATGAAGAAGGCCACTATGTATCGTTACTCGGTAGCCGTTCATTCATCGGTGACATCGACGAGGCTGAGATCGACCGCGCTGTGAATGTCCATCATGGGCTGCCGCTCAGGGAAGCGCTCCGTGCAGCCGGCCTGGCCGGTGTTCTCCGATCTCTGGTGGAACCGGAACGCTACCTTGGTTATCTGGAAGCACACATAGAACAGGGCGACGCGCTGGAAGCCTCGGGCAACCGGATCGGTGTTGTTACGAGCATTGTCGGGCTCTGGCAGTACTCAATCGTCTTTCGCGGCATCCAGAATCACGCCGGTACGACGCGCATGGCTATCCGAAAGGATGCCGGCGTCGCTGCAGCGACGCTGGCCACGGCCATTGCCGAGCGCTTTCCGAAAGTGGCCGGACCGCGTTCCGTCTGGACCACAGGCCGCATTAGCCTGGAGCCGGGCGCTCCCAGCATAATTCCGGGCAAGGCAGAGATGCTGTTCCAGTTCCGGGATTCAGAGATGCCGGTGCTTGAGCGCCTCGATGCGGCACTACGGGATCTGGTAGAAGAGACCGCGATCAGAACCGGCTGCCGCGCGGAGATCGAGCGGACCGAGGCCGGTAAACCATGGCACATGGATCCCGCCTTCCAGGCAGCGATAGAGAATGCTGCCGCGCGCCATGCGCCCGGTGCCTATTTGAGAATGCCAAGCGGCGCCAGTCACGACGCACAGGTCGTGGCTCGCAAGCTGAGAGCCGCGATGCTTTTCGTGCCAAGCATCGGCGGTATCAGCCATCATTGGACCGAAAACACAGGCGATGCCGACCTGGTGCTCGGCTGTCAGGTGCTGGCTGATGCCGCCGAGACGATCCTACGTGGCGAACGCTGGTAGCGGTTGGCATCCGAGGCGCGCCGAGACTGGCCCCTTCCGGCCCATCAATCTCATTCGGCTGCGTCCCGGGACCGATGTAAACGAGGGTGCTGACCGGGGACAACGTGATCGGGAATGAACTTGTAGGCCTGAGCAGCGTTCAGCTGCTGGTGAGGGGTGGTCACGAGCGTCGCTTGGAGCCCGCCTCTATTGAGTTCGTAACCGGTATGATCATGACGGTGCCATCCAATCCCCGCTGGAGATGAGCGATTTTCGGCGTATGGTGCGACCATCCGGGACAGGGGCACCGGGAGCACGCCAAGTGCGGGCAGGCCGATGTATTCGATGAGCTGCGAGCTCGCGTTAGTAGCTGGCCGCCCCTGCGACCTGCCCGGTTGCGCCGAGAGCGCGGATCCGTAGGTGTCGCGTCGCCAGCCGGCTCCCGACTGTTTGAGGAGAGGGAGCCGATGAGACGTGTGATTGGAATGGACATCCACCGCACCTTTGCGGAGGTGGTGGTTTGGGAAGACGGCCGGCTGCGCCATCAAGGACGGGTCGACATGACCCGCTCGGGACTGGAAGGGTTCGGCCGCAGTTTGCGACGGACGGATGGGCGGTCGCGCGGAACATCGATCTCCAGCTTGCCGGTCTCGGTCCTCACCGTCTTGGGGCCATAGCCGTTACGCGTATTGCCAGCGTCTTCGCCGCTCGCCGGGTGGTGGTCTATTTCCGCGTTCAGCGCGCGCTCGGTCAGAGCCTTCTTGAGCGGATCCAGCACCTGGCTGCCCCTCCTGCCAGAAGCTGGTCGAGAAGACTCATTCGGTATCGCAGGTTCTTTGCGTCGGGTCATAGTGGGAATCCTTTCTATCCATTATGCCCGCCCGCACACGGAATTCCTGACAGTCCCCTCCTTCGGTCGCTTTGCCTCGGTGGTGTCGCCATCGGCGGTCACTGTGACGCTGGGTCCAACATCGTAAATGTCGGACTTACTGAACCCGGCGCAGACGCTGACCACGAGAGCCTTGCCAAAGGCTTCCAGCGCCTCGCCGCGGTCGATCAACTCGCGCATCGGGCCGGTCTGGGTTCGCCCGCCATCGAGACCGCACAGCATCGGCCGCTTGGCGCGGTGCGGGGACGGATCTCGCCGCGCAGGGCGCGGTCGAGCAGCTCGGCCCCCTGCCAGGCGCGTTCATAGTAGTCGATATGAGG
>NZ_JAMYPO010000068.1:0-22166 GCF_040320365.1 Mesorhizobium sp. M0701
TCTCTTCGATCATCGAATCCGGTGTCGATCCGAGCCGCATGGACGGCATAAGGTCACAGCTGAAGTCGATCGGGCTCGAACCTTATGATTGCCTCAATCCCGGGCTGATGGACTATATCGCCACCTGGACGGCCAAGAGATCCGGCGCGTTGCCGGCCTAACGACTGATCAGACACTATCCTTGGGGGCCGGACGAAATCGCCCGGTCCCAGGCGTTGGAACGAACGCAGGCGAGCGCGTGGACGGACACGCTTCGTAAGTCATTGCAGACGTGCTGTCAGCCTCAGGGGGCGTTGGGCTCAACGGGGAATACGCTGAAATTGGTCCAACCGGGTCGTATAGCTTCAAGATCAGCGACTGCGATCAGTTGGTTCTGGCTTGGCGCGGCCCAGATCGTGGACTAGCTTGGATATCGCAGGCAAAGTCGCGCCCAAAGCGCGATGGCGGCAAGGTGGTGCTCCTTACCAGCGCCTAGCGGGCTTGAACGGCAGCACCATCAGCTTGCTGCGTTTTGTCCAGGAAACCAGCCCGTATACCAGCGCGACCCCAGACCAGCCGATACCATCGGTGCGGCCGCGAACAAGGCGGGCGTCGGGGAAGCGTCGTGTGGCGACCGGCAACAGTGCGAAAGCCGGCGGTCACTGGCTGTCACGCGAAGCCGGAAGTCGATCACGACCTGTCTCTGTTTCAATGGATCCGTCGCCGGCACATTCGGCCGATTTGGGCCACCGGGCAAGGCATTGCATTTCAGAACAGCCACATCTGCCGCGTGGCGCCGCGGAAATCATGGGCACATTCTGCTTTAGCCGGCCAAGATGGCAATGTACTATTTGCCAATAAGCTGGCCATGGTTGCAGGACTATTCTAGGCCAGACCAAACCGAAATGAAGCTGATGACCGATCGCGCCAGGTTCCTGATCATTGACGACCATCCGCTGTTTCGCGAGGCGCTGCATAGTGCCGTGCAGATGGCCTATCCGGAAGTCGACACGGTCGAGGCACGCTCGATTGCCGAGGCGCTCGAGCTTCTGACCGATGCCAAGCCGTTCGACCTGGCGCTGCTCGATCTCAGCATGCCCGACGTGCATGGGTTTGACGGGCTGCTGCAGCTCAGGACGCGTTATCCGCGCCTGCCGGTGGTCATCGTCTCCGGCTATGAGGAACCGAAGATCATTTCCGAGGCGCTGTCCTACGGTGCGGCCGGCTTCATCCCGAAATCGGCGCGCAAGAGCGACCTTGCCGCCGCCATTCGCTCGGTGATGGAAGGCGCGATCTATGTTCCCGAGACTTATGAAGGCCGGCCGCGCGACGCCGACAGCACCGACCGCGCCGAGATGGTGCAGCGCCTGGCTACGCTGACGCCGCAGCAGCTCAAAGTGCTGCAGATGCTGCGCCAGGGCCTGCTCAACAAGCAGATCGCCTATGAGCTGCAGGTCGGCGAGACCACCGTCAAGGCGCATGTCTCCGAAATCCTGCGCAAGCTCAACGTCTACAGCCGCACCCAGGCGGTGATCGAGGTCTCAAAGCTCGACAATGCCGAGCTGTTTCGCGATCCGGCGGGGTTTTGAGAGCGCTCGCTAAAAAGCGCACTGTCACCGTAGTCGACCGCACTCGTGTCACCGCAATCGGACTAGACTAGCGACGGCTCTCACGTTCCTGACACCAGCTAAGCAACCCGCGGCTCTCTAGTCAGATCAAATTCACGCGGCGATTGCTCTGCAGCAGTTAGCCGCTTTCCCTCGTCTAGTAAAATGGCGGCCCCGGGTCCAACGTAGAATGCTTTAATTTTACTAAATTGCTCTTTGAATGCTCTATTAAAAGTCTTCATTAGCTCCTGAGCGAGCGGCGTGTCGGAGACCGTTGCCACGCGGCCATTTATCACAACATCTTCAGCACATCGCCCACCAGGGGAAAAAGTTACTGTGTCCGGATTGCTAAGCTGATCTAGCGAATACCGGATGCCGGAAGGTGTTTTTATCGGCCTCACCTCGATGGGCACAGCGTGGCCAGTGACAAGAAATGATCGACCGCTAGAAGCCGATTCAGTGGTTGATTGCCCAAGAGTTGAAATTTGCATTCTATTGCTAAAAGAGTCGAATTCCATCTTGGGAAAATGACCATGAGGATGTATTTTATCGAAATTTCACGTTCTACTGCCTCCAATACGGGAAGAAGATCGTCCTTTAGCGCGAAGAAGTGAATCTGCTTCATATGAATTACCGCCTAGGCACAAGTAATGGCTGGAACACGGTTACCCGTGTGCTGGGAAGATACGACCGTTCAAGCCAGCAGATGTGCCAGCAACGCCCTCAGTTGGGCCGGTTTCAGCGGCTTGCGCATCAGCTCGATGCCGGCGGCGCGGGCGGCCTTGGCGACACTTTCCGAGCCGTCGGCGGTGACGATGAGCGCCGGCACGGCGCGACCGAGATAATCACGGACCTCGGCGATTGTGGTGGTGCCGAGGTCGCCGCCGTCGAGATGCTGGTCGGCTATGACAATATCTGGCAACCAGTCGGTATCGCCAAGCAAGTCGAGCGCGTCACCGGTCGAGGTGGCGGGGCGCACCAGGCATTGCCAGCGCTCGAGCAGGGAGGTCATCGCCTGCAGAACGTCGATGTCGTTCTCGACCAGCAGCACCCTTGTGCCGAACAGACCGTAGCCGCGCGGCCGCTCCATGTCGACGGTGCTGGCGATTGGATCGGCCGTGTCGCCGATCCCGACCGGAACGTCGATATGGAAAATCGTGCCATGTCCGACCTTCGACGAAAACGTGACGGGATGGCCGAGGGCCGCGGCGATGCGGCGCACGATGGCCAGCCCCAACCCTAGCCCGCCGGCGGCAAGCCCGGCATCCGTCGGGATCACGCCGCGATGGAATTCCTCGAACACCGCCTCGCGCTGGTCGTCGGGGATGCCGCAGCCGGTATCGGCGACGTCGATGCGGATCGTGTCGCCGCGATGTCTGGTGCCGACCAACACGCCGCCCGAACGGGTATAGCGCAGTGCATTGGACAGGATGTTCTGCAGGATGCGGCGCAGCAAGGTTCGGTCCGAACGAACGAGCGCATTGACCGGCCGGAACTTCAGCGTCAGCCCCTTCATCTCCGCAACCGGCTGACAATCCGAGCGCAGAGACGAAAACAGCGTCTCCAGGCTGACATCGGTGATGTCGGGCTGCACGACGCCGGCATCGAGCTTGGAAATGTCGAGCAAGGTGCGGAGCAGGTCCTCCATCGTCTCCAGCGATCGCTCGACCTGGCGGACCAGCTTTCTGCCTTCCTCGCTGGTCTGTACTTCGGCAAGCGCCGAGACCGACAGATGCGCGGCGTTCAGCGGCTGCAGCACGTCATGGCTGGCGGCCGCCAGGAACCTGGTCTTGGACAGGTTCGCCAGCTCGGCGTTTTCCTTGGCTGCGTTCAAGTCGATGTTCGACTGCTCCAGCCGGCGCAAGGTCGAATGCAGCTCTTCGGTGCGGCTGCGCACCCGGCTCTCAAGCGAAATGGCGGTCTGGAACAGCGAAAAGGCATTGCCTTGCTGGTCCATGGAACGCTCGACGCGGCTGATCAGCGCGGCGTTGATCTTCTTCAGCCTTTCCAGGTCGTCGATGTTCCTGAGCGGCATCCCGGATTTCCTACTCCGCCGCTTCGGCCGCCTTGCGTTCACCGAAGGCGATGCCGGTGAAGGTCTGGTTCAGATGCATCGAACGGTACTGTTCGCCATAGGTGCCGAAGCCGAGGACGTTGTTGACCTTGTAGAGTTCCGAAATCTCGCGATAGACCTGCCGATTGCGCGCGTCGAGCCGGCGCAGCACGCAGTCGAAACCGAGGATCAGGTCGATGCCGCCAAGCCTTTTGCTGACGTCGCTGAGCGCGGCGCGGGTCGCCTCGACCATGTCCTTAGGCTGGGCGACGGCAAGCACGACACCATCGTCGATGGCGCAGAAGAACGACAGCGAGCCGTCCGCATGCATCTTCTGGATTGAACGGCAGTAAAATTCGCCGCCGACTTTCACCACCACCGGGTGCGAGGCAAAACTCAGTGGCGTCAGCATCTGCGCGACGACGCCGACCGAGGCGGCATATTCCTCGGCGGCAATGGTGGCGTTGAATTCGCGCACGATGCGGTGGTCGGGATCGGATGCCGTCACCACCAGCTTCTCGTCGGTGGGAACGAAATTGTCGGTCTTGAACACGTGGAAAGGAATTTCCGTGGTGATCAGCACGATGATGGCGCTGTCGGAGGTCACTTTGCCGTTCGAGATCAGCCGCGTTGTCTCGAATTTCAAATCATCGCCAGCCGACCCGCCGATCAGTGGGATGTCGTCGAGCCCCCAATGGATGGCGGAGGTCACCGCTTCTTCGGCATAAGACAGGCCGTCGATCAAGCAGAGCGCGAAAGTGGTGTCGGCTCGCTCGTGCCCGAGGCGCTCGTGTAACGAACGCCTCAGCGCCTCGACTTCGCCGGTAATCCCGTCCATGCCCGATGAGGACAGATTTTCGACCATGGTGCTGGCTGCCGAAAACGATGCGGAGGGAAGCAGCATAGCCAGGATCTGGCCTTCCTCCAGCCCTTTGGGCGTTATCTCACCGGCCGTCGAGCAGCCGGCATAGTGGAGCGCCGGCGCGTGGCTCTTCAGCGCTTCCGACAGGGCGACGGCCTCTATGAGGCTCTGCGAGAAAAACAGGAGGGCAAACCCGGCGTCAATGGCCGCTGCTTCCGCTGCCACCGCCCGGGCGAACGCATCCGCGTCAGATTCGTCGGTGGTGAGCACCGAAAGGCCGCATGCATAGCGCGTCCGTGACTTGGCCAGCGGCTTCCTCCTCCATTTCCTCCGACGCTTTTTTTGTGCGCGTCTGGCGCGCCGGCGTCGAGGTCATTGTTGTCTTGAAGCGGTGCTTTGGCAATGAGCCAACATGATGGATTTGAAGTTTCTGCCGTTTGACGGCGTCCGCGCAGCCACTCACACACGAAAGGCCGCATCGCACCGCCATCCGTGCAACGAAGGCCCAGCTGAATTTGCCGCAGGCGAATGTCCACGGATCACGGCTGGCAGGCTCGACGTGCCAAGAATGGGGCAGGATATCGCGCTTAGCGGTTGCCGCTTTGGACAGGGTGCCAGTCTAGCCTGGCGGTTGTCGTGGTCAATCCGGGGCAGGTGACAGCCTACGCCAATGCGCTCGGCAAGCGGGCCAGGACCGACACCACCGATGCTGCTGTAACGCTGCCTTCGTTGGGTCGAGCAAGCGGCAAGTGCCCGTTGCGCGGCACCGAAGCCGAGGCCCTGGCCGGGCTCGTCGCTCGCCGCCGTCAGATTGTGCGGATGATCGCAGCCGAGAGAGCTATGCCCGCACCGCCATGGCAACGCAGGCACCAAAGAGCATCCAGCCAAAAGGAAAAAGACCGGCTGGAGAAGGTGTTGTTTCGCGGTTATTTCCGATCGCTTAGACTCAATTAGGCGACTTTGAGATCTTTCATCGCCTTTTCAACGACATCCTTGATCGGCCTCGATACATCTTCGGCAGCCTTGGTCGTCACGGCCTGAAATTCCTTGGCCTGCTCGACGGTCTTTTCGAGCTGCGTGCGCAAGAAGGCAGTCTGGAGTTCGATGAACTCGGACGGCGACTTCACGGCAACCAGGGCTTCGAGGTGCGAGAAGCCGGCTTCGGCATTGGCGCGCAGAGCAGCAATTGTCTTCAGCGACAACTCGTTGCCGACGGTCTTGGCGGTTTCGAAGCTCGACTGCAGAGCCTTCTGGGTCGTCTCGGTGCCTGACGCAAATTTCGCATAGGCTTCTTTCGACTGCTCGACGCCCTTTTCGGCGACAGCGCGGACCTGGTCGGCAGCCTTCGACGCGTCGAAGGTGGGGAATGAGGTATTTTCAACGGTGTCAGCGGTCTTGGCCATAGTTTCCATCCTTTCCGGTGGACGGCCTTTCACAAAAGCCGTCTCGTTCACTTACGAAACTGACGTTACGGCATTTATAGTGCATTGCAATATTTTTGTGCGACGCACCATCCCTCTTCCAGCGTTCCGAGGGGGCATGCGGAGGGTCGGTGGCATCTCGAGATCGCCGGTTCTGCAGGAAGAACTCTTCTGGACGGACCACCTGATCCAGCATAGCCTCGCAACAGAGCACGACGTTTTGCCACCTGGGTATCTACTTCAGCCGCTATTCGGCAACCGTCCAAGTCTACGTCAACGAAACCGTTAAATTCGTGCGCCGCAAACTTTCAGTCGGCGTACCCGCTGGGCACAAGGCGATCGCTTTCCTTAGCGCGCCATCGAGAAGTTGCCTCGATATGGCGGTGGTTGACGCGAAGGCGCGCCTCTACCGCTTCCAGTGCGCCGTGAAGTGACCACCCCTGGTGGTCTATCGGTTAGCCAAGTTCCGGATCAGTGCGGATGCCTGAAGAAGACAACCGCTTTCTATCATCCAGGCATACAGTCCCACATGATCCGACGGGCTGAGGCCGGTGGGCAAATGCACGATAGGCATTCGAACCGACTCATCGTCGATCACCAACTCAACGGATCGAAGATCCGGTGGCATGTTTCCGGGAATTGCCAAAATTGGGGTGTCCTTGTCCCAGACCAAGCTTGTCGCCAGCGACTCTTCATTATAGGCAACCGAAACATCCGCCCTGTGCCCCGGTGGGCGCCAAAGCTCCAGTTTGAGGTCATAAACGCAGCCTGTCAGACGATTTTCGACCGGCACCATCCAAGGTTCCAAGGTGGCGGCCGTCGTGTCGGAAACGCCACGAGACCCACCTATGGTTTGGAGCTGACCAGCGGCATTCCCCAATAGATCCGAAATCGCAGTCAAACTCGAAGAAGCGCCCGCCGCCCCGTTAGAGGTTGATCCAGAACCCGATGCGTCGTCAGTCACCACAACATCCGCAGGTCCCGGCAACGCAGTGACCGAGCCATCGTCACCCATCAAAGTGACAGTCGATCCACCCTCGATATGCACGAGGTCGCCCAGTCTGAACAGTTTGCCGAGCTGAGGGCTGTCCGCGGGAGGATCGACAGCGACAACGACATACTCGCTGGCCGCAAGAGCGCTCGAGCAAGAACCAACTGCTGCGATGGCCGCAGCCAGTAGGAAAATGATTTTGGGTTGCCGATACATGACGCACGTTCAACCATACGCTTGTTTTACTTGCCTTCAAGATAGATCCTATCGCCAGCCTCACCCTGCTTCAGTCTTCCAAGGTGATAAGCAACGAGGCCATCGTTGGGATATTGAATGGCCAGCGATGCAAAGGCAGCAGCGGCAGTCTTGTCACGCGCGGACATCAGCAAATAAGCTTGCGAGTAAGCCTCCACCATCTCGCGATTCATACGCCCGTCCTCCAGCAACTCGAAGGCTGAGATCCACTCAGTCTTGCCTTTCAGACACAACACACCGGATGGCCGAAGCAGGTAGTCATCGGAAGAGTTCGCCACCTCCTCGCTGATGCAGTTCATGGTACCTAGAAACTTGTTCGCGCCTTCGAGCCTGGCAGCGGTGTTCACCGTATCGCCCATGGCCGTGTAGTTGAAGAATCGATTGCCCCCAAAATTTCCGACAACTGCAGGTCCTCGATGGACGCCGATACGAGTGACGCCAACGTCGTGGCCTCTAGACTTTACATCTGTCCGAAATCTTCGAGACATCGCGACGGTAGCGAGCGTTAGTTTTAGGGCCCTTTCGGCTTGGTCCTCCTGCACACCCGGTGCACCAAAAAAACCAATGACTGCATCGCCTATCAGTTTGTCTATCGTGGCTCCATGTTCAATGAAGAGACCACAAACCGCATCGAGGTATTCATTCAGAACCGCAGCAAATACCTCTGGTTCCGTCCGTTCGCCCAAACTGGTGAACCCCTCAAGGTCGGTGAACACGCACGTTATCAAGCGTTCGGATCCGCCGAGGCGCAGTGACGCCGGCTTGCTGACTAGCTCTGCCACGACTGCCGGGCTGAGATACTGAGAGAACGCGTTCTGGACGAAACGCCTTTCTTTCGAGTCCCGGTGCCATGCCAGAATTGCGACGAATCCGGAGAGCCCTAGCAGCAGCATCGACGGCGCGACCATTGGTAACAGAATCCCGGCCTTGGCAAACGCGGTTGCTTCTAAGATCAAAACCGAAACGACTGCGCCGATGATGACCATAGGTTTCACCAGCACTGATATGCGGAGCCAAGCGACCCAGATGCAGAGCGCCGTCGCGAGAACGAAGGGCCCAAACGCCGCCACCGCCCCTGGCGTAATGATTTTGTCGCCCTTGATCAATCTCGCCAGCGCATTGGCATGAATAACCACACCCGGCAGCGCTCCGGCAACAGAGCCGTTCAGCACGGCAAAGGGGGTTGCATGACGATCCTGCAGCGGGAGGTCGACGCCGATCAAAACGAACTTCCCGGCGAACCAGGCCGGGGGCGCGAAAGCGGCGGCGTGTGTCGGATATATTGTCCATCGTGCCGGATGAATGCCTGTAGCCCGATAGTAGACCATCTTCTCCGCAGCTTGCGATGCCGATATGCCGGCGGTCTGCGCGAGCGCTGATGCAAAGCTAGGTTGCCAGTTGCCATTCACCACGCGCCCTGGAAATTCTTCCCGCACAACCGCGTCGACCCTATCATGAGACAGGGCGGCCAGTCCGCGGATGGCGCTTGGCGCGAAGCGACTAAGATACGACAGTTGCTTGTCGGTAAGGTCGTCGTCGTGTGATGCAGATGCGACAATTACCGGACTTTCGGCCGCCTCGATAACCTCAGCTAGGCGCCGATCCTTTTCTGCCTCGGTTGGCTGATCGAAAAGCAAGTCAATGCCTATTGTTCTCGGATGAGCCTTGTCGATTCTCTGCACAAGGTCGGCCAAGGCACCCCTATCCAGCGGCGATCTATAGGGAAACCTTTCCAATGTCTGCTCTGTGATCGTTACGATCACGATGTCTGTCGGGGGCGCGACGAAGGGCGAGATGGTCGTCATCAAGACGTCGCGCAGCAGTTTCTCGCCTGAGGGAGAGAATGTGGCAATGCAGGCGCCCAGAATGAAAAAGAATCCGAGCGACGCGAGAAGGCGCCCTTTTTGAACCATTCCGATCGGCGTGAAGACGGCCAAGCTGCGTGCAATTCGTTTCGGTGTCTATCGGCGTGAATCTACACAGCATAGACCGCTGACGAACTGTGGGCTAGCGGTGGGCCCTTCGCTAGATCCGCTAGACTTGACACTGCGAAGCACCGGGCTCAGTCTCGCAAGACTGCTCCGGTTTTATCCTGTCCATCGACTGGTGAATCCGCTGCATGAGCTGAGACTAAGGATATACAGCCATGATGGCGCTTCGCTTCGCCATTGCGCTTCTTCTAGTTTCGCTGAGCGCCCAAGCGTGGGCAGAACGGCGCGTCGCGCTGGTCATCGGTAATTCTGCCTATAGATACGCGGTTCCACTTTCCAATCCAAAAAATGATGCGGTGGATATGACCGCAAAACTGCAGGCGTTGGGCTTTGAGGTGGTTGCAGGCGAGGACCTCGATCTGAGCGGGATGCGCGGCACGGTTCGAGATTTCATCGGCAAGCTGGATGGTGCCGACATGGCGCTTCTCTTCTATGCCGGCCATGGCGTCCAGGTGAACGGCACCAACTACATGGCTCCCGTTGATGCGCGGCTATCCACATATAACGACCTCGACTTCGAAGCCGTGCCCATGGACCTCGTCTTGTCGGCCATGGAGCGAACCACGAAGGTCAACCTGGTATTTTTGGATGCTTGCCGGGACAGTCCTTTCTCACAGAACCTTGGGCGCTCGATGGGTACGCGATCAGGGTCGGTCGGTCGGGGCTTGGCAAAGCTAGGCACGGGCGTTGGATCGCTCATAGCCTTTGCAACGCAGCCCGGGAACGTTGCGCTGGACGGCGAGGGAAGGAACTCGCCGTTCACATCTGCGCTGCTGAAGAATCTTGGTACGCCTGGCCAGGACATCTCCCGCGACCTCATCAACGTCCGTAGGGATGTGCTTGAAGCAACCGACGGCAAGCAAGTGCCATGGGACAACTCCTCGCTGACGGGCGACGTCATTTTGCAACCGTTGTCCGGAAACACCGCTGTCACGGCGGGTGCGAAAGGAGGGGACGTAGAAGTCGCCTATTGGGAGACCATCAAGGAAAAAACGGACAAGCGCTTCTTTGAGGCCTATCTCAGACAGTATCCAAGCGGCGCCTTTGCGGCGTTAGCCAGCTTGAAGATCGACGAGATCGAACAGGCAGCAACAGATCGTGGCAAAGCCCCCTCGATTTCCATCGAGGGCGTGGAGGTTGCAGAAGCTCATCCTGATTTAGATGTGACGCAAGCTTTGGCTGATCCGCGCGCGTTGACAAAGGCAACGCAAACAGAGCTAACGCGAGTCGGCTGCCTTGTCGGACAGGCAGACGGCAAATGGGGACCGGGAAGTCGGAAAGCTCTTCAAGCCTTTGCCGAGCAGCGGGGATTGAAGCTTGCCAGCCTGGAGCCGACGAAAGAGGTGTTGCGCGCAATCAAGAATATCCCAGAACGTGTCTGCGCTCCGGTCAAGGTAAAGGCTTTTGATGGCGCGTGGGCACTGACGCGGCGCGCAGGTAATTCCGCCTGCGATTACACTGAACAGTCAACGACAATCTTTATCGATGGAACGGAAATTTCCGCGATGGTGCCTTTGGCCGGAACAATCACCGCCGACGGGGCATTCGACATCTATTTAAGTTTCGTCGATGACGATGGTGCGCCAAGGCAAAACCATATCATCGGCAGGCTTCAAGGTGCGAAAGGCAGCGGTGAGTTTTCTCGAGTCGGAGGCGAGTGTGCAGGTGTCGTAAGACTTGACAAGCGTACTGAATAGGGCCGGCATTTGCGGGTCCGTGCAAACGCCGACCAAACCATTCGGACGTGGTCCGTCTCATTGAACCAACGTCGAAGTCGCGTGGACTTTGCCGTCGTCGCGCACCTCGTAAAATTTGTCGTTGTCAATGTAGATAAGATGACAAACTGGTTTACCTTGGTCTTGTGAACAGGCCTTGTCACCGTCGAAAGTCAAGGGAACTTTGACCTTTATCTTAGTTTTGTTGTTCACCAAAGCTTCCCCAATGATCTGTTTTTTCTTCCAGTTCCAGACAAGAGTGGCAGTTATGGCAGCTCCAGCGTCGTATATAATTACATTTACCTTTTTCCCATTAGCAAAAGTCTTAAATTCTTCCATCGATGCTTTCTTCGCGCTACTTGGTAGATCCTCGGCCCAAGCGGACATAGCAAGTGAAAACGTAGCTGCGACAACAAGCGATAACAGTTTCATCCTATCCTCCCCATCCCCCGCCGGTTTGACTGACATGTCTATATATTCTTAAGCGAGGAGACTGAAAATTATCATGATAACAAGCTTTCAAGAAGCGGAAATCAGCGCGTCCTAGATGTCGTTGGGGACATTTGCTCAAGTTGAGCGAAGCCGCACATTCTAGCATGTTCCCTAGGATTTGCGCTTAAGCCAACGCGTTCTCAGTGTTTACAATGCGCAGGCCGCCCGAGCGTGTGATGCGCGGTGTTTGGATTGCGAGCCTCATTGCACTTACCGCCGCCTATCTTGCCGACCAAGCGGGCCTTGAGGGCATCGTCTCGAAGCGCGCCGACAGCCCGTATCGAAGCGGCCCGACGACGAATTGGCTGAAGACGAAGAGCTTCACAGTCCAGGAATACGAACTATTGGGCGTCGAGCGCGAGCCGGGCAAGGCGGCATTCGCCTTGCTGGCGAAGCCCGGTACCGGAAAATATGCCGGTTCGGCCTTCATCACCTTGAACCAGGAGATGCGCGAACGGCTGTGGAAGCGTGTCCAAGAGCACGCCGGGCCACCGCCGAAGGGCATAAAGCGGCCGGCGACCATGGGTCAGGCCGGGGTGAAAGCCCACGTCAAGCATCTACGGGGCGAGTTCGGATTTCGCCACGCCTCACTGCAGGATTCAGAGAGGAGTGATACCTCCAGCGAACACGGCACGAATTAGCCGGCCTCGCCTCGGACCTACGACGCCAGTGTGCCAGCATGATTCTTTGTCGAGGAGCATTACTCAACGCGCTTTCCAGAATGGCGGGACGTCCATGGCCCGGGTCATTCTCGCACTCGACTTTTTACTGATTACATGGGCGGATGGCCCCGTTGGGGGAGCCGCAGACGCGCTCGGCCGAAGGTGTCTGGCATTTGGTCTGAGATCGATCGGGTCGAAGCCAATTTCCGCCTGCTGCAAGACATTCAAATTTGAGCTTCCGCACTCATGCTTTGTCGAGAGTATCTCCGTAAGTTTTAGCCGTTCTGAATCGCCGTCGGCGACGATGACGACGAAATAGGAGAACGCAATGGCTCGCAATCACGTTGAACGTCTTGGAGAGTTTAGGGAAATCTTGGTCGCGACTCGACGCGAAGGAGTCCGTAACGTGCACCATACTCGCGACGCAATGCGGGCAAGTGGCTTTCAGATCGGGGACAGCGACGGCTCCAGCTACGGAGCCGAGCTGAAGGTGCTCCAAGAGGAAATTGAGGCAGTCGATCGCGCCATCGAAGACGAGAAGCGGTTGGCCTTGGCCCTCGAGAGCGCGGCTCAATCCCGCCGACCGACTAAACCGAGAATCGTGAAGGGAACATAGAGTCCGGTAAGGCCCTTGGCGCCCGTCGCGTCGATCGCCTTCGGTACAGTGTCGGGCTCGTCGCCGCCGTGGTGCAGCGCCCTAAAAGCGGACGTTTCGCTTTCGTGCCCTTGCGTAACCTAGAGCATTTGCTCGGTAAAAATCGCTCCTGTGAACTCCGACCTCGTATGGCGGACCAACAGGTTCGGCCAACATCAGGTGAGATGTAGTCCCAACAAACATGCAGTTCAGACAATCGATTACGCGTCTTTGTTGAAGTCGTGCCCTGCGGCCGATCCGAAAGGATCAGCCGCATCCGGCATCCATCACCTTCACTGACTGAAACACGCTTGATAATCGGGGGCCCCATGTAGACTAAGTTGCATGGACTAAGTCATGGGCCCGCAATGCGCACCGTCAATATCCACGAGGCCAAGACGCATCTGTGTCGTCTTGTCGACAGGGCGGCCAAAGGCGAATCCTTCATTATTGCCAAATCCGGCAAGCCGATGGTCAAGGTCGTTGCCATAGACGCACCTGCCGCCGGCGAAATGCGCCGGGTGGGGTTTATGGCCGGGCGGTTTTCAGTTCCGGACGATTTTGATCGCATGGCCGATGACGAAATCGAGAAGCTGTTTGGCGGCCATGCATGAAACTTCTTCTCGATACCCATCTTCTGCTCTGGGCGGTGGGCGAACCCGAAAAGCTTCCGCCCGCAGCCCTCGCTGAGATCGAGAATGCCGATAACCACTTGACGTTCAGCGCCGCAAGTCTCTGGGAGATTGCCTTTAAACGCGGTCTGGGGCGCCCCGACTTCAGAGTCGATGCGCGTGTTTTACGTCGGGCCCTGATAGACAATGGCTATCATGAGCTGCCAATCACCGGCGAGCATGCCATTGCGGTGGATGGGCTTCCACCCATCCACAAGGACCCCTTCGATCGGATCCTGATTGCTCAATCGATTGTGGAAGGCATTACTTTGCTACCGTCGACGATCTGGTCGCGCAGTATCCTGGGCCCGTCCGTCGTCTCTGATCAAGCTGGACCCCAAGCCCCTCGGCAGAGTAGTCCAGCTATCGCTTCAGACCACCCATGAACGCCTTTACTCGAGCAGCGTCGACTTGGTTCCACCAGACGCCGTCGTGCTTCAGCGCGCTGGCGATGATGACCCCGTCGACAATGGCGAGGATATCCTTGGCATTGTCCGGCGTGACACCGCTGCCGACCAGCGTCGGCAGGCCGGCGGCCTGCTTGATCATACTTATGTAGCCCAAATCCGCGGCGTGGCCGGTGCGCTGGCCAGTGGCGATGATGGCGTCGGCGTCGAAGAAGACCAGGTCCTTGACCAGTTCCTCCACCGGGCGGTCGGCGACGATGGCGTGTGCGCCGTGCTTGACATGGGCATCGGCGAAAATGCGGATGCCGTTGGCGCGCAGCCTGGCGCGGTAGCGTGCCGCGCGGCCCGATTCGCCTTCGACAAAGCCCTCATTGGCGACGTAGGCATTCGCCCATTGATTGACTCGGACGAAGCCGGCGCCGGCTGCGCTGGCGATCGCCAAGGCCGGAATCGCGGCATTGGCCAGCACATTGATGCCGATCGGCCTGCCGAGTTCGCGGCGGATGCGGTCGGAAACCACCGCCATGTAGGCCGCCGTCTCCGGGCCGATATCATCAGGCTTGGCGAAGGGGATGTCGCCATGGTTCTCGACGATCACGCCGTCGCAGCCGCCGTCGAGATAGGCCTTGGCGTCGTCAAGCCCGCGCTGGTAGATCGCCTCGATAGCCTCGCCGTCATAGCGCGGCGCGCCGGGCAGCGGCGCCAGATGAACGACGCCGATCACCACCTTTGTGCGGCCGAAAAGGTCCACGAGCGCGTCGCCGCCAGATTGGCCGAGCTGGGTCATGAGAGCTCCATTTGATCGATGAGCGCCGCCATCTCGGAGGCGGAAGGACAGGATGCCAGCGTGCCCGGCCGTGTCACGGCGATTGCGGCGGCGGCGAGCGCCAGCTCCAGCGCCGAGATGACCGGCATGCCCCGGGCAAGCCCACCGGCCAGACAGCCGCAGAATACATCGCCCGCGCCGCTGGTGTCGAGCGCTTCGACTCGCGGCCCCGGCAAGCGAAGCGGTTCCGTCCGGTCCGTGCCAAGCACGATACAGCCTGCGGCACCGAGGGTGATTACGACGGTGCCTGCGCCTTTGGCCGCCAGCGCGCCAGCGGCTGCTGTCATGTCATCCCGGCCGGTCAAGATTTGCGCTTCGGATTGGTTGACCACCAGAACCTCCGCCAGGCCGAGATCGGGCAGCGAGGCCGTGTCGATCGGGCTGGCGTTGAGAACGGTGCGCGCACCGTTTCCCTTTGCTGCTCTGAGGCAGGCATTGGTCACGGCAGTCCGCAAATTTCCCTGGCAGACGAGGATGTCGCCGGGAGCGATCCAGCGGACAAGTGCTGTTTGCGCCACCGGATCGAAGGCTTCGCTGCAGGCGACGCCGCTGACGATGAAATTCTCTCCGCCTTTATCGACGACGATGGTCGAGCAGTCGCTCGGCAGCTCGAATTCGCTCACCTCAACGTTGGACAGCTCGCTGTCGAGGCGGCTCCTCATCCACGCGCCAGCGGGGTCCTTGCCGAGCGCCGTCCAGAACGTCACCTCTGCACCAGTCCGTGCTGCTGCGACCGCCTGGTTGGCGCCCTTGCCGCCGAGCCCGTCGGCATAGCTCACGGCATTCAAAGTCTCGCCCGCGGCAGGGAAGCGGCCGACGCGAAACACCGTATCGACGCAGGCATTGCCGACGACGTGGACATGCATGGCTCAGCTCTCACCTGTCGCCCAGCCCAGCATCTGTTCGAACAGGGTCTTGTAGCCTGGCCAGGCGATGAATTGCGGCGGCAGCCAATGTGGCCCGACATCGGATGTCCAGGCCACGGTGCGGCCCTTGCCGTAATGGCCGGTGACAAGCAGCGGCAGCGAGCCATAGTCCGACGACACGCTGGCCAGGACCTCGGCCCCGTCCTTCAGCGTCACCTCGTTAAAACCGAGCAGGACCGGCCAGTCCGAGCCGAGGCCCCTGAGGATGGGATGGCTCGACCCTGGTTTTGGCACGGGCGCAAAGCCTTCGGGAACCTCGACGCGGTCGTCGAATGCCAGGCAGTTCACCGGCAGCACGTCCTCGACCGGGGTCTTGTGGTAGCGCGCGCCGCCATTGATGCCCTGGAAGCTGTAGTAACCGCCGAACATCAATAGACCGCCGCCGCCGCTGACGTAATCGCGGAGCAGGCGCAGGCGGTTCGGCGTCGGCTTGGAGTGGACCCAGGTGTCGGGATGCAGCAGCAGCGTGTTGGCGCCGATGTCGGAGAGCACGACCGCGTCATAGGCCGACAGCGCCTCCATGGTCTGTGGAAAGCCGCGCTGCGCCTCATGCGCCGGCATGAACGTGACGTCGAAGTCGGTCGCCTTCAGTGCGCCCAGCAACTCGTCTGCGCCGTTGTGGTAGGTAACGGTCGGAAACTGGTCGAAACCCTTGATATGGGTCGCGGTCGACACCCAGGATTCGCCGGCAAGCAGGATCTTCTTCTTGGACATTTGAACTCCAGTGTAATTCCAGGCCGCTTAGAGCCGCGCGAATACGCTTTTCGGATTGGCGATCAGCATGCGGTCGATGGCCGGCTGCTCGACGCCATGGCGTTTTAGGCGCGGTATGAAATGCTTCAGGATATAGCCATAGCCGAAGCCGCCGAAGCGCGTCAGCATGATCTTGAGGAACACATCCTGCGACAACAGCAGGCGGTCGCCGAAGCCCGCCTCGACAAGGGCGGCGATGGCGCGTGCATTCTCCTCGTCGGAGGGCGATTGCGCGTCCTGGTCGGCGTAATAATAGTCCATGCCGATCATGTCGTATTCGAGGAACGCGCCGCGCCGAGCGAGGCTTTTCTGGTAGTCGGGATCGTCGTGGCTCGGGTTCATGTGGCAGAGCACGGTGTGGCGAAGATCGGCGCCCTCGGCCTCGACGATATCGAGCACGTCGTGCGCCAGCCGCTCCCAGCCAGGCAGATGGATCGACAGCGGCACGCCGGTGATGCGCGAGGCGCGCGCCGAAGCCCGCAGCGACTTGCGTTCCTCGGCGGTGAAATCCTTGCTGACGCCGACTTCGCCGATCAGCCCGGCCATGATCGGCGGCTGCGTCTCGCCGCCGCCGACATCGTTGACGATGAACTCGGTCACGGCGTCCACATCCATCGCCTTCAGCCATTCGGGATGGGTGTGCTCGAGATAGAAGCCGGTGCCCATGACGATCTTCAGGCCGGACATGCGGCTGATGCGGGCGAGCTTTTCGGGGGCGCGGCCGATGCCGATATTGGTGGCATCGACCACGGTGTGGCCGCCCAGCGCGCGATAGCGCTGCAGCTCAGACAGCGCCAGGTCGGCGTCGTCGAGCGAGACGTTGTCGCGGTTGACGTATGGGTTCATGCGCAACTCGCCGATGATCTCGATGTTCACCGGCTGCTCGGCGATCGCCATGTCGTCGGGATGGCAGGGGCATTTCCAGCTGCGCGCCCCGTCGAGCAAGATGTGCTCGTGCATCAGCGTAATGCCCATCTCCTCGACCGGAACCGGGCCGAGCACGGTCATCACAAGGCCGGTTTCGACCCCGATTGGCAGCCGCCGCCTGGGCACCGCGTCATCGAACAGATCGCTCATCGGCTCAACGGCTCCGCACGGCGCCGCGGAACAGGCGGAAGTTCAACCAGATGGCGATCAGGATGATCGTTCCGGTGACGATCGGCGTCAGGAAAGGCGACAGATGCGCCAGGATCAGGCCGTTGCCGATGACGGCCACCGTCAGCGCGCCGAGCACCGTGCCGATGATCGTTCCGCGGCCGCCGAACAGGCTGGTGCCGCCGAGCACGACGGCGGCGATGACTTCCAGCTCGAAACCCTGGCCGGCATTCGAAGATCCCGATCCAAGCCGGGCAGCAATGATGATCCCGGCAAGGGCTGCCGCGGTGGCGGAAATCACGTATACGAAGAGCGTCGTCTGCCGCGTGTTGACGCCGGCGCGCCGCACCGCCTCGGCGTTGGCGCCGATACCGGTGACATAGCGGCCGAATGGCGTCTCGTTGAAGGCGAGATAGGCGATGGCCAGGATCGCCAGCGCGATCAGCGCCGGCACCGGCACGCCAAGGAACCAGGCGCGGCCCAGCACGGTGAAAGCGCTTCCGGGCTCGATGGGGATGGAATAGCCGCCGGTGATCAGCAGCGCCACGCCACGGATCACCGAAAGCCCGGCAAGCGTGACGATGAAGGACGGGATGCCCTCATAGGCAATGAAATAGCCCTGTACCGCCCCAAGCAGGGCACCGAGCGCCAACATGGCGAGGATAACGACTGGCCACGGCAGGCCAAACTGCAAAAGCGTCGCCGACAGCGTCGCCACCAGCGCCAGCACGGAGCCGACCGAAAGATCGATGCCGCCAGTGGTGATGACGAAAGTCATTGCCGCGGCGACGATCAGCAGCGGCGCCGACTGCCGCAGGATGTTCAACAGATTGGGCGATGTCAGAAACGCGTCGGTCGCAACGGAGAAGATGATGCAGACGACCAGAAAGAACAGCGCGATCGAGACGACGCTGCCATTGGCGAGCAGCGCATCGCGCCAGGTGCCCCTGCGTATTCGTGAGGGCTGGGCGGTGTGGATCGCGTCACTCATGCCGGCGCTCCACCGCGATAGCCATTGGTGGCGGAACGCGCATTGAACTTGCGGCCGACGATCAGATTGACCACGTCTTCGATATTAGTGTCGCCGATCAGCCGCTCGGCGACATTGCGCCCTTCATACATGACCTGAATGCGATCGCAGACGAGGAAGAGATCCTGCAGCCGGTGGGTGATCAGAATGACGCTGACACCGCGCGCACTGACCGCGCGGATCAGTTCGAGCACCGCCTCGACTTCGGCCACGGCAAGCGCTGCCGTCGGCTCGTCCATGATCAGCACGGCCGGCTCGAACGAGGCGGCGCGGCCGATCGCGATCGACTGGCGCTGCCCGCCGGAGAGGTTTTCGACCTTGAGCCGCGTATCGGCAATGACGATGCCGAGCCGATCGAGCATCTGGCGCGTCTCGTCATGCATGCGCTTCTTGTCGAGAAAGGAAATGCCTGCGATGCGGCGGCGCGGCTCGCGGCCGAGAAACAGATTGCCGGCGACATCGACCGTGTCGCAGAGCGACAGGTCCTGGTAGACCATCTCGACGCGCGCCGCACGTGCGTCCGCCGGCGAGCTGAAGATCACCGGCTTGCCGTCGATCTCGATGGTGCCGGCGTCGGGAACCACTGCCCCCGACAGCACCTTGCTCAATGTCGACTTGCCGGCGCCATTGTCGCCGACCAGCCCCAGCACCTCGCCCGGCTTCAGCGTCAGCGACACGTCATCGAGCGTCTGGATGGCGTTGTAGCGCTTTGAGATGCCGCTCATCCGCACCCGATAGGTCTGGCCACTGCTCATCTGGAATTCCACGCGATTGCAAGGGATCCGCGCCGCAGCCTCGGGCGGCGCCGCGGCTCGGTCGCCGACGCAGTTTACTTGAACATCGCGCGATATTGGTCGACATTCTTCTTGGTCACGATCGTCACCGGGATATTGATGATCGGGTCGATTTTCTCGCCCTTCTTGATCTTGCCCAGCGCTTCGACCGCGGCCTTGCCTTCGCCGGCCGGATCCTGCTGCACGACCGCCACCACCCAGCCGTCGTCGATGCCCTGAACGGCCTGCTTGGTGAGATCCCAGCCGAACACCTTGACGTCGCCGGTGCGGCCTTGGCTGGTCACCGCCGAAACGGCGCCGAGCAAGGCCGGCTCTCCGGTCGCATAGAGCGAGTTCATGTCCGGATTGGCGGTCATCAGGTTTTCCGAAGCGCTCAAGGCGGTCTCCTGAACATTCTGGCCGTCGACCGTGTCGAGGAAGGTGACGGCCTGGCCGCTTTCGGTCACCGCCTTCTTGAAGCCGTCGAGGCGCTGGTTCTGGATGAATGAATTGAGTGCGCCGACGATACCGATCTTGGCCTTGCCGGCCATATCGCTCTTCACATAGTCGGCGTAGAATTTGCCGATGTCCTCGCCGGCCTTGGTGTTGTCGACGCCGATGAACGAAATATTGTCGCCGTCGGGGATCTGCGCGTCGATGGCTATGACGGGAATGCCGGCCGCCTTGGCTGCAGTGATCGCAGGCTTGACGCCGTTGACGTCGATGGCGACCAGAATGATGCCGTCGACTTTCTGCGTGATGTAGTTCTCGATCGCGTCGTTCTGCGCGCTCGGCACATTGTTGGCGTTGAAAATGACCAGCTTGGCGCCAGCGGCGTCGGCTGCCTTTTGCGCGCCCTCGTTGATCTGGTTGAAGAACAGGGCCTGCTGGTTGATGTTGACGAGAGCGAACGTATCGGCAAGCGCCGATCCCATGGCTGCCGAGCCCATGGCAATGGCGGCGGCACAGCCGGCGAGAAGTTTGAACAGACGCATTTCGGTTCCCCTTGCTTGCGGACCAGACCTCGGCTGGTCCCGTTGGTGCTACAGGCACGAGGCAAGCATTCAAGAGACTTGAATATTTGTCAATCCAAATGAACGCAGAGCGTTGCTCAGAAAGTCGCCGGCGTGTTGACCCAGAAAATGCTAGCGCGTTCCTCGCCGATGTTGCGGTAATGATGCGGCAGCTCCGACCTGAACACGAAGGCATCACCGGTGGCGAGAGCATGGCTCTTGCCGTCGACGATCAGTTCGATCCGCCCGGCGAGCACGTAGCCGACTTCCTCGCCGGCATGCTGGATCGGACCTTCGCTCGAGCCCTCTGCCTCGATGTGATGGATGTTGCATTGTAAGAGGTGGCCAGGCGAATACGGGATGATGCGTTCGAGCGAAATTCCTTCGCCACGCCGTAGCGCGTCGAGCGCGATCAAAGGCCTTGCGCCCGCCCGGAATACGATCGCCTCGTCGTCGTCGACTTGCTCGAACATCCAGCCGATATTGGTGTCGAGAACCTCGACCAGACGGTGGAGCATGGGCAGGGACGGCGAAGCCTTGCCGTTCTCGATCTTGGACAGCAGGCTTTCCGAGCAATTCGCAGCCGCGGCCAGCGTCTTCAGCGTCATGCCGCGTGTCTGGCGGGCGAGGCGCAGCCGAGTTCCAAGTCTTGCGGCATTTATGGTGGCGTCCGTTTCTGATTCTGGCCGCCGTCGATCGATTTTGTTCATCTGTTCGCCAACCATTCAACGGTCAAGGGCAACTATCGCGCGAGCAAAAGACCTCGGCTGACGATTTGCAAGTGCTGATGCGTCAAATTCGAGACTGCAGCCGCAGCTACCTCATCCGGCGAATGCCGCTCCCGCATGAACCTGCTGAATGATCCCGCGCCAGTTATCCCTATCGCTTGGCTGTCCATCGTGGTCGAAATCGCCAGCCGTTACCGCGTTTGCGTCACGTGGCGAGTGGACTTGGAACGACAATGCGGGCAAGGCGGGCCACGCAGCCAATCTACACAACCACGGCCGCGCCGACACGATAAAATCTGGACTGTCCCCGAATTTGCGGAGCGCGCCCAGAAGTCACCCGCGGCAGCGCCCCATGGAGTTACGCCCAGGGCGCGCAGGCTCTCGATAGCCGCGACGTATCCAATGAAATCCTGGGGGCAGTCGCGCAGCCGCTTGAGCTTCGGCAATTTTGAAGAAAGTCCAACAGAATTAATGAACTAGCACCTTGCTGATGTAAGTTGCGGAAGCGACGCGCGGTTAATGCTTTAGAAGGATAGACACATCGACACGAGGTGCGAAGAAGCAACGCCAATACAGCTGGTTGGTTACAACATATTTATTTTCGCAGATATGGTATTGCCCGTCCGGGGATTCCTGTACACGGTCCCGTGGGATGGTGAAATTATGCGGCAAATAAGTGTACCCGCCGTCTACCCTGGACCGCACCGAAGACCGAGGTATGGCGCGGCAATCTGAACCGCCGCAGCACTTGAATTTGGTCTGTGGGTCAATCTTATCTTCGTACCAATCATGGGCGTTAGCGGCTGTTGCGGCGGCGATACACATCGCCGTGAAGATGAGCCTTCGCATGGCATTCCTCAAGTATCTGGCAGGCGCTGCTCGTTGGGGTTTCCATGTATATTAGCGTTCCATTGAAAATACCATTGGCCTCCGACCGACTTAACGCAGCTTCAGCAACGCTCGCAACGGAAGACCGCATTGGGTCACGTCAGGACGACACTTGCGCCGACCAAAGGTCAGCTCTTGTCGCTCCGGGTTGGAAACCGGACCGTCTGCTCTGCGCCTGATGTCGGCCATAGAGGCGAACTTTGCCTCCGCCCGGAAGCAGACACTGCAATTGACCACGCTGAAGGTCGTGGTCGCGCCAGAGCCTGCAAAGGCACAACTCGGCACACGAGGGCGAACATTCCGCTGCGGAAACAACTTGAAGAAAGGCTTCGCGGCCCATAGCATGCCGCGCCATGGTGAAATCTGATCGGGAGGTCAGTGAGATCGGTCGGGT
>NZ_JAMYPO010000069.1:0-21907 GCF_040320365.1 Mesorhizobium sp. M0701
AAGAATCATACAGCACACGCCGGCGGAATCCGACACGTCACAACCGAGTCAATCCGTCGCAGCAAGATGTGTATACGCCCTAGCCCTCGAGGGGGGAGATGTCGCCAAAGGCGACATAGGGGGTCGGTACGTCCTGGCGCGACGCCATGCGGGACGAAAGAGAAGGCTGGCGCTTCACGCGCGGCGACCCCCTCTGGCCTGCCGGCCATCTCCCCCTCGAGGGGGGAGATTACGCGCTCAGCCGCTTTCGCTAACAAAAAAGCCGCCAGGTTTCCCGGGCGGCTTCGATGACTTGTAGATGCAGCCGTTCAGTTCAGCTTGGCCTTCAAATCCTGCAACGAGGCGTTGAACAGGTCGGCGCCGGCCTTGGCGTCGATCTTGCCGGCCAGCAGCGCGCGCGCGGCTTCCACCGCGATATCGACGGCGCTGGCGCGCACTTCGCCGATTGCTTCGCGCTCCGCCTGGCCGATCTTCTGCTCGGCCAAGGCGGTACGCCGAGCGACATAGTCCTCGGTCTTCTTGTGCGCCTCGGCGGCAAGCATGTCGGCTTCACGCTTGGCGGCGGCAACGATGGCCGCGGCCTCCTGCTCGGCTTCCTTGCGCTTGCGCTGGTATTGGCCAAGCAGTTGCTGGGCCTCTTCGCGCAACCGGCGCGCTTCCTCGAGCTCGCTGCTGATCTTGTCGGCGCGGGCATCGAGCGCCTTGGCGATCATGCCCGGCACCTTGATGTAGATGGCAATGCCGAGGAAGATTACGAGGGCAACCGTTGCCCAAAGCGTCGCGAGAGATGTGGCGTCCATGATGCGCTCCTCACCCGGCCACGGATTTGACCGCGGCCGCGATTTCGGCCTTGCTAGCCTTGCCGCCGACAAGCGCCTCGACGATGGCCGAAGCGGTGTCCTCGGCGATCGTGCCGACTTCCTTCATGGCATTGGCCTTGATGGAAGATATGCGCGCCTCGGCCTCGCCAAGCTTCTGGTCAAGCGCTGCCTCGATCGTCTTGCGGGCAGCTTCGGCTTCCGCCTTGGCCGCATCGTTGGCCTGCTGGCCGATCGCATTGGCCTTGCCCTTGGCTTCCGCCAATTCCTGCTCATAGGCGGCAACGGCGGCATCGGCCTCGCTTTTCAGCCGGGCAGCATGATCGAGATCCTGCGTGATGCGGTCGTTGCGAACGTCGATGATGCCGCCGACGCGCGGCATCACTACCCGTTTCAAGAACAGGTAGAACAGCCCGAAAGTGATTGCCAGCCACAGCAGCTGTGACGGGTACGTCGCCGGATTGAATGGCGGAAACGTGCCGTGCGCCTCGGCGGGCACGCCGGTCCCAGCGCTGCCGCCTTCGACGGCGGGCGCGGACTCTTGCGCAAAGGCAGATGTCACGAACATGGGCTATCCCCGAAATTCAGGCCCGCCGCAGGATCGCGGCCGGCCTGTTCAATTCTTGCCAATGTTCAGCCGAACAAGCATTCAGCCGAACAGGGCGAGAAGCGCGATGAGAAGCGAGAAAATACCCAGCGCTTCGGTCACGGCGAAGCCGAAAATCAGACGGCCGAACTGGCCGTCGGCGGCCGACGGGTTGCGCAGCGCGCCCGCCAGATAGCTGCCGAAGATGTTGCCGAGGCCAATGCCCGCGCCGCCCATGCCGAGGCATGCGATGCCGGCGCCGATGTACTTTGCTGCTTCTGCGTCCATTTATTCAACTCCTTTGGATCTAAAATTCCGTTGCGATTCCATCCGGCGGCAATGCCGGAAACTCTAAATCAGTGCGAAGGGTGCAGGGCGTCGTTAAGATACATGCAGGTCAGCACGGCGAAGACGTAGGCCTGCAAAAGCGCCACGAGCAACTCCAGAGCCGTCAAAGCCACGGCCATCGCCAGCGGCAGGACCGAACCCGCAATGCCAAGCGTGCCGAGAGCGCTGAGGCTGACGACGAATCCCGAAAACACCTTCAGCGTGATGTGGCCGGCCAACATATTGGCGAACAGACGAACCGAGAGGCTGACCGGGCGCGAGACGAAGGAAATCATTTCGATCGGAACGACAAGCAACATCATCACGATGGGCACGCCTTTCGGCACGAACAGCTTCAGGAAGCCGAGACCGTGCTTCATGAAGCCGTAGACGATCACGGTTCCGATCACCAGCGCAGCGAGGCCGAAGGTGACGATGATGTGGCTGGTGACGGTGAAGAAATAAGGGAACAGGCCAAGCAGGTTGGCGACAAGCACGAACATGAACAGCGAGAACACGAAGGGGAAGAACTTCATGCCTTGCGTGCCCGCGGCGTCCCTCAGCATATTGCCGACAAATTCATAGGCCATTTCCGAGACCGACTGAAGGCGGCCCGGAACCAGGCTGCGGCTCGACGTGCTGAGGTAGAGAAACGCCGATGCGACAGCAACCGTCGCAAGCATGAACAGAGCCGAATTGGTGAAAGACAAGTCGTAGCCGCCGATGTGAATCGGAATGATCGGATGGATCTGGAATTGGTGGATCGGATCGACCTTGTCAGCAGCCACTTTAAATCCCCATCAAAGCCGCAGACGGCTTCAGCATTCTGGTCAATGCGCCGGCATGCGGCGCCTCAATTCATTCTTTCGGATCGCGCGGTTTGTCGCCCGTTCCGAATTCCGACACAAGCCCGGCTGAACGCAGGACGTTGAGCACGCCGGCGCCAAAACCCAGCAGCAGCCCGACTATCAGACCCCATGGCGATGTCCCCGCCACGCGATCGATAAACCAGCCGAGAGCCGCACCGACCACTATCCCGGCGATGAACTCGCTGGACAGCTTGAGCGCCTGGCCGTACCCGACCGCACTGCCCGCCTTCGCGTCGTCTTTCCCCTCGAGCCGGTCCGGTCGTCTTGCCGCAAGCGATGCTTCAAGCTCGCGCCGGCGGCGCTCAAGATCCTCGTCGCGGATGTCGGCTTCATGCTGCTTGCCGCGGCCGGTTTTTCCGGTTCCGTCTGGCCCATTCTTGTCGGCCACGCAACCCCCCTGCCCGGTCAGACCGTCACCGTCCGTCCGCTTCTTAAAGTCGCCGGCAACATAGTTAGAGGGTCCGCGCCCGTCAAGCCACGGGCAGACGTTCAAGCTCAAGTATTTTTTTGTTATAAATCAGCTACTTGCTCGGGTGCGACATCGTGCCCGACGCGGCCTCTGGCGGGCTGCGGCCGAATCCCTACGGCGACGGGCCTTCGATCGGCCGCTCTCGCGCGAAAGATGCAAGGGCTGCCCGAGCGCTCAGCTCCAGCCGCCGCCATAGGTGCGGTAGAAGATGTGCAGGCCGATCCTGGTCATTTTCTGCATCGTCCGCGCCCAGCCCGGATGGACGTAGTTGGCGTAATAATGGGTCGACGAGCCGACTTCCGGAATGAAGATCTTGCCGGCTGTGACGGCCATGGCGACATCCTGTGCGGTCTGGTAGGCAGCGTGGTTGTCGATGCGCTTCTTCCTGCCGTCGCAGGCGAAGGAAAACTGGCAGCGGTTGAACCAGTTGTCGTTCTGGTAGACGACGCCGCAGATCGAGTTCGGATAGGTCGGGTTGCGGACGCGGTTGAGGATGACCTGAGCGACGGCGGCCTGGCCGCGCACGGATTCGCCGCGCGCCTCGAAATAGATGCCGTTGGCGAGACAGGCCTGCTCCGGTTTGGAAAAGACGCTCGCCGGCAGCGGCGTCTGCATCCAGGAATGATCGCCCTTACTCAGCGGCGGAATGAAGCGGCCGTCGTTTGGGTCCTCGTCCTGCAGCAAGGCCTCGAAGGGCGACGCCTGTGCATAATCGGGAGCCGACGAGGCGTAGGCGGTCGCCAGCACGTCGGGATGATCGTTGTTGACCAGCGCGGCAAGCATCGCCGGTACGCCGGGATCCGGCTTCTTGTCGATGCGCGTGTGGAAGGCGGCGGCGATCTGGATTTCCTTGCCTTTGATCTCGGGCTTGGCGAAAGCCATCCTCAGGCCGCTGTCCATGCTTGGGCGGAGCAGCGAGGAGGTGCGCTCGAAGATCGAGCCGGCATTGAAGTTTTTCGGCGGCGAGACGGGCGAGACCTGGATGATGCGGCCCTTCTTGTCGGCACGCGTGATGCGGTTCTCGTCCGGCGTCGTGCCGGCGATGCTGCCCTTGCCGCGAAACGAGACGGAGCCGATGCCGGGCAGTTGGACACCGGAGCCGGAGAGCGAGCCGGTGCTGCTGGAATCGAGGAAGGGCATTTCGGCGGCGTGAACGGAGCCGGCGACGGATTTCTCGACATAGGCGTTCCAGCGGACGCTCGGCGCCTCCAGGCCGGAGACCAGGCTGGTCATGTCCTGATAGGCAGCGACCGTCGGAAAGCCGATCCAGATGCCAAGGCCAATAACGAGGGGAGACAGGAAGGAACGCTTTTTCTCACCGGCGGCGGCGACAAGCCGCGTCAAAACACGTCGATGCACGGAACTCTCCAGAAACGCGACGGACCCCACTGGAGAGCTACAATGATGCATTAACCTTGATGGGGCGTTAACAGCTTAGAACGTTGTTTTCCCATCTCGTGTCGAAGTCAGGCGCTTTTGCGGCCATCGCTTGACGGAAGAAAGATCGGCCAGGCGATCAGCGCGCAAATAGCCGCACCCAGCCAGACGCCTGCCCACGAGCAGAGCACGAGAAGCCCGGGAATGGCGATCGGCACCAGGAAGAAGGCAATGAAGACCAGACTGTTGGCGAGGCCGAGCGCCGTTCCGGCCTGGCTGGCGCCGGCCAGCGTCGCAAGCTCGGTGTAGGCAACGCCATGCCAGGAGGAGACGCAGATACCGGCCACGACCAGCACCGCAACGATCGCCGGCGACAGCATCGGCGCTTGGCCTGACAAGAATTGGGCCGAAAACAAGACGAGCGCCGCAAGCACGGTGAAGGCGGCCACGCTCAGCATGCTGCACAGACGCAGGAACGACCGGCGGTTGCCGTGACGGTCGGTGTAGCGGCCGCTCCAGACGCGCATGACCATGGCGCCGACCTGCACGGCAGCCAGGCTGGCGCTGATCACGGCTGTTCCCATGCCGGCGAAATCATGCAGGAACACGGAAGCAAATGTAAGCACCGCCACCTGCGGAAAGCAAAGCAGGCCGATGGCTGTTGCGATGCGCCAGACGGCCGGGTTGCGCAGCGGCGCCGGGCCGGCCGACAATGCCATGCTGCCCGAATTGGCATCGTCATGCGCCGGCGGCTGATGCAGCCAGCGCCAGGCGAGCGAGGTCGAGACCGCGGATGCAGCCGCCAGAAGTCCGAAGACCGCCGTGAAGCCATGGGCTGAAGCGAGCGACGGCAGCACGAGCGCGCCAAGCCCGCCGCCAAGCGGCACCGCCGTCTGCCTGATGCTCATGGCAAAGCCGCGCTCGCCTTCGCCGAACCAGGCCATGATGGCGCGGCCGCTGGAGCCGTTGACGCTGCCGCCGAGCAATCCGGTGACCAGCAAGGCAGCGGCGAGAAGCGCGATGCCGGGAATATGGGCCAGTGACGGCACGACCAGCGCGGCCATGACGAGCAGCCAGACCGCGGTTGCGCCGAGCCCCGTCAGCAGCACGCGGCGGTCGCCCCAGCGATCGGTCAGCAGCCCCCACGGCAATTCGCTCAGCGCCACGCCCAGGCCGAGAAGGCCAAGCGCCAGGCCGAGTTCGCCATTGGAGAGATGGTAGCCTGAGCGCAGGAACACCGCCGTCGCCGGAATGCCGGAGAAGGTCGCGGAAAAGCAGGCATTGGCGGCGACGCCGATGCCCAGCACCTTCCAGCGATGATTGGCTCGAAGCACCGCCGCCTCTGACGGGGTGGTAACGGCGGCCGGGCGAAGCGGTTTGCAATCTGCTCGTGTGGCGACAGCGGACATGGTTCAGCTCCTGCATGGGTCGGCTGCATTCGGTCTTGACGCGCTCTCTCTACCGCCATAGCTTCGTACTGAATATCAGGCAGTTTTTGACGTAATGTCCCGAATATCAGGATTATTGGCATGCGACGCGTGACATTCGATCTCGACGTCCTGCGCAGCTTCGTTACCGGGATGGAGCTGGGCAGCTTCGCCAAGGCCGCCGACCGGCTCGGCCGCTCGACCTCGGCAATCAGTGCGCAATTGAAGAAGCTGGAGGAGCAGGCGGCGACGCCGATCTTCCGCAAATCTGGGCGTGGCCTGGCGCTGACGGACGCGGGCGAGACCATGCTCGGCTACGCGCGGCGGCTGATCGAGCTCAATGACGAGGCCGCCTCCGCCATCCACGATGTCGAGCTGGAGGGTTGGGTGCGGCTTGGGCTACAGGAGGATTTCGGCGAGGCGGTGCTGCCGGAGGTGCTCGGGCGCTTCGCCCGCGCCCATCCCAAGGTCAAGATCGAGGCCAGGATCGCACGCAGCCATGAGCTTGCCGAACGGATCGTTTCGGGCAGCCTGGATATCGCGCTTGCCTGGCACAATGGCGCGACGCTGCCTTACAGCCGGCATGTCGCCGACGTCCAGATGCGCTGGATCGGCCCGGCAAGACAGATCGAAACCAGCCTGCGCGAAGGCGAGCCGTTAGCGCTGGTGGCGCTCGAGGCGCCGTGCCTGCTGCGCAGCGTGGCGACTGAAACGCTGGACCGTGCCGGCCTGTCATGGCGGATGGCCTTCTCCAGCCCGAGCCTTGGCGGCATCTGGGCAGCCGTCGCCGCCGGACTCGGACTGACGATCCGCACCGATATCGGCCTGCCGGCCACCGTCAGGGCGATGACGCCGGAGATCGCCGGGCTGCCCGCCTTGCCCAAGATGGCGCTGTTCCTGCATCGCAAGGAGGCCGAGCCCGACGCGGTCGCGGCGCGGCTTGGCGACATCCTGCTGCAGGCAGCGCTGGAAGCGTTGCCGCAAGGTGCGCGGATGGATGAGGGGCTAAGAGACGTCGCTTAGGTTTCGACAAGACAGTTTTGAGGCGACGTCGCAAGACTTCCGAAGGCACAGCGATCCAGAACCGCACATCCTGCGTCGAATTTCTTCACACCCCCCTCTGTCCTGCCAGCGTTAGCAAAGATCCTGCACCGCAACGACGCTCTTGCGTTACTCCCGAGCCGAGCGCAGGCGCAGCGCCCCTGAAAGCTCCCCTCAGTGGCGCTTCTTGGCCCTGCCGGCGAACGGGTTGTCCGAGGTGCGCAAGGCGATGCGGATCGGCACGCCGGGCA
Source organism: Mesorhizobium sp. M0701 (assembly GCF_040320365.1). Classification (NCBI taxonomy): domain Bacteria; kingdom Pseudomonadati; phylum Pseudomonadota; class Alphaproteobacteria; order Hyphomicrobiales; family Phyllobacteriaceae; genus Mesorhizobium; species Mesorhizobium sp. M0701. The sequence continues at coordinate 7,166 of NZ_JAMYPO010000069.1, forward strand.
TGTCGAAAGCCTCGCGCAGGCTGTTCGAGAGATAGCGGACATAGGATTGCGGCATCGCATCGGGGCGAGAGCAGGAGACGACGAAGCCCGGCGGCCGCGTCTTGGCCTGCGTGACATATTTGATCTTCAGCCGACGCCCGTCATCGGCGAGCGGTCTCTTGCTTCAATGAGGTTTTTCGGTGGCGTGCTGCGGTCAGGGGCTAATTCCCCGAGGGCCCCGGCGTAGCTGAATCTGGCGGGTACCGCAGCATTTCTTGAACTTCATACCTGAACCGCAAGGACATCGATCATTGCCGCCGCGTTGCAGCCGGCCGACCAGGGGCAGCAGCGCTGCGGAAGGCAGGAGCGCTGCCGCAAGGGCAGCCAACTTGGCCGAGATCCCCGGTACGACGAGGCGACGACCGGATTTGAACCCTCGCCACGCCCGTTCAGCCACATACTCCGGATCCACCTTGGGCAAGATGTTGAAGAGCACCGTCTGATTGGCGCCTGACCTTGCGAGAAACTCCGTCGACACCGGGCCTGGTGCAACGCATGTGACCGTCACACCGGTTCGGCGCAATTCCTGGTGAAGCGCCTCTGAGAAGAAGCGCACGAAAGCTTTGCTAGCGAAGTACAGAGCCATATAAGGCCCGGGAACGAACCCGGCCACGGAACTGAGATTGAGCACCCCGCCCCGTCGGCGCGCCACCATTCCCGGCAGAAAATGGAGGGTCAGTTCTGTGAGGGAATGTATGTTGAGATCGATGATGCCGAGTTGACCATCAATAGGCAGCGCCGTCGTCGCGCCCCGCAGGCCATAGCCGGCGCTGTTGACCAGGACATCACAGACCAGGCCGTGTGCGGACAGGAAGCCCTCCAGGCGCGTTGGCGCATCGCCTGCCACGAGATCCAACTCGAGCGTGAATGCCTCGCCACCCCTCTCCCGAACCTCAGACGCCGCAGCGGCCAAACCCTCGGGCGAGCGGGCAACCAGCACAACCGCACCGCGCTCCCGTGCAGCGACGCTCGCAATTGCCCGGCCAATTCCACCCGAGCCGCCAATCACGACGACGGCTGGCCGGAATTCACAGCGCGAAATCATGTCGCGTTCCTCTGTCCTGCAGGAGCGGCAACACTTTGATCGAGCAGCATCACTTCATTGGCGACAATGCCGTTCAGGATCTTTTCGAATCTCTCCAGTGCTCGTGCAACGTTCGCTCCGTCCATGACCCGGTGATCGTAGTGGATGCGGACATTCACCGATCCGTCTTTGCCGATGGGACCGTAGTTGAGAAGCGTGGTCAATGGTGTCAGCGGGTTGAGTGATTCCGCACCGAGACCAGAATAGACGGACAGTTGGAAGGTACCGAAGTAATTTGACCTTTGCCGGGCGATGTTCAACCCTAGCCACATAAGCAGCCACCTGACTGGCGCGGGCGCACCTGCCATGCGCAAGGCACGCCGGAACTCCGGGACCTCCAGGATCGGCCGTGATCGAGCCGCGTGGATGGATCCCTCAAGTTCCGTGATGGAGTAGCGCTCCGGGCGCTTGATGCAGCTCAGCAGAACGGCCGGCTCGCCATCATATTCGCGCTCGTGGGCAATCGAGGCTACGCTTGCCGGATACTCGTAAAGCTGCGGCCAGGGCAACTTGACATAGGCGCGCCGCAGCTCCGGCATCTCTAGGGCGAGAAGCGCATATCCTTTCAGGAAGATCGCGGTCCACGAGGGCCTGGCCTGCTGCGCCATCCTAGCCCTTACGAGTGGGCCGAGGTTCATCTGACGCTGCACCGCGACCCGTGGCACGCCGATCGAAAACCTCATCAGATCGCCAACAAGGCGCCGGGGCGCGGAAAGCTTGAGGGCTCGGCCTCGCATCAAACGTACCTCTAATAAAGATAAGGGAATATTCGCTTGGTCTTTTCCATATAGGCACGGTATTGCGGACCGAAATTCTCCAGCATCATACGCTCTTCCTCGTCCACTCTCAGCAGGAAAAGGACTGCGAACCCAATCAAACCCGATATGCCCGCAATCCAGTTCGGCAGCAGAAAGACCTGGCCGAGCCCCATAAGCAGGAAAGAGGTGTACATAGGGTGACGGACCAAGGCGTATGGCCCGGCGCTGACCAGTTCATGCCGTTCGCGGATCTCCAGCGTAATCGACCAGTTCCGGCCAAGTTCCTTGTGGGACCTGCGAAAAACCCATAGCGCGGAGCAGAAGATGATTGTGCCGAGAGCCACGGCCCACGCGCTGGCCGGGTGGTCAGCCGCTGCGGGCATGCCGGTGACAACATAGAAGGCAGGCAGGATTGCGAGGCCAAACAGAGCAGATGCAAGCCCGACGATGTCGGAACGTGAGCGGTAGCCAGTTACAATTCGCACGCGCCTTGCCCGGCGCTCGAAGGGATACCGGATCACGTACCAAGCAACGATGCCGATTACCCAAATGACCTCGCCAAGTGAGGCTGCCGCAATGCTCACTTCAGGTCACCAGCGCCCTTTCTGCGATCGCGACTGTAGCAGCTGCCCCTGAGTATGGCCAGTTCACCCATCGCCTCGATTTCGTCACCGGCCGACCTTCAGGCGCAGCGATCCTCTCCGAGTTAGTCCGCAGACGCGAAAGCCGGAGGGGCAGTACCGATCGCATTCGGTCCCATTCATCCCTCGAATCTTGGTTATGTATTCATCTCCCGAAGCTCGGTTATGAATTGTTGCGGCCGGAGCTGAATGGCGGGAGTCTTATATCCCATGGAATGAGCGATGTCCGCCACGAAACCGTTGCAGTTCAAGACCGTCGCCTGCCAGACATGCGAGCTCGCCTGCAGCTTGCGGATGTAGGCAACGACTTTGTCGTATTCGGCCCGGGTCAATATGATTTGCCAGCTTGCGGATCTGTATGGTTCTTCCAGATCACCGTCGCTCCACCCGGTTTCGGCTGGCACCGGCACGATATGGCCCAGAACATAGGGAACCGCACTGTTCGAAGCCGGGTGAAGGCCCGCGACTTGGGGATCGATCATTCTCCCGGCCCGGTCCAGGCGCCCAAAAACTGCGTAGGTGTGGCCGTAGCTTAGGGCGTAGCGGGAGCGGAACTCGATGAAGTACCGCTCGTCGTTTTTTTGAGGCGCAGCTCCGCCATTGGCATAAGATACGAAATTCGGCTGGGGCGGCAGGTCTTTCGTCTGACATGCCGCTGCCGGGAGGGCCACCAACGCCACAAGCAAGAGACGGCTACTTACAAGCGTCATCGCCGCGTCCATTCCCGAACTTCACGAAGCACAGATCTAATAACGGCCTATGCCCGCCAACCGCGCCGTATGCTATGAAGCCGGCCAAAGCCCCGGCTGCGTATGTATGGGGAAGGGCTTGGCACCCCTTCCCCATACAAGCCGGTCCTTACTTAATCACTGGTTCCTCTACCGGAGCGGGTGCCGGAGCCTTACCCTTTCCTTTGCCGATCCAGTCGTTCGCGCAGCCGCTCAGGCTGGCAACGGCGAGCACAGTAACCATTGCAATCAATATCCTGTTCATCAAGCAATCCTTTCCCCGGGGGCGGAATAGCCTATAGAATCGCCACAACTAGAACGATATGCAGCCCCACCAAGTTAGCTGTGATCTACACCAACGCCTAGTGCAGAAATGACACAGTTGGCACCCGGTTGCCGGCGGCACCTTTGCGGTGACGTGCTGGCAGGGTTCACCATCCAACGGAGATCAAGCCTGCCCACCATCAAACAACCACCACCGTCGTGCCCAAAGGAGTACGGTCGTAGAGGTCAATGACGTCGTCATTTATCATACGGATGCACCCGTTCGATACCGCTGTGCCTATCGTCCATGGCTCGTTTGTACCATGTATCCGGAAGTGGGTGTCGTGCCCGTCGCGATAGAGATAAAGGGCACGCGCACCAAGCGGGTTGTTTGGTCCGCCAGGGACCCCCCCTGCATACTGCACCAGGCGCGGCTTGCGCTTCATCATGCTGGCGGTGGGTGTCCACGACGGCCAGTCCGCCTTGCGGCCGACGGTCGCTGTACCCTTGAACGAAAGTCCCTGCTCGCCGACGCCGACGCCGTAGCGCGTCGCCCACCCGTCCGTCTCGACGGCATAGAGAAAACGTTGCGAAGTATCGACGACGATTGTTCCGGCCGGCTCGTTTCCGTCGTACCGCACATGCTGCCGTCGGTAACGAGGATTCAGGCCACGCCTTGGTCCGAACGCGGATGAAATCGACGTACATCCGGAGACCATCAGAGCCAGACTACCCAGCACGAGCCCCCGGCGCGCAATGTGGTGTTCTTCCATTTCTACCTGCTAGGAAACTGGTCATCTACCGCCGCCCTCGTCTCTACCATTCCAAGGGCTGCGGGCCAAGTCTCGCTGTGTGGTGGCAAAAATGAATTCACAGGATTGACAAGCGAATTGGAGCGAAACTTCTTGCGATAACCGTCTGCCTCTGTTTCGGTTATGTCAAAATGGGCATAGGACAGAGACGATGAAGCCTGACTTCCATAGTAAAGTCGCGATTGTGACCGGCGCAGGCTCCGGAATAGGAGCCGCTGTTTCACGGCAACTCGCGCAAGGAGGAGCCGAGGTTGTTGTCGCCGACCTTGACGCCGAGGCCGCGCAGTGCAAAGCCGCCGAAATAAGCTCGCAAGGAGGCAGGGCCTACGACTTTGCGGTAGATGTCACGGATGCAGCAGCCGTGGAAAAGCTGATCGAGTTCACTGTCCAGAAATGCGGCGGACTGGATATGGCGGTAAACAATGCAGGTATCGACGGCGTTCGAAAAGCAACGGCAGACTATCCGCTCGACAACTGGCACAAGCTGATAAACGTCAATCTTAATGGCGTTTTCTACAGCATGAAGTACGAAATCGCCGCGATGCTGGATCGAGGCGGAGGCGCCATCGTGAACATGTCCTCCGTTCTCGGTTCCGTCGGCTTGCCAACTGCGTCCGCATACACGGCAGCGAAACACGGAGTCGTTGGACTAACCAAAGTTGCGGCGATCGAATATGCCAGGATGGGCATCCGGATCAATGTAGTCGGCCCCGGCTGGATCGAAACGCCTCTTTTATCGGAGCAAATGGAGGCATTAGCCAGCCGGCGCATGGCAGGTCTTCAGCCGATGGGCAGGCGCGGGAAACCGGAAGAGGTAGCGGCTCTTGTATGCTTCCTCTTGTCCGACCAGGCCAGCTTTATCACTGGGAGCTACCATCTGGTGGACGGAGCTTACACCGCCCATTAGGTGCAGAGGCTGCCCCCACTCGCGCCGGCCACCGTCAGGGCGATGACGCCGGAGATCGCCGGGCTGCCCGCACTGCCTGAGATGGGCCTGTTGCCGCATCGCAAGGAAGGCCGAGCCAGACCCGGTGGCGGCGCGACTTGCCGACATCCTGCTGCAGGTGTCGGTGGAATCGCCTTCCCGAAAATGTGCAGGCGCTGCCCGCGAGCGGCCTGCGGAGCGTAGCCTGATGCTGGCGCCCAGAAGACGCGCAGCTCAGCGGCGCTTCTTCGCCCTGCCGGCGAACGGGTTGTCCGAGGTGCGCAAGGCGATGCGGATCGGCACGCCGGGCATGTCGAAAGCCTCGCGCAGGCTGTTCGAGAGATAGCGGACGTAGGATTGCGGCATCGCATCCGGCCGTGAGCAGGAGACGACGAAGCCCGGCGGCCGCGTCTTGGCCTGCGTGACATATTTGATCTTCAGCCGACGCCCGGCGACAGCGGGCGGCGGATGATGCGCCAGGATGCCTTCCAGCCAGCGGTTGAGCTTGCCGGTCGACACACGGCTGTTCCAAACTCGATGCGTCCTGATGACAGCGTCCATCAGCTTGTCGAGGCCACGCCCGGTCTCGGCCGACACCGGCACCGCCTGCATGCCGCGCGCCTGCGGCAGCAGCCGCTCGGTTTTTTCGCGCAGCTCGGCCAGCAACTCCTGGGGATGATCGACAAGGTCCCATTTGTTGAAGGCGATCACCGGGGCACGGCCCTCGCGGATGATCAGGTCGGCGATCTGCAGATCCTGCTTCTCGAAGGGAATGGTGGCGTCGAGCACGATGATGACGATTTCGGCAAAGCGGATGGCGCGCAAGCCGTCCTGCACCGACATCACTTCGAGCTTTTCGTGGATCCTGGCCTTGCGGCGCATGCCGGCGGTGTCGAACAATTTTAAGCGGCGGCCATGCCAGTCCCAGTCGACCGAGATGGAATCGCGAGTGATGCCGGCCTCAGGGCCGGTCAACAGCCGCTCCTCGCCGATTAGTGCGTTGATCAGCGTCGACTTGCCGGCGTTGGGGCGGCCGACGACGGCGATGCGCATCGGCTTGGTGTCGTCATAGCTCGGCTCGGCGTCCGGGTCGGTGATGTCCTCGCCGATTAGCACCTCGCTGGCGGCGACCTCATCCTCGCCGGCCTCTTCGTCCTCGCCGAAGGCGCGCGCCTCGCCAAGTGCTGCGATCACCGCGTCGCGCAAATCGGGCAGGCCCTGGCCGTGTTCGGCCGAGACCGGGATCGGTTCGCCAAGGCCGAGCTCCCAGGCCTCCAGCATGCCGCCCTGGGCGCCGCGCGCCTCAGCCTTGTTGGCAACGACGACAACCGGCTTGCCGGACTTGCGCACGATCTCGGCGAACGTCTTGTCGTCGGGCATCAGCCCGGACTTGGCATCGATCGTAAAAAAGATCAGGTCGGCCTCGCGGATGGCGATCTCGGTCTGGGCGCGCATGCGGCCGGGCAGCGTCGAGGCAGCCGCATCCTCGAAGCCGGCGGTGTCGATGACGTCGAAATGCAGGTCGTAGAGCTTTGCGGCATGGACGCGGCGATCGCGTGTGACGCCGGGCGTATCGTCGACAAGCGCCAGCTTCCTTCCCACCAGCCGATTGAAAAGGGTCGATTTGCCGACGTTAGGCCGGCCGATGATGGCGACTTTGAAGGTCATGGACTATCACGACACGCCGCCCGAGCCGCGGATCAGCTCGGACATCAATGTCGCCCGCTCGCGCGTGTTGCGCGGGGCGCCGTCGTCCGCGGCGATCTGGTCGAACAGCTTCAATGCATCCGCCGCCTTGCCTTCCTTCCAGGCGGCAAGGCCAAGCGCCTCGCGCGCCGTATGGCGCAGCGTGTTGGTGTCGGCGGTGAGCGCCTCGACGCGGCTGGAGACATCGGCGAAAGAGCCGTGATCGACCAGAAGCAGCGCTGCCCTGAGGCGGGCCATGTCGCGAATGCCGGAGGGGATCTTGGTGTCGGCGGCGACCTCGTCGAAATCCTTGACGGCGGCGTCGACGTCGCCCTTGTCCGCCTTGACGGTTGCCGCGCGCATGCGGGCGAGCAGCGGATAGGCGCCGTAGCCGTCCTTCTCCAACGCCTCCAGAGCGGCAAGCGCCTCGTCGTTCTTGCCGTCATTGGCGAGCTTCAGCGCCTGCGAGAAGGCATCGCCCGAGCGGTTGGCGCGGGTTTCGTCCCAATAGCGGTAGCCGACGACAGCGGCAGTGCCGAGCACCACCAGCACGGCCAGCACGAGCAAGGCGGGACCGAAACGGTCCCACAGCGCATGCGCCTGGTCGCGACGAATCTCTTCGTTGACTTCGCGGATAAAACTGTCGTCCGACATGGATCAAAACCATTTCCTGCCCCAGGCGGGGCGGTTGATGAGCCCGCGTTTTAGCGAAATTTTGCCGGCATGGAAGGGGTTCGGCAGGAAAATCGCCTATTCACGAGGCAGTCGCCGTCAACGGCGGCCGTACAGGTCGATCCTACCCGTGCCATATTTCACCGGTAGGCGTCGCTTCTACATTCCCTAAATCAAGTCAGATGCCTTTGCCCCGTTTGTCCCGCGTTATTGCGTTTTCCATTGCCGTGTTTGCTGCCGGCGCGGCTTTTGCCGACCCGCCGGCGCCGCCCGCAAAACCGAAGCAGATCGTCATCATCTCATTCGACAGCGCCCGCGACATTTCGCAGTGGCAGCGCAGCCGGGCGCTGGCCGCACGCACAGGTGCGCATTTCACCTATTTTGTCTCCTGCGTGTTTCTGTTGTCACCCGAGACGCGCAAGGAATACACCGCGCCGGGCAAAACACCCGGCAAATCGAATATCGGCTTTGCCGCCTCCAAACAGGAAGTCGCCGACCGGCTCCAGCAGATCAATCTTGCCGCCTCGGAAGGCCACGATATCGGCAGCCATGGCTGCGGCCATTTCGACGGCAAGGACTGGAGCAAAGCCGACTGGCTGAGCGAGTTCGGCTCGTTCAAGCATATTCTCCAAAACGCCTATTCGATCAACGGCATTGCTCCTGAACCGAAGGGCTGGCGCGATTTCGCAGGCAAGGCAGTGGTCGGCTTCCGCGCGCCTTATCTGTCGGCAAACAAGGCGCTTTACGAGGCGCTGCCCGCGGCCGGCTTCCTGCTCGACGCAAGCGGCGTCTCGCGCGGGCCGGTCGAGCCGCCGACCGTCAACGGCATCACGCGCTTTTCGCTGCCGCAGATCCCGGAAGGGCCGAGCTCAAGGCGGGTGATCGCCATGGATTACAATCTCTATGTCAGACATTCCGGCGGCTTCGAGCGGCCGAGCATGGCGGAAGAGTTCGCTGACCGGACCTATAACGCGTTCCGCGCCGCCTTTGATGCGCAATACCAGGGCAAGCGCATTCCGCTTGAGCTCGGCTTCCACTTCACGCTGATGAATGACGGCGCCTACTGGAACGCGCTGGAACGCTTTGCCGGCGAGGTCTGCGTCAAAGCGGACGTCGAGTGCATCAGTTTTCGCGATTATGTCGCGCGGCGCGGAGAAAGGCAGACGGCGGTGGGCGGCTGAGCCCAGTGCTCGCCGCCCGCCAGTCTTAGCTTGCCGGCTGGTCCTCAGGACGCAGCCCGGCTTGCTCACGTTCCAGATAGTGCTGGTCGATCGCCGGCAGCGGCTCGCCCTTGATCGTGGCTTCGAACGCTCGCAGCCGCTTGTGGACTGACAAGAGCTCAACGATCGTTGACCAGGAATTAACAAGATATTGGAACGAGCTGGTCACTTGGCTGAACGCGGAATTGACCTGGTTGACGAGACCCAACGTCAAGGTTCCGGCGACCAACGAAGGAGTCATCAAAAAAAGAGGGAATATGGTATTTAGTTGCAAGTAGAGATAGCGGACCACATTGAAATAGACGTAGTGGAAATAGAGCCGGAAGTAGTTCTGGCGCACATTTCCGAACAATTCGGAAACGGTCGGCGGCTGCGCTCGGGACTGATCGTCCTCACCATAAACAAGTTCCTTGCGGTAAGCGGCTTCGACGCGCTGGTTGCGAAACTGCAAGCCGGGCAGCTTTATGCCGGCGGTGGCAATGCATACCGTCCCAAACATCGCCCAGAAGATCGCAGCCAAAACCAACGGCTGCGGCACCTGACCGATGAAAGGCAATGCCGTAATGTGCTTTGAGTAGGCAAGCAAAATCGGCATGAAGGCGATCAAAGTCATTATCGAATCAATAAAGCTGGTCCCAAGATCTTCCATGATCTTTGAAAAGCGCATCGTGTCTTCCTGCACGCGCTGGGAAGCTCCCTCGATGCTCCGCACCCTAGGCCAATAGGACATGTAGTAGTCGTTCATCGCTGTCCGCCAGCGAAACACCCAATGGCTTACAAAGAAATTTGTCAGAACGTAAACAGTAACAGCCACCAGAGCGATGCCGAGGAAAGTTATTAACTGCGCATAAACATCATACTCTGTCGCCTTCACACTTTTGCTCACAATGCCCTGGATCAGATCCCAGAACGGCCCGTACCAGGCATTGATCGCTACACTTACCTGAACCTGAAAATAGGTCGTGAACAAGATCAGCGAGCTGCCAAGGATCGACCAGCGGTCCCACGGGTGCGGGGAATACCAATGCCAGAAGGCGTAAAAGAGCAGCACACCAAGTGTAAAATAGATGTAGAACCAAAGGAACGGAGGCGACCAGAAAACGGAAACGCCAATGATCGGCGCCGCGTCCACTGCAGGGAGGGGAAATCCGACCAAAGCGCCTAGCTGGTCGCCGCCGAGAAACCACACGGCCACCATGACCGCACTCCAGACGGCGGCCGAGGTGAAAAAGAGCTTCGGCTGCGGAAAAAACGATACGAACACTGTGGCGAAATCCTCGGTCGGCGCAAATCAGCGGCGTTGGTCAGCGGGCATAAGTCACACATTAGTGGGAAAGAAAATGCCCGTGCCCGATGCCCGCAACCGAGCAAGACCATAATCATGGCGATTTTGGCGCAGCCGACCAGGCGATCGCGCCGGAAGCGAGCAGGACGGCGGCGGCCACGATCGAGGCGAGGAAAAAGTTACCCGAGGCCTGCGCAAGCAGCCCGGCGACGATCGGGCCGATGATCTGGCCAAGGCCGAAGGCGGCCGTCATTACCGCCAGCATCCGGCGTGGTGCTTGCGGAGCAAGCTGCCTGCCGGCCTGCAGGCCAAGCGCGGTGATGGCGATGAAGGTGCCGCCGACAAGAAGGCCGCCGAGTAGCGGCCCCGTGCGCCCGCCCATGATGACACTGGCGCTGACCCCGACCACCTCGACCAAACACCCTAGGGCGTAGGTGGCATAGAGCCCGATCCTGGCCGTAAGCTTCTGCCACAGCCAGACCGATGGGAAACCGGCAAGTCCGGTGACCATCCAGACCACGGCCTCGAAGACGCGGCCCCCGCCGCCCTGGCGGACGATGGCGACCAGGAACGTCGCCGTGACGATGTAGCCGAAGCCGAACAGGCCGTAGGCGACAATGATCTTCACCAGTGACGGGTTTTTTGGCAGTGCCGGCTCGCTCCCGGTGGTGCTGTTCGCGGCCGAGGTGCCGCCGGCCAGCAAGGCGACGGCGGCAAAGCCGCAGGCCGAAATCACCGCGGACCACAGCCAGCCCGCCGCCCAGCCGGCATGTTCGGTGACGAGGACTGCCAACAGCGCCGAGGATGCCGCGATGCCGAGGCCGACACCGCCGAAATACAGCGCCTGCAGGTCGTTTCGACCGGCCGCGGCGAGGTGGCCGAAAACGATGCTGGTCATGAAGACCAGCACGAAGGCACTGGCGAGGCCGGCAAGAAAGCGGATGAGGAGAAAGCCGGGCATCGTGCCGGTCAGGCCCATCAAGCCGGCGAGGATCGCGGTGGCGGCAAGGCCGGCCAGCATCAGCTGACGCTCGCGGCCTTGCGCCCAGCCGCCGGTGGCGGCAAGCGCGCCGACGAGGTAGCCGAGATAATTGGCCGATGCGATCCAGCCGGCATCGGCCGGCGACAGGCCGAGCTCTTCCATCATGCCAGGCAGGATCGGCGTATAGACGAAGCGGCCGATGCCCATGGCGACGGCCAGGGCGATCATGCCGGCGATTGCCAGGCGCAAGGGCGAAGCGATGTTCATCGCGGTGCACCATAGGTGCGCCTGCCGGCGAGACAATCCGCCTTTTATTGGGCCAGAAGGGCTGCGCAGCCGCGTCGGCGGCCGGCTCACCTGAGTGCCAGCAAGTCCTTGTTCAGCCGCAGCAGGTCCTTGGCGGGGCCGTCTCGAAGCGGGTACGACGCGCGGTCAGCCTGAACGGCATGTCGGCGAGTTCGCGCTCCGACATGGTGTCGAGCACCGGATGCGACAGCGGATCGGTCACCCAATTGATGGCCTCGCTGTCATGCCGGTGCGGCTGGGTTCCGATCGGGGAAAAGGCGCCGAGCCATGATAAAATCTTCATCGGATTTGCCTCCTCACTCTGCCTAACCCACTTAGAATCCGCCGTTCGTTAGCGTCCGGCAATTGAGATTTCCGCCGCTCCAGTTTAGAAAAACTGTATGGCTACTCTGAACCGCGTCCATCTCAACGGCTTGCGCGCCGTGGAAACCGTTGCCCGCCTGGGCTCGCTTGCGGCGGCGGCCGGCGAGCTCAACGTCTCGGTCAGCGCCGTCAGCCAGCAGATCAACCGAACAGAAAAGCAGCTCGGCCGGGCGCTGTTCGAACGAACGCCAGCTGGCCTGGTGGCGACCGAATTCGGCACCGTCTTTACCGCGCGGCTCAGCGCCGGGTTTCGCGAACTTGCACAGGCGGTGGCGCTTGCCGATGAAAGCTCGGAGTGCACGCTGGTGGTTTCGGTGGCGCCGGCTTTCGCCTCGAAATGGCTGCTGCCGCGGCTGTCCCGGCATTTTGCCCGCCATCCGAACGTGCTCCTGCGCATCGATGCCTCGGTGCGGCTTGCCGATCTCGATCGTTCGGACATCGACGTCGCCATCCGGCTCGGCGACGGCAAATGGCCGGGCGGGCGGGCCGAATTGCTGCTGGCGCAGGAGGTGTTTCCGGTCTGTGCACCGGTGATCGCCAGCAAGCTGAAATCGATCGAGGACCTTGCTTTGACCTGTGCGATCACGGACGAAAGATCGATGATCAGTTGGGAGAGCTGGTTCGAAGCGGCCGGGGTGAAGCCGGTCACCTTCATGAAGGGCGCGCGCTTCACAGATCCGATGCTGTGCCTGGAATCGGCGATTGCCGGCCACGGCGTTATGCTCGGCTGGCAGTTGCTGGCCGCCGACGCGCTGGCCGACGGCCGTCTCGTTGCGCCTTTCGGCGTACGCGCCCAGAGCGGGCTCGGCTATTGGCTGGTGACCTCGGCCAGCAAGAACGAAAGCCGTAAGGTCAGGGATTTCAAGATCTGGATCCGCGAAGAGATCGAGGCGACGATGGCGCAGTTCAGGTCGCTCGAGAGGGCCAGCTAGGGCTGCCGGCACATCACGGTGGAAAGGTCGTTAGCGCCGGTCTATGTAAGAAACAGTCCCCAATCACGGCAGGCAGGATCATGACCACACATTCGCGCGGCGTTTCCGCAAGCATCGACCCGGTGAAGCTCGACAGGCTGGCGGAGGTCGCCGTCAAGGTCGGGCTGCAATTGGAGCCGGGGCAGGATCTGGTGCTGACCTCGTCTATTGCCGCGCTGCCTTTGACGCGGCGGATCGTCGAGCACGCCTACAAGGCAGGCGCGGGCCTGGTGACGCCGATCTTCAACGACGATGAGATCACGCTCGCGCGCTTCCGCTACGGCGCCGACGCCGGCTTCGACCGCGCCGCCGGCTGGCTCTATGAAGGCATGGCAAAAGCCTTCGCCAACAATGCGGCGAGGCTTGCCGTGCGCGGCGAGGATCCGTCGCTGCTTTCGGCGCAGGACCCGGCAAAGGTGGCGCGTGCCAACAAGGCGAATTCGATGGCCTACCAGCCGGCGCTGGAGAAGATCACCGGCTTCGACATCAACTGGAACATCGTCGCCTATCCCGATCAGGCCTGGGCCAAGCAGGTATTCCCGGACGACGCCGACGACGTCGCCGTGGCCAAGCTCGCCGACGCCATCTTTGCCGCCTCGCGGGTGGACGTCGAAGACCCGATCGGCAACTGGACGGCGCACAATGCGGCGTTGAAGAGCCGCACCGAATGGCTGAACGGCCACAATTTCCACGCACTGCATTTCACCGGTCCCGGCACCGACCTGACCGTCGGGCTGGCCGACGGCCACGAGTGGATGGGCGGCGCCTCGACCGCCAAGAACGGCATCACCTGCAACCCCAACATCCCGACCGAAGAGGTTTTCACCACACCGCATGCAAGGCGCGTCGAAGGCCATGTCACCAGCACCAAGCCGCTGTCCTATCAGGGTACCCTGATCGACGGCATTGCGGTGCGTTTCGAGGCGGGCCGCATTGTCGAGGCCAAGGCCACGAAGGGCGAGGATGTGCTGCAAAAGGTGCTCGATACCGACGAAGGCTCGCGCCGTCTCGGCGAGGTGGCGCTGGTGCCGCATTCCTCGCCGATCGCCAAGAGTGGGCTGCTGTTTTTCAACACGCTGTTCGACGAGAACGCCGCCTGCCACATCGCGCTCGGCCAGTGCTATTCGAAGTGCTTCGTCGACGGCGCCTCGCTCGGCCAGGACGAGATCGCGGCGCGCGGCGGCAACAAGAGTTTCATCCACATCGACTGGATGATCGGCTCGGACAAGATCGACATAGACGGCGTCCATAAGGACGGCAGCCGCGTGCCGGTGATGCGCAAGGGCGAGTGGGTTTAGGCCCGGGATCTCTAAGCGAAGACCAGCAAGCAGCGGCGCCTGCTGGCCCATGCGGAGTTGGCAATGGAGCTCGCGGTCAAGCGCATCTATGAGCAGCCGGCGCCCGATGACGGGCAGCGGGTGCTCGTCGACCGTATATGGCCTCGCGGCGTCCGCAAAGAGGACGCGGCGCTGACGGTCTGGCTGAAGGACATCGCGCCGAGCAATGGGTTGCGCAAATGGTTCGGTCATGAGTCGGCGCGCTGGGCGGAATTCCAGCGGCGATACCGCGATGAGCTCGACCGGAACGGCGAGGCGGTCGGCCAGTTGCGCGCTCTGCTGGGCAAAGGCCGGGTGACGCTGCTCTACGGCGCGCATGACGAGGCGCACAATAATGCGGTGGCACTGGCGAGCTATTTGCGTGAGACGGACTGAAGCGCGAGCCTGCGTCCTGTGACTTTGGAGATTGGCGAAGGCCGTAGCGACGGCCAGAGGGGTGCTTCCCTCCGACATCTCAAGCCCGGGGTCCCGCCCCCCCGCTTCGGGGGGTGTGGTGGCGGCCACGCGGCCGGAGAGGGGGCTTTCCTAGAGTGCTCCCCCTCTCCGTCTCGGCTTCGCCGAGCCACCTCTCCCCCACTTTCGTGCTAGGCGATTCACACATTTCGAAGCGCCCATCCATGGGCGATGGACAGGAAGTGCTGCAATCCGTGTCGGAAGGTGATGGGTCCT
>NZ_JAMYPO010000070.1:0-20162 GCF_040320365.1 Mesorhizobium sp. M0701
GCGAAGCCGACGTCCGAAATACGGGTGCCAACGGTAATAGACCTCGACCTCCTGCCCAACATGGGCAGAATGACCCCGAGATGGCAAAACCACGCAGCGCGCGTTCGGCGGCGTTGTTGGTCAGGCAACCCGGCCGTCGCCGAGGAAGGACGTGAAGCCGTCCCAGCGCTTCAGCACATGATCGATTGGCTCAGCAACCGGAGAGCTTCGGGACAGTCTTGCCCGCTCGCCGCATCCATTCCTCAAGCGCCTCTGCGATCGGCCGGCTTTCCTGCTGGCCAGGTCCATTCCTTTGACCGCCTCGAGCGCGATCGGCGAGATCGGTGCGGCATCCTTGCCGCGCTTGGCATTGGTAGCGATGTCGGCAAGCACGAAGAACTTTCGGCGCGCATGCGCCCAGCCCAGCGCCTGGGTCAGCGGACCGGGATCGCGGCCCACTTTGAACAGCAGGTTATAGCCGCCATAGGCGTTGGCCTGCAGAATGCCGCTAAAGGTCTTCACCGCCATCAGGACTTCATCCGCTTGCTCAATGCCATGGACGCCGAAGGGCCGACCCGCAAATTCGTCCACGTCATCCTCGACAGGTACGCCGCTCACAAAGCGCCCCGAAGTCCGTGCCCAGGCTCGAGCGCAACCAGCGCTTCACCTTCTACTTCATGCCGTCCTCGTGCTCGGGCCTCAACGGGATCGAAGGCTTCTTCGCCAAATTGTCTAAGGTGGTCTCAAGCGAGGCATCTCCACCGTCGACCTTCAGGCGGTAATCAAACGCTTGCTCGTCGAGCACAACCAGAACCAAAATCTTTCACGTGGACCGCCGGCCCGAACATCATCGCTGCCGTCCAACGTGGCCACCAAGTGGTAGCTTCCATTCATTAGCTCCTGACTTGAACGCAAGAGGCTGGATGGACAATATCAGGACATTGTCTACCCCAAAGTTTTGTGCAATGCGTCTGAACGACTAACGTCTGCGACGTGCATTGCGGCGGGCTGTTGAGACGGTCGCTACGCTATTCTAACGGTGTGCTCAATCAATCA
Organism: Mesorhizobium sp. M0701; assembly: GCF_040320365.1. NCBI lineage: Bacteria > Pseudomonadati > Pseudomonadota > Alphaproteobacteria > Hyphomicrobiales > Phyllobacteriaceae > Mesorhizobium > Mesorhizobium sp. M0701. The sequence continues at coordinate 1,036 of NZ_JAMYPO010000070.1, forward strand.
CACCGAAACCAAAAATTATCTCGCATATGCGAAATGGGTTGGATTTGGCGCAGAAAGCTGTTACGCGCTTTTGAGTACCTTATCGGTTGGGTGGGCCTCAGGTAACGTGGGACAGAAGGATTGATGCGGATGAACCTAGTTTTGAAAAGTGCGTTGGCCGGAGTTGTTGTGTTGGCCGGCTTCGCCCCGGTGTCGTCTTTCGCGCAGGACGGGTCGTGCACCTGTGCAACCGCCTATAACGGCGTAAATCCGATTGGATCGCTCGGCCGTGTCAATGGCGACGTAATGGTCTCGCAGGTGGCTGGCTACGGCCCGGCGCAAGCGGGCGGCGCGCTGGATTTCGGCAGTCGTGTCGTCGTTGGCGCCAAGGGCTCGGCTTCGGTTCAGGTCGGTGGCTGTAATCTGAGCGTCCCGGCGAATTCGACGCTGGATATTTCGCGGGTCGAGAATAAGATTTGCCTCAATGTCCTGGGTTCCGAGAAGACCGCCCAGACGGGCAATCCTAACACAAACAACAACACGCCGCTCTTCATTTTTGGCGGCATGGCTCTTGGGGCCGGTGTTCTGGCTGCAACGGCGGACAAGGACCACGGCCACGCCGTTAGCGACTAAGTTGATCGCGTAATAAATAAGGCAACGGCAGCAGAGGCGTGTGGCCTTCTGCTGTGTCTGTCGTTGGCGACAGAGCGAGCTTGGCGTGTGTGCTGGTATCGCGACTGCCGCATCGGTCGGATCGCCTAACCCAAGGCGACATGCGGGTGTCATGCGGGTGTGTGAGGCTGGCGAACATGCCGGGATGAGGGGCGAAGTGCCGGTCTATCCAGGCAAATTTGTTGATCGCGATCTTTTGCTGCTGCGTGTTGGTGCAAGTTTCGGATACGACGAACGCGACGGTCAAGATCAATCCTGCGGAGGGCGGCATGTGTCTGGCGCTCGAAACGTCAAGCGCCGCTTTTGCCGCCGGTGCGGCGCTGATCATCGGCCCGTATGATGACGACAACTCTGTCCGCCAGTAGCTGGGACCTGGCATCCATCGTATCGCATGAACTTGACAAATGCGTCATTCGCTGTTTTGCGGGTGACGCATTTATACTTTTTGGGGATGACGTCGCCAAGTTGCTTCGCTGCAGTCACAAACGCCCATGATCGATCTACATTCCCATATCCTGCCCGGCCTCGACGACGGCTCGCCCAGTCTTGCCGAATCGCTGGAAATGGCTCGGCTGGCGGTGGCCGACGGAACGACCCACATGGCTTGCACGCCACACGTGACACCGGGCGTTTACGAGAACGGAACATCGAACATTGTCCGAGCGGTTCAAGAATTACATCAGGCGCTGCGTAGCGCCGCCATACCACTTGCTCTCTACGTCGGCGCCGATGTTCACATAGCGCCGGATCTTCCGGACCAGTTGGCGGCGGGCAGCGTGCCGACCTTAAACAGGTCCCGCTATTTTCTGTTCGAACCGCCGCATCATGTCTTGCCTCCACGAATGGAGGATCTTGCTCTACGCCTCATAAACGCCGGTTTTATTCCGATTCTTACTCATCCTGAGCGTTTGACCTGGATCAAAACGAATTACGACGTTATCGAGAGGTTGAATGCGGTCGGCTGCCTTATCCAGCTTACTGCAGACTCGATTGTTGGTGCTTTTGGACGCACGGCGCTTTATTATTCGGAAAAGCTGATTGACGAGGGCAGGGTGGATATCATCGCATCGGACACCCATAGCGCAATACGCCGCCGTCCTGGGCTTTCTAAGGCGGTTGCTGCTGCTGCCAAGCGATGTGGGGACGACGAGGCCCGCAATATGGTGTTGAAACGTCCAGGTGAAATATTGGCGAACCGGCCACTTGAGCCGGTTGGAAAAGCACGTCCGAAAAAACCAAGCGTGGCTAACAGTGGCCGTTTTGGAGGCTTTGGCCGCTTGTTCAAAGGCGGGACAGCGTAATGGGCGGTTTTCGTTTTGCAAAAATCCATGTGGGCACGGTATTCGTTTTGCTCGCCTCACTCGCGACGTCGGCATGCACGAGCACTTCGGCGACGGCACCAACCTCGTCCGTTGATGCGCTGCAATTGACATCATCGTCAACGCCACTTTCAGGCGGCGGCGCATTACGGGTGGTGAAGGAACTGCCTGCGCCGCAAAACACACAGAACGGCAGCGAGCAGCCTCTGTCTCCAAACGATGTGCTCGAGGTAAGCGTGTTTCAGGTCGACAACTTAAACAGGACGGTTCAAGTCGACTCTGGTGGCCAGATTTCGCTTCCGCTCATCGGCACAGTTACCGCGGCCGGAAAGACCGTCCGTCAATTGGAGCAGGAGATCGAGACCACCTACGGCGCCAAATACCTGCAGTCACCTGACGTGACGATTTTCGTCAAGGAATCGATTGGACAACGCATAACCGTTGACGGCGAGGTCAACAAGGCCGGCATATATCCGGTGTCGAGCAATTCCTCTCTTCTGGACGCAATTGCTCTCGCGGGAAATTTTAGTCCGATAGGAGACGCAAAGAAGGTGTTCATTTACCGCAACATTGGCGCAAATACGCTGGTCGCCAATTACAATGTGGAGGCAGTTCGTGCCGGCAAGGCTCGCAATCCACGCATTTACGGTGGTGACAAGATTGTCGTCTTTGCCTCAAGCTCGAAAATAGCGGTGAACAATCTCAAGGACGCGCTCGGCATTGCCTCCAGTGCCGCCCGAATTGCCGTGATTCCAGGGATATAGCGCGCTGCCGTTCAGAATGTAACCGAATCTAGGATCACCGCGCACCATGCTCGATCGCAACAGGCAGCACCAAATTGCAGGTCCAGGACATGGCCAGGCCCTGTCCGCCGACCTCTATTATGACGGTGCGCAAAACTATAGCCGCTATGGCCGCGACTTCTCAGAGCAGGAAGAAGGCTTTAATCCGCTAACGCTGCTCTTTTACGTCATCCAGTATCGGTGGCTGTTCGTCATGATGGTGGCCGCCGGGCTTGTTGCCGGTGTAATCGTCACGATGATGCAGACGCCAAAATATCAGGCAACAACGCAATTGGAAGTGCTGGTTCCTTCGGCCAAGGTCTTCCAGGACATCGAAGTGGTTTCTGAAAATGCCGACGTGCGGGCTTTCCTGACCGCTCGTGAAAAGCTCAAAAGCCGCGCATTGGCGCAGCGCGTTGTGTTCCAATTGGGGCTCAGTGAAAAGCCGGATTTCCTCTTTCCCACGCCGAGCTTTTCCCTCGGCAACATCTTCTATCGCGCGTTCGGAGTTTCAAAATCGCCTTCAATTCAGGAGAAAACTCCAGAACAGCGGGAGGCAATTGCTATCGGGCGGATTCTAAATGACCTCACCGTTAGCCTAGTTCCCAATACGAGCCTGCTCTCGATCACATTTGTCGACCAGAAGCCTAAATATGCGAGCGATGTTGCCAATCAAGTTGCACAAAGCTTTATCGATCAACGCCTCGATCAAACCAGCGAAACCTCTGACCTGGCGCGGCAATTCATCCAGGAGCAGGTCCTGCAGGTGAAGCAAAAGCTTCAGAAATCCGAGGAGGAACTGGTCGCCTATGCCAAGGACGCGGGCATCACTATAACAGGCGACGACAAATCGCTGATAGGATCAAATATCGAGGCGCTGAACACTGCGTTGGCAACGGCGATTCAGGACCGCCTTGATGCAGGGCGGGTAGTAGACCAGATAGATAAGGGCCGCGGCTCGAGCCTCGCTCCCGTTCTGGAAAGCGAAGGTCTACAGAAGCTTAGCGAAAAGCTGGCGGATTTGACGAGCCAATACCAGCAGAAGCTAGGCATTCTAAAGCCTGGCTTTCCCGAAATGCAGCAGCTTCAGTCACAAATCAAAGAATTACAACGCCTCTATAATAACGGAGTTTTGGCGATAACAGACTCACTCCGATTGAAATACCAAGAGGCACAGAACAAGGAGGCCGATCTCAAGACTAAGCTTGCTGAAATGGAAAAACAGCAGACCCTTTTCAACGACAAAAACATTAAATACACTATCCTCAAGCGAGAGGTAGATTCGAACCGATCGCAATATGACAACCTTATCGCCAAGCTCAACGAGGTTGGTGTCAGCTCCGAACTTAAGACGCAAAGCGCCGCAATTGTCGATTTCGCCTCACAGCCGGATCGCCCGTATTCGCCACGCCTCAGCGTCAATCTCGTGCTCGCGCTGGCTCTTTTCCTTGCTCTGAGCGCGTCGGTTATTTATGTCATCGAGCTGCTGAACAATACCTTTACGAACCCTGAGCAGGTCGAGAAGGAGCTAGGATTAGCGATGCTCGGCATCCTGCCGCTTGTCGATGACCGAGAACTCACGGCCAGCATCGCCGATCAGAAGTCCGGCTTGTCTGAGGCTTACCGTTCGCTTCGAACATCGTTGCAGTTCTCCGGTGCCGAAGGTGCGCCACGATCTCTGGTTGTCACCAGTGCGGAGCCCTCCGAAGGCAAGTCGACCACCTCGTTCAAGCTCGGACAGGATTTTGCCGCGCTTGGTGCTAAAGTTCTCATTGTCGACGGTGATCTTCGAAAGCCAAACCTCCATCGCCTGTTTGGCCTCGATAACACGATTGGGCTCAGCAATCTGCTGACAAACACGGTCCGCAAGGAGGATCTGACCAGCATTTTCAGGGCGACGAAGTATCCCAACGTGACTGTTCTCACTTCCGGAACGATCCCGCCAAATCCCGCGGATCTGCTTTCTTCACCGAAGATGGCTCTGATCGTAACCAATCTAGGCAAGCGCTTCGATCTTGTTGTCATCGACGCCCCACCGATCGTCGGCCTCTCGGATGCTCCCATCCTCAGCAGGCTCGCAGAGGGTACATTAATGGTGATTTCAACAAATCAGGTGACACGCAAGTCGGCCAAGGCGGCGTTGAAGCGCCTGCGAGCAGCCGGCGCGAATGTAGTCGGAGCGGCTATGTCCAAGTTTGCGGTTAACAAGTTCGATTATAATTACGCTTACAAGTACATGAACTACCAGTACTATAACTACGGCGCCGACCCGAATACTCCAAAGATTGAGGGCAAAGTGTATGATGGAGCAACCCAGCCCGATTATTCAAAGTCTTCGGCATTCAGTCGTTTGGTTCGCCGCGTCCGTTCTAGTGTTGGTGGCTTCCTCAATCGGGCTAAGTCGATTTCTTGAGACAGAGACGCCACCCGTCTCTCTTGCGCTGGATCCGCTTAACGTTGATGCGCTGATAGCTGAAATCACCAGCGACCTCAACGATACGAGCGATGCTCCCGATCTTGACGCATTGCTTACCAGGGCCAAAGACGCGCTCGCGTTCGATCTCGCTGATGCGCGCCTCTATAGTCTGATCGGCGAGATTAAATACCGGCAGGGCGAAAAAGACCAGGCCTATGAGGCCTTCAATCAAGCCCTTAAACTGTCCAAAACAGAAATCCATGCGCTGCAGAGATCCATCAGTCACGCGGTAGAAACGGGTGATTTGTCAAAGGCCGTTGGTGAGATTGATATATTGCTACGGCGATGGCCGGAGCAATTTTCGGCAGTCGTCAAAGGCATACCGACGATTCTCTCAAACCCCGACGGATATCAAGCCGTGCTGACTGCCATCAAGGCGGAGGCGCCCTGGAGGGCCAGCCTGTTTTTCTCTCTTAGCAACACTCCCGAGGGGCTCGATTTCGCAAATCGGCTGCTGCTCGATTTGACTGTATCACCCAGACCGCCGAACTCGAGCGAACTCAACCGTGTAATTAGCGGCTATATTCGTCAGAAGAAATATGACGCGGCATATCGGCTGTTTCTTTTCAGTCTCACTGACGACGAGCGGAAGTTGGGCGGATACATTTTTAACAGCACGTTCGAGCCGGTCTCCCGCGGAAAGCCTTTCGCTTGGCAGGTCTCTGATCAATCGGGCTTGGAAATTACATTTGCAGCATCCCAAAATGCTGTGGAGGGCGAGGGCGGCGCGACTGTCCGGTTCTTGAACACGCCAGTCAAGAACACGGCTCTCCAGCAATACATTGCGCTGCCGCCAGGATCGTACAAGATTTCGCTAATAGCCTCTGCACGAAACTTGAAGAGTCCGAAGGAACTGTTCTGGTCGATGAGGTGTATTGATCCAGCGGGAGAAATAGGACGATTAAGCATTCCGGAGGGCACGTATAACCGTCAAGAGCTGAGCCAGGACTTCTCGGTCGGACCGGCTGCGTGCCCGCTGCAGCTGCTGAGGTTGCAGACTGCCGCCATTGCCGAGAGCTGGCGATTTCGGTATGTGGGCACGTTAATAATGCACAAATTGAGCATAGAGAGACTTCCATCTTGAATGATCGGCCGTCGGAATGGGATAAATATCTCCTCGGGTCAGTCTTGTTTTTAGCCCTGATGATCGGCGGTGGTACGGCGAGCGGCCTCTATTCCGACACTCTCATCCAGATTGCGGCAATTGTGTCCGCCGCGGCCGTGTTCTCCCAAACTTCTGGCCAGAGAACCGTGCATTCTGGTCTGTGGCTGCTGATCCTAGCTGTCGGGCTGGGCGTTTTGCAAATCGTTCCACTTCCGGCTGCGATATTCAACGGGTTGCGGCCGGAACTGCTGCTCGGAGGTCCCTGGGTCGGAGAAAACCGATTTCGCTTTATCAGCGTTGGTGTCGGACGCACGGTCGAATGTCTGCTTTATCTGGTGGGTGCAGCTGCATTTTTTTTGGCCGTGTTGCGGCTACGTGTCGAGCAGGTCAATGCGCTACTCCCGTTCTTCTTCATGGGGGTACTTTGCAACGGTTTGGCGGGGGCCATTCAATACTCACTCTCCGACAGTATCGCCATTGTTGGGCTGTTGCCTTTTACGATTAACGCCGGGCTTTTTGCCAATGTGAATCACTTTTCGGCTTTGCTTTTTGTGTCCATTCCCTTCCTTGTCTACTACGGTCTCTTCCGTGGACATCTTCTGTCCGGATCCATCGGCTTGATCGTGCTTTTGCTGCTTCTTTTGGCCGCCGGTTCCCGCGCTGGCGTTTTGATTGGACTGGCGATCACCGTATTGTCCGTCGTGTTTCTTTCGGCCCATTCAAGGTCGGGTGGGCTTAGCGTCCTCCTCATTTTCGTAGGGCTTTCTGTCTACACCATTGGCGCCTGGACCAAGATCGATGCGGAAGTGATCGATCCTGCATTTGGGCGAGGAGAATTTGCCCGCACCACAATCGACGGGATAAAGGATAATTGGCCAACTGGCGTTGGATTCGGCAATTTTCAAAAGGCCTACCAAATTTATGAAAGCAAGAGCATGATTTTCGACAAGTATGTTAATCATGCACATAACGATTATCTTGAGGTAGCCTTTGAGGGCGGCGTTATTGCTGTCCTGTTGATGATCGCTTATTTTTGCTTGCTCCTGAACAGGTTGATTGAGGTTCGTCGCGATCCGTTTCAGAAGGCAGCATTTCTGTCGGTCTCTTTTCTTCTCATTCATTCACTGGTTGATTATCCCCTGCGGACGGAGGCGTTGGCGATGACCTTTGCTTACATGAACGCCATCATCTTCCACAAAGGTTTTGCGGAACGTTTGAGCCGCAAGAGTGAGGTGATCGAGATCGATCACAATGGTGACAAGCTGTTTGTTCCTGTAGAAGCTTCGAGGATGTCAGCCGCTACGGACGCATCGGTTTAGCGGTGCTCGACTGCGATCTGGCATCGGTTTCCTCGTTGCTTGGGATCAGACCACTCGGTCTCGAAGGCGTGCTGGAGATCGTGCAGATGATTCGGGATGCTCGGGACTTTTTGTAAGCGACAAGCCGACCCATCGGGCGCGGCTTGAGGTGATGAGCGAGAGATAGTGACACTGAAGCAAGGAGCCGAGGAGCTTGCAGTGTGAATTTCTATTTCTGCGCCTATGCCTGATGATAGAAGTTTCCATGTCCTTGAGGCGGTCCCGAACCGGCTGGAGGCAAGCCCGCAGCGTCCGCGGCGGCGCTGGTCAAGCTTATCAGCAAGTTCCACCACATGCTCAGGACATCAGGACATGCAGCCGCGTGTCGTCCGAAGCGAGGTGCTTGACTTTCCGGTTGGTATGGACGCAGCCAGGGTGCTGTATGGATGTCGCCGATACCTATTTGCCCAAGCATTGCCGAGCAAACTGTTTCGAGGATCCTGCGATCCGCGTGGATGGCCCGTGATGGCTGGCGGAGTCTAGTTTTGAATGACCTCGAGGCGTAGACGGTATTCATCGATCTGTTCGCATGAGCGGCTGGCGATTGCATGAGGAGGGTGGCATGAACTTTCTCGTAACCGGGGGGGCCGGCTTTATCGGCTCGGCGGTCTGCCGGCAATTGTGCAGCAATCCGGCCAATCGTGTGACCAATCTCGACAAGCTTACCTACGCAGGAAATCTCGCTTCTCTTCGATCGATAGAAAACGCCTATAATTACAGATTCGAATACGCCGACGTTTGTGACGCGAGGGCGATTCTGGATGTACTAAATCGCGATGAAATCGATATTGTCATGCATCTGGCCGCCGAAAGCCACGTCGACCGGTCGATCGTTGGACCTGCTGCCTTCATCGAGACCAACATAGTTGGAACCTATCAAGCGCTGAATTCGGCGCTGGAATATTGGCGCGGACTCCCCAGCGAGAAAAGACGACGGTTTCGCTTCCTCCAGGTTTCGACCGATGAAGTGTTCGGCGATCTACCCTTCGACGGCAGTGTCTTCACCGAACAGACACCCTATGCACCATCCTCGCCCTATTCGGCCTCAAAAGCTGCATCCGATCACCTGGTGCGCGCATGGTACAAAACTTACGGCCTGCCAGTCTTGCTGTCGAACTGCTCGAACAATTATGGTCCTTTCCAGTTTCCCGAAAAATTGATCCCGCTCGTGATTTTGAATGCGGTCGACGAGAAAGCGCTGCCGATCTACGGCAGGGGCAGCAATGTGCGCGACTGGCTTTTCGTCGATGATCATGCACGAGCCTTGGACATGGTCGCGACGCGAGGTTCAGTGGGCGAGAGCTACAATGTCGGAGGTGGCTCGGAGCGCACCAACCTCGCAGTGGTCGAGGCCATCTGTGACATTCTCGACAGCAGACGGCCACGGTCCGGCGGCCGGCGGTATCGTGACCTGATTGCCTTCGTCCCTGATCGTCCGGGCCATGACCGTCGCTATGCGATCGACGCCTCAAAGATCGGGCGCGATCTCGGCTGGGCGCCGCGCGAAAGCTTCGATGCTAGTCTCGCCAGGACGGTCGATTGGTATCTCCAGAACGAATGGTGGTGGGGGCCGATCCGTCACGACCGCTACGCCTGCGAGCGACGTGGCGAAGTGCGCAAGGGGGCTGCGTGAGCCATGTCGTTGTCAGGCGACGGCCCAAGTGGTCAGAGGCTTGGTCGAGCCTGGCCAGCTGCATGCACGATTGAAGGTCACTGCCGTCGCCGGTGATCCCGTCTGGCGAATTCGGAACGATTGCTCCGGCGCTCGCGGCCACCCGATCTCGTCGTTCCTTCGTTACCTGACCCGCCTTGATCCTTGAACAGGCCGAAGGTGAACTCGAGCTTGCCCTAGCCATTAATCGCCCGCTGCTACCCAGCTGCTGCAGGGTTCGACCGGCCGGATAGTGACCCGCAAATAAGTGTAATCCTCATCGCGGCCACCGGCAGATCAGATTCGCAATTGCGGGCGAGTTTTGGAAGATTGTGGCAGCGAAATCGCTTTTCGACACGCCCCCTCTGCCTTTGCCAAGATTAGCGGCAGGGACGGTTTCGACCGAGGCAAAGGCGATACACCAAAATCGGTGCCGGCTCTTGGAGCGTGCCAACGGCCCAGGCAATATTTCCCCGTCCCTTCAGCATGCCCCGGCTCGCTGGGCAGGAATTTCCCGATTTTGCCGGCTGTATGGAAAATTCATTCCCGAACCATTCGGCCGCAAGCCTGTCTTGCATTGTTCTGGACCGGAACGATCTGCTAGAACGCCCGCACGAGAATAGATTGTCCGGAAGTGCAGTTTGAATCGGGCGGCTGAAGGTCGCCTCCGATGCAGGCCCTTCCGTGGATCGGTACGAAAGAACGCTCGCAGTCCATGAACATCGCACTTACGCACCTTCAGCGGCTTGAGGCCGAATCCATCCATATTTTTCGCGAGGTGGCCGCGGCTTTCGCCAAGCCGGTGATGCTCTATTCGGTCGGCAAGGATTCGTCCGTGCTCATGCACCTAGCCATGAAGGCATTCTATCCGGCCAAGCCGCCCTTTCCCTTTCTCCATGTCGACACGACCTGGAAATTCCGCGAGATGATCGCCTTTCGCGACCAGATGCAGCAAAAGCTCGGTTTCGACCTCCTGGTCCATGTCAATGAAGACGGCGTGCGTGACAATATCAATCCGTTCGAGCATGGCTCCAACACCCATACGCATGTGATGAAGACGGTGGCGCTGCGGCAGGCGCTCGACAAATACGGGTTTGACGCAGCCTTCGGCGGCGCCCGTCGCGACGAGGAGAAGTCGCGCGCCAAGGAGCGCATCTTCTCGTTCCGCAACGCCCAGCATGTCTGGGATCCGAAGAACCAGCGGCCGGAGATGTGGAAGATTTTCAACACCCGCATCGCTGCCGGTGAATCGATCAGGGTGTTCCCGTTGTCGAACTGGACCGAGCTCGACATCTGGCAGTACATTCTCCAGGAAGACATCCCGATCGTGCCGCTGTATCTGGCCAAGGAGCGGCCGGTCGTCGAGCGCGATGGCATGCTTATCCTGAGGGATGATGAGCGCATGCAGCTGCGGCCCGGCGAAACAGTGGAGAACCGGATGGTGCGGTTCCGCACGCTCGGCTGCTATCCGCTGACCGGCGCGATCGACTCGGAAGCCGACACTCTGGAGGCGATAGTCGGCGAAATGCTCACGGCGCGCACTTCCGAGCGGCAAGGTCGCCTGATCGACCGTGATGAAGCCGGCTCGATGGAAAAGAAGAAGCGCGAGGGGTATTTCTGAGTATGCGCCACATCATGGCCAAGAGCCTCGCCCCGACCGACGGCGTCCGCGACTATCTGGCGGCGCAGGAACGAAAGTCGCTGCTGCGCTTCCTGACCTGCGGCTCGGTCGACGACGGCAAGTCGACGCTGATCGGGCGCCTGCTTTCCGACACCAAGCAGATTTTCGAGGACCAGCTGGCCACGCTCGAGCGCGATTCGCGCAAGCACGGCACCACCGGTGACGACGTCGACTTCGCGCTGCTGGTCGACGGCCTCGAGGCCGAGCGCGAGCAAGGCATCACCATCGACGTAGCCTATCGCTTCTTCGCCACGCCAAAGCGCAAGTTCATCGTCGCTGACACGCCCGGCCACGAACAATACACGCGTAACATGGCGACAGGTGCATCGACCGCCGATCTCGCCATCGTGCTGATCGATGCCCGCCAGGGCGTGCTGCGCCAGACAAGGCGTCATTCGATCATTGCCTCGCTACTGGGCATCCGCCACATCGTGCTCGCCGTCAACAAGATCGATCTTGTCGGTTTCGACGAGGCGGTTTTTACACGGATCGTCGCGGATTACGGGCAGTTCTCACGCGAGCTCGGCTTCCAGACGATCATGCCCATTCCGATGTCGGCCCGCTACGGCGACAACGTTACTGGCCGTTCCGATAGGACAGACTGGTTTTCCGGCCCGACGCTGATCGAACATCTCGAAACCGTCTCGGTCGACGAGGCCGCGGTCGAATTGCCGTTCCGGTTTCCGGTCCAATATGTGAACCGTCCCAACCTCGATTTTCGCGGTTTCGCCGGCACCATCGCCTCCGGCTCGGTTGCGCCGGGCGACGAGGTAGTCGTCGCCAAATCCGGCAAATCCTCGCACGTCAGGCGCATCGTTTCGCATGGCGGCGATCTTCAGCAGGCTATTGCCGGCCAGGCCATCACTCTTGTCCTCGACAACGAGGTGGAAGTCTCGCGCGGCAATATGCTGGTATCGCCGGCGGCGCGGCCGCAGGTCGCCGACCAGTTCGCCGCCAACATCGTCTGGTTCGACGAACATGCGCTGCTGCCTGGCCGCTCCTACATCCTGCGCACCGAGACCGACCAGACCAGCGCCACCGTCACCGACCTGAAATACCGCGTCAACGTCAACGACTTTGCCCATGAGGCGGCCAAGTCGCTTGAAATGAACGAAGTCGGCATCTGCAATATCTCGACGCGGTCGCCAGTCGCCTTCGATCCGTTTGCCGAAAACCGCACCACCGGCGCCTTCATCCTGATCGACCGCATCACCAACGCCACGGTCGGCGCCGGCATGATCCTGCATTCGCTGCGCCGCGCCGAAAACATCCACTGGCAGTCGCTCGATGTCGGCAAGCGCGCTCGTGCCGATATGAAGAACCAGCGGCCGGCCGTGTTCTGGTTCACCGGGCTTTCGGGCTCGGGCAAGTCGACCATCGCCAATCTGTTCGAAAAGAAGCTGTTCGCCACTGGGCGCCATACGTACATTCTGGATGGCGACAACGTCCGTCACGGCCTCAACCGCGATCTCGGTTTCACCGACGCCGATCGTGTCGAAAACATTCGCCGCGTCGCCGAAGTGGCACGCCTAATGGCCGACGCCGGGCTGATCGTCATCGTGTCGTTCATTTCGCCGTTCAGCGCCGAGCGGCGCATGGCACGCGAATTGATGGCCGACGGCGAATTCGTCGAGGTGTTTGTCGACACACCGTTCGAGGAATGCGCCAGGCGCGATCCGAAGGGCCTTTATGCGCGGGCGTTGAATGGCGAGATCAAGAATTTCACCGGCGTCGATTCACCGTATGAGGTGCCGGAAAAGCCCGAAATCCATCTCAAGACCCTCGGCAGATCGGCCGAGGAGATGGTGGACGCCCTGGAACACTGGCTGAACGAGCGGGACATTGCCGAAGACCAATATGACAGCGGCGGCGGTATCTGACGACGAAGCGATGCTCGCCATCTTCGAGCACCTTGCCTTGGCGGCAGGGCGCGAGGTGATGCGCGTCTTTCGTGCCGGCTGTGCGGTCGACAGCAAGTCGGACAGTTCGCCAGTGACGGAGGCGGATCGCGAGAGCGAAAAGATCATCCTTGCCGGGCTACGTGCGGCATTTCCGGAGATTCCATGCGTGGCCGAGGAAGAAGCCTCTGCCGGCATCATGGCGCCGGATCTCGGCGACGCCTTCTTCCTGATCGATCCGCTCGACGGCACCAAGGAGTTCGTCAACCGGCGGACCGATTTCACTGTCAACATCGCGCTGGTTCGCCATGGCGTGCCGGAGATCGGCGTCGTCTTCGCGCCTTGCACCGGCCGCTTCTTTTCCGGCCGGCCGGGCAAAGCGGAAGCGATCGAGATCAATGACGACTATGAGATCGTCGATCGCCAGCCGATTTCGGCAAGGGCCGGTATGGTGCCGCTGACGGTCGTTGCCAGCCGCTCCCACAACACGCCGGAAACCGACGCCTATATCCGCGCGCTTGGCGCCGCCGAGATCGTCTCGGTCGGCTCGTCGCTGAAATTCTGCCTTGTCGCCGGCGCCGAGGCGGACGTCTATCCGCGCTTCGGCCGCACCATGGAGTGGGATACGGCCGCGGGTGACGCGGTGCTACGCGCCGCCGGCGGCATGACGCGCACGCTGGATGGTGAGCCGCTCGCCTACGGCAAGCGCAACCAGAGTGACGACGAGGATTTCGCCAACCCGCATTTTATCGCAAGCGGCAAGGCTGCTGGATTTGGCTAGACGGTGATTGCGCAGTTCCAGACCCGTACGAAAGTGCGGGTGTTGCAAGTGACTTATGCAAGCGACCTCAGATACTGCTGGAGATATGTAAACACAGCGGTAGGATCCCCATCCAGCCGACAGTTGGGTCGGCGTGGCCGATTCGCTTCGTGTCCGGTCGATGCTGCTGGGCCTTCACACGGTGTATCCAAATTGCTGTATACCGATACTCTTGAACGGCTATACGAGCGAGTGATGGCGTTCCACATCAAAAATCCCGAGACCGACGCACTGGCCCGCCGGGTCGCCGCACTTAAGAGGACTGGTCTGACAGAGGCCGTCCATGCCGCGCTCAAGCATGAGCTTGAGCGCGAACAGGCGAGACCGTCCCTCCTAGAGATGGCGTCAGGTTCTGCCGTGATCTGCGAGCCCGGGGCAAGCCTGATCACGGCAGGCCCGCCGACAAGGCGTTTCGCGACAGCCTGTACGAGAATGACTGATGTTCATCGACGCCTCCGCCCTGACGGCGCTGATGACCAACGAGGATGATGCGCGCGAACTCCTGGCCGGGGCCCGGCGCGGCTGAACGGTGTTGAACCGGACTTTACTTGGCTGGCCACGGTCCAGATTGGATCACGTTCAAGAACCTACAATGCGGCGGGCTTGCTTCGGATGGCTAAGGCCAGGAGCGCCTCCGAAAGTCGTTTCTTCGCCCGCTCCACCCCGTTCTCGTCGATTGCCTCAACATCGAGGAACAAGTCGAGACCAGTCGCATGCTCGCTGATGACCTGAGGGCGCTGGGCGAGTTCACCCAGGAGGCCCTCGACTTCGTAGGGGACAACCTCCCGGCTGATCCCCTTCATGGCAATGGGGGCTAACGGACGCGCCCGGACAAGGTCGCGCACGAGCGCGTAAGTCTCATAGCTGAGGCAGATGCCGCCGGGCTCGGCAATCGACTGCAGCCGGGCCGCCAAGTTCGCTTCGGCTCCAATGATCGTGTAGTCCATCCGATCATCGGAACCGAAGTTCCCAACATTGCAATAGCCCGTGTTGATGCCCATGCGAGCTCGGAAGGGCCGTTCAACTCCGCGGTCATGCCACACCCTGTTCAACTGCTCGAGCCGACGCTGCATGTCGACAGCCATGCGCAAGCAGGCTCTCGCGTCTTCCTCGACGCCTTGTGTCTCGGGGTCTCCGAAGAACACAAGAAGCGCGTCGCCGATGAACTTGTCGACGGTGCCGCCGTGTTTGAGCGCGATCGTCGACATCTCGGTGAAGTACTCGTTGAGGAGAAGCGTCAGGTCCTCGGGCTGGAGCCGTTCCACGATCGCGGTGAAATCCTTGACGTCGGAGAAAAAGATCGTGAGCTTCTTGCGCTCGGTCGCGATGGTGACGTCCTTCTGGCCGCTGAAGATGCTTTTGTAGATTTGAGGCGAAAGATATTTGGCGATCTTCAATGAAATCGCGGCCAGGAAGTCGTTTGCCTCCGAAAGCTCCTTGTTGATGCCCTGAATCAACGCGGACTGCCGACGCTGCAGGAGAATGAACGTCAGGCCCGCCGCCGCCGCGAAACCGAAATATAGGAGCAGATACTTGAAGGTCAGCACGTTCGCAGCAATAGGCTGATTGACTGATATCTCCTGGATCCCTCGGACATCCCCTACCTTCCAGTCCGTCTTGGGGCTGTCCGGGTGTGAGTTATGGCAGGTCACGCACACTTGTCCCATTATGACAGGGGCCGCGGCGCGGACCTGCCGGTCAAACAGTGAGCCCGAGACTTCGATGATCGGCTCCTTCGGGTTGGCGCGCAAAGCCAAGATTGCATTCCGCTCGAAAACATCGAGCTGGTGGGGGGCGCGACCTTTGAAAGGCAGATCCGAGACGAACCGATATTTGACCGAGCCGTCGTGAGCGCTGATGCGCTTGCCGAGTTCGATCGAGAGGGTTGCTGGAATAGGGATCGCGCCTGGCACGTCCCGGTAGTTGTGCGTCGCAGTCACGGCGCCGTTAGCTTGCAGCACGCGTCCCACGACGTCGCTGCCGTAGAATCCGCGCATTTCGTCGATGATGCGGCTGATTTCGCTGGCTTGCCTGCGCAGCATCCGTTCCGATAGGTCTCGGAGGTCGAGCCAGGCTGCGACGGGCAGACCGACAAGGCCGATGACCACTGCCGTCACCAGGAGCGGTCCCATGGTGCGCTGCTGACGCGCAATCTGTTCACCCAGTCCAGCCATTGTGCAAGCGCCCGGCCGTCACAGTATCTGAACTATAGCTCATTCCCGGCACGGTACCAGAGTCAGTCTTGGCTCGATGAAAACACGTCAGCCCTGCAACGTCGGACCGACCTCGAGCGGTTGTTGCTAAGCCGCGACCCTCACAGCGGATTTCGCATTCTGGCGCTGGACGGGCAGTGAATCAGTGGAGGGATGTCGCAAAGTCGGTTGTGGCCCGGAATGCGCTCCGCGATTAACCGCTCAGGGGTCAAAAATTCACCTCTGGCAAGGTTGGGACTTCTGCGGTCGGAGAGCGCGTCGGAGAAGAAAGTGTCCCGCGAAACGTATCCGCGCGTCGGTCGCACTATGGAATGGTTCACCGCGGCGGGGTGACGCGCGCTGCCGGCAGCATGACGCGCACCTGAATGGTGAGCCGCTCGCCTGCGGTAAGCGCAACCAGAGCGACGACGAGGATTTCGCCAATTCGCGTTTCATTGCCAGCGGCAACGCTGCTACGGCCGCTTAGGCACCATGATGAACTCGATCCCGTCCCGGCTCGTCGCCCCCCAATGACGCCGTCGCGGATGCGACGCCTGAGTGAGGCACCTGTTTTCAGGCGAACGCTCGTGGCAGGGAGTAACCATCCGGTGTGGATCGTGGCAGAGGCGCTTTCGCGTGTTAAACTGCTTGCATGGAGATCGACACCGACAAGATCGACGATGCCGTTATGGGCCTGCTTTGGCTGACGCTGCATGAAGAGAGGCGCGCCTGGAAGGGGTTGGATTGGAATGCTCTGGATCGCTTGCACGAGAAGGGGCTGATCGCGAATCCGGCAAACAAGGCGAAGTCAGTGTTTCTGACAGATGAAGGACTGCGGCGTGCTGAGGAGCTATTCCGAACCCTGTTCACTCGCCCGGCGCCCTGAGCCAGAGCGCTGGACGGGCGCCTGCGAGCTGATAACGCACATGGCTGAATTTCGACACCGGCGGCGCGCTGACCGCAGGTGGGTCGGCCGGTGCTCTCGCCGTGACGGCCAACTTGGTATTCGTCACCTACGCCAACGGGCGCATCCAGTCTGTCAAGGCAGTGGCAGAGAACACCGCAGCCGCGGCCCTCAATATCAACGGCATTGTCGCGAGGTCCATCCGCAAGATGCTTTCTGCCGGCGAAACGGCGTTGCCCGGGCCGAGTTGCAGGCAGCAGCGGGTCTGCGCCCGCTGCTGGCACATGGGATGTTGAAGAGGCAGATTACCACAAGCAATGTGTCATCATGGCTGCGGATTTCCGAAGGCAGGTTTCTCAAGCACGAGCACATGACTACCAAGAGGCGATGTGTGAGTGCTCTTGACCTGGAACCCCTCGTCAGAAAGCGTTTCGATGAATTCGCCATCCGTTCCAGGCGGAACGCGGGCAACGACGTTCGAGGTGCGCCTCACAATATTGGAAAGCACCCTTCGCGCCTTGCCTGGGCCGATGTTGCGCTGCATGTGCTGATAGACGGCCAGCAGCAGGACGATATCGTATTTCGGTAGAAGGATATTGCCGAGGCGCCGGCTGCCAAGATTCAGGCGATCGAACCGGGCATGCACCGGGGAGCCACTCAACAACATCTTTGCAGTCTCGATATGCGGCTTGGCAACGTCGATCCCGTGGATCGAACTGGGTTTCAGCTTGGATATCTCATAGGCGACAACACCCATATTGCAGCCAACATCGAGAATGGATTTTCCGGCGTAGTCGACCTTTGCGGAGAATAGCCCGTCAAGTCTGTCGTCCCACGTTCCGGCAAAACCCCTTTTGAATCTTGACCACCACAAATCATCAGCTCCTTTGGGAAGAGCCCCCTTGAGCGCCTCCTACCACGAGAGAATTAATGGTCGATACCCTTTCAACTGGAATTGATCACATTGGCGAACCCCGGCAGGGACGTGTGCGGCCGCGTCACAACCCCATCACCCTGAGTGCCGCGGGAACCGCATAGCGGCTGCCGTCATAGCGCATCCGGTAGGTCCGCTTCACAGGCTTGCCGGGATGGGACCGGCATTCGCCATTCTGGTCGGGGGAGGGATTATCGGTATCCGTCCGCTCGACCGCAATGATGTCATGATAGCCGTGGTGGCGCGCCGGGCTCATCGCCAGGCTGACCTGGCTGGAATGAAAGTATCCGGCGCAACTACCATCGCTATCGGCGCCAGAGCCGGCCACCACGAGGCCGTCGAGCACCACGCGTAGCGTATCGCCGGTGAGAGCGTAGAGCCGCAGGTCGGTTTCAGTGAAGGGAGCGGTCAGCGAATGGTGTGCCAGTTCGATGCTCAGGCCGAAGGCGGTTACCCCAGGGGCCAGTGCATAGCGGCCGGTGTCGAAGTCCACCTTCTCGATGACAATCGCGTCGTCGGTCATCAGACCGGGCTGGAGCAGGCGCTGGCGCACACGCAGCGTATTCCTGTCGACGACCAGAAGCTCGATATCGCCGACATGCAGGTGGTCGCCGTTAGCGCTGTCGATCAGCGGCACAGCCACCAACAGCAGGTCGACATCGGCGGGCCAAATCTTGCAGACCAGGCCGAACGGCGCATCGCTCCCCGGGAGCGTCAAGGCGATGCTGGTATGAGGTTCAAGCGTGAACGAGGTGCCGTCGGCGCTCTTTCGGGCCTTGGGATAGGCCTGCTGCACCAGCGCGGCGGCATCGCCGCAATCGCCGGCCGCTGCCTTGGCGGGCGACAGGCTGGCGAGGGCGGCGCCGAGCAACAGGACAGGCAACACTATTCGCATGGAGTTTCTCGCCTCGCAGGGCCGGGTTAGGCCAGTGGCTTTCTACGCGAGATTGGTGGCGGCGCACAGGGTGTAGGGAAGTGACGGATAGCTCCACCCGCTGCGTCGGGGCCATAGGTATCCTGGAAAGTCGTAAAGTCCGAGCTCGCTTAGGGACGGTGATCATGAGAACGCCGCCCGAGCGGGGAATTTTGCCAATGCTGTTCGAGCTACCTGAAACAGATACTGACAATGTGATCTCGATTGCCTTGTCGCGCTCCGATTAGATAAAGAAGCGCTCCGAACCTCTACAAAACCGGACCTCGCCGATCCGTCAAGCGCACCTTCTAGGGTGTACATTCCAAAATTAGTGCGCCGGGAGACCGGCAAGGAGTAAGTGGTGGAAGTCCACTGCGATGAAGGAATAGCGATCCACATCGGCCCCGAGCCGTGCGCAGACATCCGCGAGGATGCCGGCGAAG
>NZ_JAMYPO010000071.1:0-19645 GCF_040320365.1 Mesorhizobium sp. M0701
TGTTCATCCGCGTCCGTTTTGTCGGGGGCGGCCGCCGTTCGGCGCCCCGGGGCGCGCTGCTTACCCCCACCTCTCCTCCCCCCCCCCCCCCCGGCGGGGGGGGGGGTCCCCCCCCCCCGGCTCTTTTCTTCAAGACGGGTTGCCTTCAAGTCGATCCACACTTCGTCTCGGCTTGCCTCGACACCTCTCCTCCGTTCGACGGGGAGAGGAAGTGCCAACCGCAACGCCCGGCGCCCTTCCTCTATCCCTTTCAGGGCAAAGGTGCGGAGCGAGGCGGAGTGGGGTGGGCGAGTGAACGCAAACTTTCCATCGGCCTGGAATTTCGGTTCTCAGTCCGGCCGTTGCCGTATCCGTCAATGGAAGGATACTTTCCGTTTGTGCGGTAAAATCGTCATCGCGCTTTCCATACGCGTCGTTCGCTATCCAGAGATCAACCTATTTCGCAACCATTTGCCGGCCCCCGGCCAATTGGCCCGCCTCTTGCTGCTGGAAGAAAAAGGTCGAAAGGAGGCTTCCCAATGAAGGACGCGCCACGGGTGCTCGTGCTCGGCATCGGAAATCTGCTATGGGCCGACGAGGGCTTCGGCATCCGCGTGGTGGAGGAGTTCCACCGGCTCTGCGAAACGGCGGACAACGTCCGGGCCATGGATGGCGGCACGCAGGGCATCTACCTCCTCCAACATATCCGCGAGGCCGACATCCTCGTGGTGTTCGACACGGTCGACTACGGCCTGGCGCCTGGCACGCTGAAGCTCGTCGAAGGCAGCGAGGTGCCGGCCTTCCTCGGTGTGAAGAAGATTTCGCTCCACCAGACTGGCTTTCAGGAAGTTCTCGCCATGGCCGAGATGATGGGTGACTATCCCGCCCATCTCCTTCTCGTCGGCGTGCAACCGGTCGAGCTGGACGACTACGGCGGCAGTCTCCGGCCCGCGGTGAAGGCTCAGATCGAGCCTGCAATCGAGATCGCCATCGAGTGGCTCGCCTGGCTCGGCGCGACGATCGCCAAGCGCACCGAACCGCTGGCCGAAGAAGAGACGCTCGCCTCGCGCGAAATGCGCATCGGCATCTACGAGAGCGGTCGACCCCGACCGGAAGAGGCCTGTCGTCACGGCGACGCGCGGCTTCTCGCGAATGGTGCCTTCGCTGGTCCGGCGAATTTCGAGTGCGAGGTCGACGCGCTTTTGCAATCGTCTGGAAGGCAGGGCTGATGTGTGTCGGCGTTCCCTTCCAGGTGGTTGAATGCAGCGGCGGCATTGCCCTGTGCACCGGTCGCAGCGGCACGCGGCGCCTCGATATGACCCTGGTCGGCGACCAGCCAGCGGGTACGTGGATACTCGCCTTCCTCGACACCGCGCGCGAGACTGTCACTGCCGAGACGGCGCGCCTGATCGCCGACGCGATCGAAGCGACGGAGCGTGCGCTCGCCGGCGACACCGACCTCGACCACCTCTTCGCCGACCTGGTCGGCCGCGAGCCGCAACTGCCGGAGCATCTGCGGCCGGGGCAAGCCCTTTCACCGCAAGGCACGGAGGACGCCTGAGTCCATGTTTTCACCCGTTCTCACCATGATGATGGAGCGCCACCGCATCCCGGTGGTTGACGAGGCGAACATCGACGCATTCGCCGAGGCCCACGACCTCACCGCGCTGTTTTTTCCCGGTGACTGGTTGCGGCTCGCCGAGAGCAACGATGTGGCGGTGATCCTGCCGGAGCTGGTGCAGGCCTTCCAGGGCGTGTTCAAGCCCGCCGTGGTATCGCGCGAGAGCGAACGCGAGCTGCAAAGCCGCTATCGCTTCGACGCCTTCCCGGCGCTTGTCTTCCTGAGGAACGGCGAATATCTCGGCGCGATAAAGCGCGTGCTCGACTGGGAAGACTACCTCACTGAGATCGACGGCATACTGAGGCGCGGGCCGAGCGCGCCGCCGCCTTTCGAGCTTCCCGAAGCCTGCGCGACCCACGACGGTCACGACCACGATCATTTCCAGTGAGCGAAAGCGGCCGGGAGGGCGCATCATGGCAGCATCGCTATTCGGCGGCATCGGGCCGGGTTCACAGCCGAGCGAAGGGGACGGCAGCGACTTGCAGTATATGGAAATGCCGAAGGGCATGGCGACCTCTGCGTCACCCGTGTTGCCGGAGAAGGAAAATGTCGCCGGGCTCGAAGCTGCTTTGGCGGTGCTCTCCGCGCTGGCTGAAAGCCTCGGCCGGTCCTCGCCGGATTGCGAAAACGCGGTGCATGATCTTTCCGGCCTCGACCACGCCAATCTTGCGCTGATCGACCAGGCGCTGGGCGAGGGCGAGGTCTTGATCATCTGCGGCGACGACCTGAAGGCTCAGGAGTCGGTGCTCGCCGGTATCTGGCGCGTGCGCCAGACCGGAACGGATGGCAGGCTCGTGCGCGATTTCGTCGAGGTCGGCGCCTTTCCCTCGGCCGTGCTGGAGAGGGCCTTCGCCGGCTGCCGCAATACGCTCGCTGCGCCGGCGACCTATCCGACGGGCGTCTTCAACGCGCCGCCGCTGATTTCGGAGCTCAATGGCCGCATCCCGCTCGTCGGGCCCGACGTCGGGCCGCACGCCATAAACTTGTCGCTGCTGCCGCACACTGAAGAGGACTTGACCTTCCTCGACGGCCTGCTTGGCCACGGGCCGGTGGTCGTGCTGTCGCGTGGCTACGGCAATTGCCGCGTGACCACGACGGGGACGCGCGGCGTCTGGTGGGTGCGCTTCTTCAATTCGACCGACGATCTCATCCTCAACACGATCGAGGTCACGGCCTTGCCGGGGGTGGTCCGCGCCGCGCCCGAGGATATTGCGGACAGCCGCCAGCGGCTCCTCGAAATCCTGGAGGTCTACCGGTGAACGACTCCTTCTTTGCCGGTTCATATGGCGGCGACAATGCCAAGATCGGCCCGATGTCGCGGCTCGAATGCAGGATTTGCTGGCATGTCTACGACCCGGCTGAGGGCGACGACTACTGGCAGATCCCGCCCGGCACGCCCTTCGCCGAACTGCCGGCGAACTGGAGCTGCCCCACCTGCGACGGCTCCAAGCAGGGCTTCATGGTCGTGAGCGATTGACATGGATCATTCGCAAGCCGTCGCTGCCCATCTAGAGTTCGTGTTTCAGCGGATCGAACGGACGGCCATGGCAGGAATTCCGATCCTCAATCCGGCGCTTTGCGTCAGCGCGGTGGGCGTGCGGCAGTGGCAGGGCAAATGGCTCGCGGTTCTTGTCACGCCCTGGCTCATGAACCTCGTGCTTCTACCATTTGGCGACGGGCAAGCGCGCCCGCGCGTGGCTACGGGCACCAAGGAGCATGCATCATTCCCGGCGGGCCGGTTCGAGTTCTTCCGGGCCTATGAAGAGGAGCTCGGCTGCTACCGCATGTGCTCGCTGTTCTCGCCGATGTTCGAATTCGCCGACCAGGAGAGTGCGCAAGAGGCCGCGCGGCAGGTGCTTGCGGAACTGTTCAACCGTGAGGCGGAAGAAGACGAAGACGGCGAGATGATCCGTGTCTGGGAAGGCCGGCTACCTGAGGGAGAGGCAAGCGCGTTGGACGAGGTTGAGACAGCCGGAACACCCGCGAGCTCCCAGCCGGCGAAATTGACCCGCCGCTGGCTGTTCGGTTTGGGCGACAAGGAGGAGACCGCTGCATGAGGGTTGATGGCCGCGTCTCCATCGATCTCGTCTGCGATGGCGGTCGCGTTATGGAAGCCATCGTCACGCCGCCGCGCCCGGTTGCGCTTGGCCCGATCGTGCGAGCCCGACCGGTGACGGAGGTCATCTCGGCGATCGGTTCGCTGTTCAGTGTCTGTAGTATTGCGCAGTCGGCGGCGAGCGTTGAGGCAGCCGAGGCCGCCCTGGAGATCGGGACGGACCGGCGCACGAAGCAAGCGCGGCGGCTTCTTGTGCTTACCGAAACGCTGCGCGAGCACCTGCTGCGCATTGGCTTGGATACTGCCAGTCTCGCGGGCGAGCCTGCGGACGGTAAAACCCTGCGCCGGGCTATGCGCCTGCCGCAGCGCCTCAAGCAGGCGCTTTTTCCAGGCGGGAATGCGTTCGTTCCCGGCGTGTGCGTGGGGATTCCGGGCGCGGACGCTGCCGAAACGGCCGCCGAAGCGAGCCATCTAACGCAGTCCGTGGTCTACGAAGGCGAAAAGCCGCTTGGCGCGATGGATCGCGATGCCTTCGCGCAGTGGGCTATGGAGCGCAGCACGATTGCGGCCCGTCTCATCGCCCCGGTCTTGGCATTGGGCTGGGCCATGATAGGCCACCCCGAAACGACAAACGGGGGAAACGAGCATTTGCCGAAGGAAACGTCGGCCGACACGAGCTGCCTCGCCAGGCAGGCTGGTGCGCCGCTCGTTCGCGCTTTCCTTTCCGAAGACGGTGGAGCCGGCCTGGCCGCGCGGCTGGCTGCCCGCGTGGTCGAGGCTTCGACGCTGCCGGCGCAGATCGCCGGAGGGCTCGCGGCCCTGCGGGATGTCGCGGAGGGGTCCGAAGTGCCTACGCGCGAAGTCTTTCGCGACGAGAACGGGGGCCGCTCTGCTACTGCCTTCGCCGAGGCAGCACGCGGCCGGCTGGAACATCGGATTGTTTTGAACGACGACCGAATCGCCGACTACGCCATCACGGCTCCGACCAGCATTCATTTCGCCGAGAGCGGCATTGCCGCGAGCTCGCTTTCGGCGCTCGCTGCATCCGGACGTGAAGATCTGGCGGTCCAGGCCGATCTCCTGGTCCGGGCCATCGACCCCTGCGTCGGCTACGATATCAGGCTCCGCTGATGCACGAGATGGCGATATGCGAGAGCGTCCGTGGCATCATCGAGGAAGAGGCCGCGAGACAGGATTTTCGGAAGGTGGGCCGCGTCTGCATGGAAATCGGGCGGCTATCCGCTGTCGAAATCGAGGCGCTGAAGTTCGGCTTCGATGTCGTCATGCGTGGCTCTCTGGCGCAAGACGCAAGGCTGGAAATCGTCGAGACGGAAGGCAGGGCCTGGTGCATGCCTTGCGGCCAGAGCGTGCCGATCGCGGCACGCTTTGATCCATGCCCGGACTGCGGAAGCCATCAGCTGCAGGTGACCGGCGGCCAAGAAATGAAGATCAGGGAATTGGAGGTGAGCTGATGTGCACTATTTGCGGATGCGGCGAGGGCGCCGTCCGGATCGAGGGCAAGGCGCATGGCCATCACCATCATGACGGCCACGATCATGATCACCACCACGATCATGATCACGGCCCCCATCATGACGATCATGTGCACGATTGTGGCTCGGGCCCCGATGGCACCCGTGCGCCGGGCATGAGCCAGGCGCGGATGGTCAAGCTGGAAAAGGATATCCATTCCAAGAACAACGAGTATGCCGATGCGAACAGGAAAATGTTGGCCGAGCGCGGCGTGCTTGCGCTCAACCTCGTCTCCAGCCCCGGCTCTGGCAAAACGACGCTGCTTTGCCGCACGATCGAGGCACTGAAGGGCAAGTTGCCGATCGCCGTGATCGAGGGCGACCAGCAGACTTCCAATGATGCCGACCGCATCCGCGCCACCGGCGCGCCCGCGATCCAGGTCAACACCGGCAAGGGCTGCCACCTCGACGCGCATATGGTCGGCCATGCCGCAGATCAACTCGACCTTGCCGAAGGAGGCCTGCTCCTCGTCGAAAACGTGGGAAACCTCGTCTGTCCGGCGGGCTTCGACCTAGGCGAGGCACACAAGGTGGTGGTGCTCTCAGTCACCGAGGGCGAGGACAAGCCATTGAAATATCACGACATGTTCGCCGCCGCCGATCTCATGATCCTCAACAAGACTGACCTGTTGCCGCATCTCGACTTCGACGTGGAGGCCTGCATCGCCAACGCCCGAAAGGTGAACCCGCGGATCAAGGTGCTGAGGGTTTCCGCGCGCACGGGCGAGGGGATGTCGGACTGGACGGCCTGGATCGGCGCGGTCCGCGCCATGGCGCTAGTCGGCCATCGGCGGGCGGCCGAGCTCGGAGCAGCCTGATGTGCCTGGCCATTCCCGCCCGCGTCGTTGAACTGCTCGATGACGACATGGCCGTGGTCGCGTTCGACAGGGTCACGAAGCGCATCTCATTGGCTTTGGTGGCAGACGTTTCGCTTGGCGATTTCGTGCTCGTCCATGTCGGTTATGCGCTCCACAAGGTGAGCCCCGAGGAGGCCGAGCGCACGCAGCAGCTGATGGCCGAAGCGGGCGTGCTGGAGGAGGGACTGGAGGAGATTTCGGCGTGAAATATGTCGACGAATATCGCGACCAGGAGCTTGCGAAGACCATCGCCGGCGCCATCGCGATCGAGGCTGATCCGCAAAAGAGCTACCACTTCATGGAGTTCTGCGGTGGGCACACGCATGCGATTTTTCGCCACGGCGTGCAGGACCTGATGCCGCAGAACGTGCATTTCGTGCACGGACCCGGATGCCCCGTTTGCGTGCTTCCCATCTCTCGCCTCGACGATGCGGTGGAGCTCGCCGAGCGGCACGGGGTCATCCTTTGCACCTATGGCGACATGATGCGCGTGCCGGGCACCAAGCAACGCAGCCTGATCCGCGCCAAGGCGGACGGAGCGGATGTCCGCATGGTCTATTCAACGCTCGATGCCCTAAAGATCGCGCGTGAAAACCCCGAGCGGCAAGTCGTCTTCTTCGCCATCGGTTTCGAAACCACGACGCCGCCGACGGCCGTCGCGATCAAGACGGCGCAAGCCGAGGGGTTCAAGAATTTCAGCGTGTTCTGCAACCATGTGCTCACGCCGGCCGCGATCTCTCACATTCTTGAATCGCCGGAAGTGCGGGAACTGGGCATCGTCAAGATTGACGGGTTTCTGGGACCTTCGCACGTCTCCTCCGTGATCGGCTCGCAGCCATATGAATTCTTTGCCGAGGAATTCCAGAAGCCGGTTGTCATCGCCGGCTTCGAACCGCTGGACGTCATGCAGTCCATCCTGATGCTGATCCGGCAGGTCAATGAAGACCGGCACGAGGTCGAGAACGAATATACCCGCGTCGTGACCGAGGAGGGCAACCTCAAGGCGCAGGCACTGGTGAGCGAGGTCTTCGAGCTGCGCAAGACCTTTGACTGGCGCGGCCTCGGCACCGTGCCCTACAGCGCCCTGCGCATCCGCGACGCTTATGCCGATTTCGACGCCGAGAAGCGTTTCGAGCTGTCGGTCAAGGCTTCGCGCCAGGTGAAGTCCTGCGAATGCCGGTCGATCCTGCGCGGGCTGAAGAAGCCGACCGACTGCAAGCTGTTCGGCACCGTGTGCACGCCGCAGAACCCGATTGGCTCATGCATGGTCTCCTCCGAGGGTGCCTGCGCGGCCTACTGGACCTATGGCCGTTTCCGCGAGCCGAAGCTGTTGGAGGCGGCGGAATAATGAGCGCGAACGATCCCAGGCTAGCCGTCACCACCTCGTCGGTCCGCGGCGCGGTGGACATGACGCATGGCGCGGGCGGCCGCGCGATGGCCGAGCTGATTCGGGATATTTTTCAAAGACATCTGGCCAACGAGTTCCTGGCCCAGGCTAACGACGCGGCCCTGCTCGGCACCGTCTGCGGACGCCTGGTGATGGCAACGGACGCGCATGTCATCTCGCCTCTGTTCTTTCCGGGCGGGGATATCGGAGCACTGGCGGTCCACGGCACGATCAACGACGTCGCCATGATGGGCGCGCGGCCGCTCTGGTTGTCCGCGTCCTTCATCCTGGAGGAAGGTTTTCCGTTGGCCGAACTGGAAAGAATAGTTGTTTCAATGGCTTTTGCCGCCCGGGAAGCAGGCGTACCCGTGGTTACGGGCGACACCAAGGTGGTGGAGAAGGGCAAAGGCGACGGCGTTTTCATCTCCGCGACCGCTGTTGGCGTGCTGGCGGACGGCACAGACATCTCCGGAAGCAATGCCCGGCCGGGCGATGCAATCCTTGTCTCCGGCACCATGGGCGACCACGGAGTCGCAATCCTGTCGAAGCGCGAACACCTTGATTTTGAAACGGAAATTATCTCCGACAGCCAAGCTCTGCACGATCTGGTGGCGGCGATGCTTGGCTCCGTTCCTGGTATCCGGGTGTTGCGTGACCCCACGCGCGGCGGACTGTCGGCGACGCTGAACGAAATCGCGCAGCAGTCCAAGGTCGGAATGGTAATCCGGGAAGCGGCGGTTCCGGTGAAGCCGGAGGTCGCGGCGGCGTGCGAACTGCTCGGCCTCGACCCGCTGAATGTTGCCAACGAAGGCAAGCTGATCGCCATCTGCGTGGCGCAAGACGCGAAGACTTTGCTCGCCGAGATACGCGCTCATCCCATGGGCCGGGATGCCGCAATCATTGGCGAAGTCGTCACAGACCAGCATGCGCTGGTGCGGATGAAAACGAGACTTGGCGGTATGCGCGTGGTCGACTGGATCGCCGGGGAACAGCTCCCGAGGATCTGCTGAAGATGCGCATTCTGCTTCTCGTCACCGCCTTCAACGCCTTGAGTCAGAGGATTTTCGTGGCGCTTGGCGAGCACGCACACGAGGTCTCGGTCGAGATGGACGTCAACGACGAGCGGACCATGGAGGCGGTAGATTTGTTTCGGCCGGACCTCGTTATTGCCCCCTTTCTGAAGCGGGCAATCCCGAAAGAAGTCTATGAAAATCGATGCTGTATGATCGTTCACCCAGGCATCGTCGGCGACCGCGGCCCCTCCGCGCTGGACTGGGCGATGGTGGACGGGGCGACGCAGTGGGGTGTCACGGTGCTGGAAGCGGCGGCCCAAATGGATGCGGGGCCGGTCTGGGCGAGCGCCACCTTCGCGATGCGAAAGGCGACGAAATCGAGCCTCTACAGCAACGAGGTGACCGACGCGGCGGTGACGGCGGTGCTCGAAGCGATCGCGCGGTTCGAGCAGGGCGAAAAGCCGATTGCCCTGGAAGAACAATCTGTAGCGCCGCTGGGCCGGTGGCGGGACGCGATCAAACAGGCGGACCGGCGGATCGATTGGGCTGCCGACACGACCGAAACGGTGCTGAAGAATATCGCAGCAGCCGACGGCGCGCCCGGCGTGCGGGACGAACTTTTCGGCGAAACGGTCTTCCTTTTCGACGCGCGAGACGCACGTGAACCAGGGGGTGATTTGCCTCTCGCGCGGGGTGAACGGGGCAAGATATCGCTCCCCGAGCCGGGAGTGGTCGCCGCCAGAAGCGGGCCGGCGATCGCCATCGTCACCGTCGACGGCGCGTTGTGGATCGGCCATGTCCGGCATCCCAATTCGCCACACCCGTTCAAGCTGCCGGCGACCATGGTCTTCGCGAAGGAAGTTGCAGACCTGCCGGAGATCCCGCTCAATTCACCGGGCGGTTATCAGGACATCATCTACGAAGAAGAAGCTGCGGTCGGCTATCTGCACTTCCCCTTCTATAACGGTGCAATGGGAAAGGACGCCTGTCGAAGACTTTTGGACGCTTATACAAAAGCGACGGAGCGTCCGACCAGGGCGATCGTGCTGTGCGGAGGGCCGCAGTTCTGGTCCAACGGGCTCGACCTCAACCGGATCGAGGCGGCCGACAGCGCGGCCGACGATTCCTGGGTCAACATCAATGCCATCGACGACCTCGCCGATGCGATCATCCGCACGACAAGCCACATCACCGTAGCAGCGCTTGCCGGAAATGCGGCAGCGGGCGGCGTGTTTCTCGCCCGCAGCACCGACCAGCTCTGGATGCGCTCGAGCGTCATCCTCAACCCGCATTACAAGGACATGGGCAATCTCTACGGCTCGGAGTTCTGGACCTATCTCCTGCCGAGCTGCTGCGGGACTGAGAATGCCCGCCGGATCGCGGCAGCGCGCCTGCCGATGGGCGCGAAGGAGGCGCTGGATCTGAATCTGGCCAACCGGGTGTTCGCGGGGGCAAGCGAGCTGTTCACGGCGCAAGTGAGGGCGTCGGCTGCCGCGCTGGCCGGGAGCGAAGAGTTTCCGGGGTTGCTCGCCGAAAAACAAGCCCGGCGCGCAGCCGACGAGGCGGCCAAGCCGCTTTGCGCCTATCGCGAGGAGGAGCTTTCGCGGATGCGCCGCAATTTCTACGGCTTCGACCCAAGCTACCACGTCGCGCGGCATAATTTCGTGCACAAGGTGCCGAAGTCGCGCACCCCAGTGACGATCGCCCGCCACCGCGACGCCGCCTGGCAGGCCGGCCGGGAGGGAAGGAAAAAGGCATCGTGAGCGACCTGCCGGGCATATTGATCGTCGACGACGAAATCCGCTCGCTGGAGGCGCAACGGCGCGTCCTGAGCGAGGATTTCGATGTCCACGTCGCCAGCGACACCAAGGCCGCCAGCTCGATCCTGGAGATGGAATGGATCCAGATCATCCTGTGTGACCAGCGCATAGCCGGCACCTGCCGCACCGAGTTCCTGAAGCAGGCGCGCACCCGCTGGCCGGACATCGTGCGCATGATCATCTCGGGCTACACCGACGCGCATAACACCATCGACGGCATCAACGAGGCCGGCATCTACCAGTACATCACCAAGCTCTGTCATCCGGAAAACCTCACGCTCACGCTGAAGAACGGGGTGCAGCTCTTCCTCCAGATCGCGGTTCGTCGCCGCCACCACGCGCAGATCGACCTGCTCTACGCATTGCAGAACTTTTCGCCACGCGACTGGGCCGGCAATCGTGGCCCGCTGGAGCTGGCGCTCGAAGGTGCGCCGGTGCGGCTCGGCGAGACCGAGCCGGTTGCAGTCCAGCACATCGTGCGGTTGTTGGACCCGTGGTGCATAGTGTGCACGGTGCGCTGATGGGCCCGCCGCTCGCCGAGCCCGCAGTGGAGGGACGCCTGGTCCGGGTGACGGGGCTGGTGCAAGGCGTCGGCTTCCGGCCGACAGTGTGGCGCATCGCGACCGCTATGGGGCTATCGGGTCACGTCCGCAACGATGCTGCAGGCGTGGAGATCGCGCTGTGGTGCAGCGATGCCGAGTTCGAGACCTTCGCGGACAGGCTAAAGGCGCAATGCCCGCCGTTGGCGCGGATCGACGGGATCGAGACGGCGACGCTTGAGGGGCCGCGGCCGGCGGGCGGCTTCGCCATAGCGGCGAGCGCGGGCGGGCGGGTGAAGACCGGCATCGTGCCCGATGCCGCCTGCTGCCTGGAATGTCTTGCGGAAGTGCTCGACCCCAAGGACCGGCGCTATTTCTACCCGTTCGCCAATTGCACGCATTGCGGGCCGCGTCTGTCAATCGTCAAGGCTATCCCCTATGACCGCCGCTCGACCGCTATGGCACGATTTTCGACCTGCGAGGAATGCCGGGCCGAGTATGAAAATCCGGCCGACCGCCGCTATCACGCCCAGCCGATCGCCTGCCCGGCCTGCGGCCCGCGCGTCTGGTTGGAAGGTCCAGACCACGTCGTGGTCGGCGGCGGCCCGCAGGCGGTGATCCGCGAGGCGGCGGCGCTGATCGGGGAAGGGCGGATCGTCGCGATCAAGGGCATCGGCGGGTTCCACCTCGCCTGCGACGCGACGGACGAAGCGGCGGTGGCGCAGCTGCGCGCCCGCAAGAAGCGCGACGGCAAGCCGTTCGCGCTGATGGCGCGCGACTTGGAGCAGCTTGCCGAATTCGCGGAGCTGTCGGGCGAGGAGCGCGTGGCGCTTGCCGCCCGAGCGGCGCCGATCGTGCTGGTGAAGCGCCGTGACAGCTGCGGCGTTGCGGCGGGCGTGGCGCCGCAGCACGAGCGGCTCGGTTTCATGCTGCCCTACACGCCGTTGCATCATCTCTTGCTGCGGGCGCTGGACGGTCCGGTGGTGATGACCTCCGGCAATCGCTCGGGCGAGCCGCAATGCACGGACAATGACGAGGCGCGGCAGGAGCTTGCCGGGATCGCCGACTTCTGGCTGATGCACGACCGCGAGATTGTCAACCGGCTCGACGACAGCGTGGTGCGATTCGACGGGCACGGCATTTCGGTGTTGCGGCGCGCGCGCGGCTTCGCGCCGGAGCCGCTGGCGCTGCCGGCGGGCTTCGATGGCCCGGTCAGGGCGCTGGCTGCGGGCGGCGACCTAAAGGCCGCGTTCTGCCTGGCGGGCGACGGCAACGCGCTGCTGTCGCAGCATCTCGGCGACCTCGACGAGCTGAAGAACCAGAACGCGTGGAGGCAGGCGTTGGGGCTGTATCGAAGCCTGTTCGACACGAAGCCGGACCTCATTGTGGCCGACCGGAATCCGGGCTACCGTTCGACCCAGCTTGCCATGGAGCTTGCCCGTGAGACCGCGGCGAGGTTTGTGCAGGTCCAGCACCATCACGCGCATCTCGCCTCCTGCCTTGCCCAGCACGGCCGCGCAATCGACGCACCGCCGGTGCTGGGCATTATCCTCGACGGTCTCGGATACGGCGATGACGGCACGATCTGGGGCGGCGAGTTCCTGCTCGGCGGCTATCGAGGGTTCCGGAGGCTGGCATACTTCGAGCCGGTCGCCATGCCCGGCGGCGACAAGGCCAGCCTCGAGCCGTGGCGCAATGCCTATGCGCATCTGCGGGCGGCTTTCGGTCCGGATTTCCTGGCCAAGCTTCCTGCCGATCGGCCCTTCCTCCCCGCCTTGGCCGAAAAGCCGCTTCGGGTGCTGGACCGGATGATCGA
Organism: Mesorhizobium sp. M0701; assembly: GCF_040320365.1. Classification (NCBI taxonomy): domain Bacteria; kingdom Pseudomonadati; phylum Pseudomonadota; class Alphaproteobacteria; order Hyphomicrobiales; family Phyllobacteriaceae; genus Mesorhizobium; species Mesorhizobium sp. M0701. Next base: position 12,621 of record NZ_JAMYPO010000071.1, read on the forward strand.
GAGGGGCGTCAATGCTCCGCTTGCCTCCTCGGCGGGGCGGCTTTTCGATGCCTGCGCGGCAGTCCTCGGCATCTGTTTGGAGCGCCAGAGCTACGAGGGGCAAGCCGGCATGGAGATGGAGGCGCTCGCCAGCCCGTTCATGGATGCGGCCCAGGCTTGGCCAGCAACCTCGCGGAAGGGACCGGTTATCTCCTGGAAAGGTCTGTGGGAAGCGCTTCTTCGTGATCAGGCTTTGGGCGTCGAAACCGGGCTGATTGCTGCGCGCTTCCACAGGACGCTGATAGAGATCATCTCGCGGAAGGCCATCGGACTCACTAACGAAAACGGCGTCGGCACGGTCGCACTGTCCGGTGGCGCTTTCCAGAATCGGCTGCTGCTCAAAGGCGTATTTGCCGAGCTCACAGTCGCAGGATTGGAGGGGCTGGCGCACGTAAGCGTTCCCGCAAACGACGGCGGTCTGGCGCTCGGCCAGGCAACGATCGGCCTAGCCCTTTCGCATTGAGACCAATCGTTGAAGAAAAAATATCAGCATCGTCCAAATAAGGCGCTGCGCATTGTGACGTGCGGCGGCCAGCTTTGCGCATTTCGTCCGGGCCGTGAGTGGCTGATCGCGTATCGCCGGGTAAAAGGACTAGCCAGGAATGATGCTCCGAGAGGGAATCGTCGAGGATGGGTACGCAGCCAAGGATCGTGTCGCTTGGCAGTTAATGGGGCTCTCTGCCTCACTTTGTGTGTTCATTCGTCGTTGGCGAGGATGCCGCTATGTGCGGGCATGCGAACGAAAACAAAATGGTCCCCCGGCCCAGGGGCTAAAATACGGGGTGTCGCGCTCACTGATGATGTTGGCTTGTTTCCGCTGCCGGACCGGCGTTCGGCATTTTGTCCAGATTGCGGACGGACCCGAAGTCGGCATGGCTGGTCCAACCGCAGCCTTCAGGATCTGCCGGTCCAGGGCAAGACCGTGACGGTGAAGCTTCGGTTGAGCCGCTGGCGGTGCGCACATCAGAAATGTGAACGACAAACATTCACCGACCGTCTGCCGACGATTGCTTCCCCTTATGCGCGCCGGACAAGGAGGGTCGCGGAGATTGTCGGTCTGCTCGGCCATAGCACTGGCGGCCGTCCCGGCGAGCGCTTGATGCGACGGCTCGGCATGCCGGTCTGCGACGACACTATCCTGTGGCAGCTGAAGCGAGATGCCGCGGTCGCTCACAGCAACTCCACCATTCGGGTCGTTGGCATCGATGACTGGAGCTGGCGGCGATCATGGCGCTACGGCACGATGATCGTGGACCTGGAGCGCCATTCGGTTGTCGACATCCTGGATGACAGAAGCGTGGCGAGTGCGTCGCAATGGCTAGAGCGGCACCCTTCCGTCGAGATCGTGAGCCGAGACCGATGCGGGCTCTATGCGCAAGCTGTTCGCGAGGGTGCACCGCAAGCGCGCCAGGTGGCTGATCGGTTCCATCTCATGTAGAATCTGCGGGTCGCAATCGAGGAGCAGATGAGCCTTTCGGGCCGCGCCACGGGGCCTGCATTGCTGCCCGATAAGGGTATCGGGAGCGCGCAAGTCGATCTGATGCAGGATGATCCGCACGTTGACGCAACGCATCGGCGCCGGGTGCGCCACGCTCATCGACAATCGCGGCAGACGGTGTTCGAAATGGTTCACGCCTTGCGCAAGGAAAGGGCTGTCCTGTTCCGAGATCGCCCGTCGTACCGGCTACGGCCGGCGCAGCATCGCCAAATGGCTGAATTTCGACACGCCACCCGACCGACGCAGGGCCGCGTCGAGCCGACGTCACCCTTATATTTCGAGGCGTTTCTTAGCCAGTCCTGGAGAGACGGCAATCGCTGCGGACGACACCTGTTCCACGATATCAAACAGCGCGGCTACACGGGCAGTTTCTCGAATCTGGAGCGGCTTCTCCCAAGCTGGCGCCGCGCCGAGAGGACGGGCGAGGACAGTGCGTCGCCTGCTTCGATCATACGCCATCAACCAGCCCGCGATGCTGTCCCCATCCAGGATCCGGCGACCGGCCATGTGATCTCGCCGGTAGTCGCCGCGGCCCTCTGCATGAAGGCCCGGGGTATGCTGACGATCAACCAGGCGAGAAAGGTCGACGTCCTGAAGCAGGGATCACATGAGTTTGCCACGATGCGCAGGCTTGCCATGCGCTTCCGCGGCATTTTGCGGGGCCTGTGAATTGGACAAGCTCGACACTTGGATCGAGGATGCCGTCAACTCCGGGCTCGTCGCCATCACGCGTTTCGCTCGGGTTCTACGCCGTGACGTTGACGCCGTTCGCAATGCCATTGAATTACGGTGGAGCAACGGCCAGGCGGAAGGGCAGATCAACCGCCTGAAGACGATCAAGCGTGCGATGTACGGCAGAGCGGGCTCCGAACTCCTTAGGGCACGCATGCTGCCACTCAACCGGCCTGATCACCACACAAAGTGAGGAAGAACCTGGTTAAGTGCAAAGCGACAATTGCCTCGACGGCGGGTCCCGGCAGGTTTATGCTGCCCAATGTTACCGCAATCCGGAATGGCGATTGAGTACCTTCACGAGTGAAGGGATTCCCGCGGTCTTAGAGATGAGTTGTCGAATGGCGCGAAGTCGCACAGAATCGTGTGTTTGATATCGATCAGGATCGCGAGCTATTTCAGGCGCAGAGAGGTCTTGCGCCCGATGCACAAGTTGCTCCCGGTCCAACGGAAGTGAATGGGGTGGAACTGCTTTGTTGGCCAAATTGTTGACGGAACGTCCGGCGCCCATTGTTGCTACATGTCTGGATTCTTGGGGCGTTTTGGATGATGCAATCCACCATCTCACTCCAAAGGGCAGTGGAATCTGGAACAATGTCGCTTTTGTACGCACGACATCCTTCGTGCCCGATTGGCATATCGTCTTTAACTCTGCTTCTCTTTTTGGGCTCCCTGTTGATATCGAGGCGAGCCCAAACAGGACAATTTTTGCAATCGGCGAACCGCCGACGAAAGCTCATCGCGCATTTCATGAAGGGCAGGGGAAAAATACTATCGTCCTGACGTCTGACGCAGAGCTGGCTGCTCGGCAGAATGCAGGGCGCCGATTCGTTTTGGCTCCACCTATCACTCGGTCTTGGTCTGTAAACAAGACATATGACCAACTTCTGGTCAGCGAAGTCGTGGACAAGCCGCTTCGGCTCTCATGGATTACCAGTAACATCGCCCTGCTTAAAGGGCATCGATATCGGCTGGCGTTTCTGGAACGGCTGAGAGAGGAGCTCGATTTTGACCTGTTCGGCCGAGGTTTTCGGCTGATTGGAGATAAATGGAACGCACTCGCACCTTACCGTTACAGTATAGCTTTCGAGAATACTCGTGCTGATTACTATTTTACAGAGAAGCTTATGGACTGCTTCGTTGCTGAAACAATGCCGATCTATTACGGCAGCCCGGCAATCACGAGGTTCTTCCCTTCGGACTCAATGGTTCTGATTGACCCAGAGGACAAGAACGTAATCCAAAAAATTCAAGAAATCATCAACTCGGACCTCTGGAAGGAGCGTCGCGGCGCAATACGAGAGGCGAAGCGGTTGGTCCTCGAGAAATACAATACGTTTGCTTATCTCGCGGGCTTCATCGAAAGCGTTCAGGATAAACCCTTACCGCCAGAAATTATACACATCGATTCGCCTGAGGTCGATTTTGGAATAGACGAATGAAGTACTCCAACGCTCGCTTCGCGTGCCCGGCGGTTGGTGGTCTGGCGAGATCGGTACGGAACGCTCGGCGGAGAATGCCTACCTGCGCAGACGGGCCGGCACGGGCGCACCGAGGTCATGCGCCCCTGCCGCTGATCAGACGAACTGGGGAAGGCCAGGAACGGAATTGAGGACCTCGTCCACGAGTTCGTCGCCGGCATGTTCCTTGGCGAAGGCGATCGTCTCGTTGGCGATGGCGGCGATCTTTAGAATGCTGAGACCCTCACTCATCAATTGCTGGCCGAGCCCCATGAGGCCGCCTCCGCCCTCTGGGTCGTCGCCATGATACTTCGCCACTAATTCCGAAGCTCCGGGAATGGCCTCGATCATTCGCGCAACGGGACCGTCGGCCGCGTGGCGTTGCAGGAAACCCAGCATTAACCCAACGGCCTTCTCTGCGAGAGCCGGGCCGATGCCGGCACTAGTGGCGATGCGCGATAAGAATTCTTCCATGGCAGGGTTCCTAGCTCTTTAATGAGGTTTACACGGGGCCGGTCCGGCGCCCAAAGCGCCCTTGGCCGAACCACAATTGAACCCCACAAAAATAGGCCGGCGGAAGTGCTATTGCAACTGCGCGTAAAACCGCCTTTGTCAACGCAAGCTGCGTCGGACGTGCGTATTTCGCAAAAACGAGACAGTCGTGCCGCTAAATCGCGGACAGCAGTTTCACTAATTCGCGGACAGCAGGATGGGGTCGGCGCTCGATTGCCTGGTTGAAGTCATTTGCGATTGATTTCGCCGTTTTTGGCGCCGGTCAAGGGCGGCGATGTTTTTTGCTTTCTCATGCTGTCGCCTTCGAGGGTGATGCGATGGGCGTTGTGGATGATCCGGTCGAGAATGGCGTCGGCTATTGTCGGCTCGCCGATCATGGCGTGCCACTGGGCGATCGGCAGTTGCGCGGTGATCAGCGTTGATTTCCGGCGATAGCGTTCCTCGAAGATTTCCAGCAGATCGAGACGCTGCTGGTCGGTCAGGTTGTGGGTGCCCCAGTCGTCAAGGATGAGCAGTTGCACCCGAGCCAGCTTGTCGATGAGACGGGGAAAGCGGCCGTCGAGACGCGCCAGGGCGAGATCTTCGAACAGACGCGGCATGCGCAGGTAGAGCACGGAATGATCGAGCCGGGCGGCCTGACGTCCGAAGGCGCAGGCCAGCCAAGTCTTTCCGGTGCCGGTCTGCCCGGTGATGATGAGGTTTTCATGCGCCTTCAGCCAGGCGCCTTGGGCCAGCTGTCGCTTGGCACTTATTTGGGGTCTCCCTCACTTTGTGTGGTTCATCTGCTGTTAGTGGCGCTGTCGCTATGGACGGGCATGCGAACGAAAACGAAATGGTCGCCCGGCCCAGGGGGCGACATCGCCACTGCGGTCCTTCGACCAAGTCGATTCGATTCTGAATATCGGCCTTTAGATGTTTGTAGCGATTGAATCAGCGACCAAGATCTGGGCAATAGCGGTTATGGTGACCGCGAGCCACTAAGCTTGTGCCGTACCCTTACAATGATTCATCAAGGCGTTTACCTCGGCAATCACGAGATCCGGCGTGATGTCGAACTTGCATCGGACTTTGACCGGACAATGCCGCACTTGGTCCAGACCACATCCGCGACATTCAATAACACTCATAAGCATGCTGACCAGGGGACCTCGAAACCCCCAAATCTCCGGTAGATGTGACGCCGTGAAAATGCCGATAGTAGGGCGGCCAAGCTGGGCAGCGACATGCCCGGTGCCTGAATTGTTCGAAACGACGAGCGCGGCCGAATTCACGAGATAATTGAATTCCAATTCCGACAAGTCGACAGCCGTCCGAATGTTCGCGGCTCCACGATCCCGAGCTATCTTCGCAACCTCCTCAAGCGCTTCCAGGCATTCGCCACGGGCAACGAGGACCACCTCACCACGGGTCGAAAGAGCAGCGACAACTTTGCCAAAACTTTCAATCGGCCAATCTCGCAGGCTGGAATTGGAGAACGGAGCCACGACAATCGGGGCATTGCCTTTAGTCGAATTCTGTGGGTGACCCGCTCCGCTTTCGAAATAGGCAGCTGCCTTTGCGACCAGAAAGAGGAGGATTTCTGACACATGCTGGAGACGCACCTGCTTGCGGTCAATGAACCAATCAAGCCATCTACGAGGGATTTTGTTAGCAAGCCCTATTTTTTGGACCAGCTTGTAGAAGATGGTTCTGCGCAGTTTCAGATTGAATGGCGCTATCGCAATATCGATCTGATGCATGCTGTACGGATCAACTATCGCCGCACGGTGCCTGGCGGGGACTTCAAGCAAGATGGGCCTTGTTTCTTCCGGAACACGCATATCAATGGCAAGATCAAACTCGCCGGTCAGCAGCGGCCTTATGTCGGCGGCTTCTTTGCGCGTTTTGACTTTCGGGTTGCGAGGAAAAAAGTCAAAAGCAATGTGATCGTCGGCGAGGTCGAACTGTTTTGCAGTAGCGATGTTCCAGCTTCCCACCACCAGCGTAATGTGGGCATGCGCAAAACGCTGACGAAGGTCCTTTAGGGGCCCTAGAGACATCCAAAAGTCGCCGACATGATCAAGCTTGAGGACCAAAATTCTCATCCTTGCGCTTGACTGTTCCGGCTCTTCCCAGCTGCGGTATATAATTTGATTGCGGTCGTGCTTTGTAAAATATGCCATTGCCATTCCGAAGATTATACGGTCAACACTGATAGCCCAGTGACGCGTGTGTAGGGTTGGAGTGCTCCCCACTTGTCCGCGTCTCCGCAAGAATTCTGCCATCAGATCCAAGCCGCGCTCCAGCAGGAGCTGTCGGGCGAAGTCTGCATCTCTAGCGGTGGTAGCGCGCCAAGAAGCCAGCTATGTCCCGACCCGCAATGTGAAGGGCTTCGTCACGGTCTTGCATGCAGTGAGTTCGAGAAACGCCGAGTAGACGGCGATCGCCAAGCCGCCGTCCCCAGATCTCGAGCATAACGGCAGTGGCCTCGCTCTTTGGTCGATGCTGATCCTGAATGAGACCGTCGCCGCCGGCGACGACATCGCCGGCCGGATTGACCGTCTCCGGCACGCCCTGTCGCTGTGGTCCCGCATCATGGTGGTTAACAAAGGACCCGCCGCAGGCGCTTTTTTCTGCGCGTCCGGGTCGTCCAACATGAAGTGGACGAAGCAACCCTGTGATGAAGTCGAGCGCCGGCCCCCGGGGGGCGGGGGGGCGGCGGCGGGTGGCCCCCGTTTTTTCCGAGCGGTGCTTGCGGGCTCGCGAGAAGGTACAGATAAAACAAAAGCTCGGCCGCCGCGAGG
>NZ_JAMYPO010000072.1:0-18853 GCF_040320365.1 Mesorhizobium sp. M0701
TTGCAGACCATCGACAACCCGTTCGGCACGAGGTTGTCACCCATGTCTTAAGTACAATCTGTTACCCATGTCTCCGGGTTGGACATTGAGCGACTGGCGCACCCGACAGGATTCGAACCTGTGACCTCTGCCTTCGGAGGGCAGCGCTCTATCCAGCTGAGCTACGGGTGCCTTCAGGATCGGTGATCCCAAAAACGAACCAGCCGGTAAACCGGCCAGCCACGGCTTCTTAGCGGAAGCAGGCGCCGGCTTCAACGGGCAATCGCCAGCGGGCTCAAGTTGCCGTTGCAGCCCGGGGGAGACAGACACCGTCCCGTCCGGCGCCACCGCCTGCTCATTCGGTCAGGGTAAGCACCGCCTTGCCGCTGATGCTGCGCTGCCGCAGCGCGTCGAGGGCTAGGCCGACGTCCCGCCACGGCACGGTCAGGACCACGCGCGTTTCGAGCCGGCCGGCTGCGATCAGCGCGAGCAGCGAGGCGATGTCGGCGCCAACCTCCGGACCGGAAGCGTAGTAGGCGAAGGTCTGCAGCCGCGCGCCTTCGTGCCCCGGAACGAACTGGCGGAAGCCGATGGGCGTGAGTTCGCCGCTGCTAGAGCCGAACATGACGACGGTCCCGCCGGGCGCGATCCGTTCGATCGCGTGGGCGAGGCTATCGCCGCCCACCGATTCGGTGATCAGCGAGAACAGTCCTTCGGCCAGCTCGATCGTTTCGACGACCCGCTCGGCTCCGAGGCCGCGGAGATCGTCGGCATGCCGGGGGGCGGCGACCGCCGCCACCGACGCGCCCTGCTGGCGGGCGATCTGGATCTGGAAACGGCCGACGGCGCCGCTTGCGCCGGTAATCAGGACCCGCTGGCCGGCCAGGTCGCCGCCGAGGCGCAGGGTCCGCAGCGCGGTCGTGCCCGCGACCGGAACAGTGGCGGCGGAGACGAAGCTGACGTCGTCCGGCAGGACGGCGAGGTGGTCGGTCGGAACGGCGACCCGTTCGGCCCACCCGGCCTCGTCGACCAGAGCCGCAACCCGGGCGCCGACGGCCGGCCCGGAGCCGTCGGCCGCGGCGCGCTCGACAATTCCGGCGACGTCCTGGCCAGGCACCCAGCCGTTCGGACGGATGTTGAGCAGGCGCAGTTCGCCGCGGTTCAGCGAGACTGCCCGGACCGAGACCAGCGCCTCATGCGGGGCGGGCTCGGGCTCACCAAACTCGGCGAGCCGCAACCCGGTGGCGCTGTCGGAAGATGTGACCAAGGCGAGCATTGGTATCGTCCCTTCTTGCTGCATGGCGGACGCCAGCCTGTTTTCGTGCGCCGGGCTTGTTGGTCCGACGTTCAGAACGCAAGCAGGGCATGACTAAATGGAAGCCCGCCTGTCGGCTTCTGAGTTACTCATCCCTAAACTATCGACTTTCCTGTTTGAGTAATTTAGATATCTTGGCAGTCGATCGCTAAAATCAGTCAACATGAGACAGCCTCTCCGCTACCCCTGGCCTTTCGATCCGGATGACGTCCTCGCCCCGGCAATCGCCGTGCGCGTTGACGTTCCCGAGACCAGGGCGGAGGTGCCGGACCACCACCACCGCAAGGGGCAACTTGTCTTCGCGCTGGGCGGCGGCGTCACATGTCGCGTCCCCAGCGGCCTGTGGATGGTGCCGCCGCATTGCGCGGTGTGGATTCCGGGTGGCATGCAGCACAGCAATATCGCGACCGCCAACGCCCGGATTTTCTTCGTCTATATCGAACCGCGAGCTACCGACCTGCCGGACCGGTGCTGCACGCTTTCGATCACGCCGTTGCTGCGCGAGCTCATCATCGAGCTGACGGATCGCGTTGAGGACGATGACGCCAGGGGCGAGCTCCTGACCAGGGCTCTGCTCACCGAACTGCCGCGCATGCCTGTCCAGCAGCTACATTTGCCGATCTCGTCCGAGCCGCGCTTGAGGCGCATCGCCGCGGCGTTGGCGCAAGATCCTGCCGATCGCAGCACCCTGGCGGAATGGGCCAGTCGCGCCGCGCTCAGCGAGAGCAGTCTCGCACGTCTCGTGGTGAAAGAGACAGGGCTGACCTTCGGGCGCTGGCGCCAGCAACTGCACCTGATCGTCGCAATGCGCGAACTGGCCTCCGGCGCCAGCGTGCAGCAGATTTCGGCCGATCTCGGTTACGAATCGGTCACCGCCTTCATCACCATGTTCAAGAAAGCGCTTGGCAAGCCGCCGGCAAAGTATCTCAGCAGTGTCGCGCAAAACGGCGGCTCTGCGTTTGTCGCCTGAACCCGCACGCGGTCAACACTCGGACTTCAACTGTCACTGCTCCTCGGCATACAGCAGCCGCGTCTTTGCCTCGGAGGTCGGCAACAGGCTGCGCTGGATCAGCGCCTCGACGTGGTCGTTGCGCTGGCGCGCGCTGTCGGCGCCCATCACCACGATGATCAGCCTGTGCCCGTCCGCATTATAGGAGGTGACGATATTGAAGCCCGAAGCCCTGATGTAGCCGGTCTTGATGCCGTCGACCCCGCGCACCCGGCCGAGCATGTCGTTGTGGCCGCGCACCAGCCTGCCGCGGAACATGAAGTCGCTTTCGGAGAAATAGTGGAAATGCTGCGGGAAACGGGCGTGCAGCGCCATGCCGAGCACCGCCATGTCGCGCGCGCTGGTGTGCTGGTCGCCGTCCGGCAGGCCCGAGGCGTTGCGGAACACGGTGCTGCTCATGCCGATCTGGCGCGCCTTGGCGGTCATCATGCCGGCGAACCCCTCTTCGCTGCCGCCGAGATATTCGGCAATTGCGACCGCCACGTCATTGGCCGATTTGACGACGATGGCGCGAATCGCCGAATCGACGTCGATGGTCTCGCCGCGCCTGAACCGCAGCTTGGTCGGCGGCTGCCGGGCGGCGTTGTCCGACACCGGAATTTGTGTCTCCTTGCTGATGCGGCCAGAATCCAGCGCCTCGAACAGAAGGTAGAGCGTCATCATCTTGGTCAGTGACGCCGGATAACGCGGCGCCGTCGAATTGACCTCGAACAGCGTCTTGCCGGTGCCGGCATCGATGACCATGGCGGCATATTTCTGCGGCGGCGCCGGTACCGCCAGCACGCTGTCGGGCGGCGTGACAGTCGTGCAGCCGGCAGCAAACAGCAGCAGCGCCAGCACAGCGACGCATTTGTGGATGGACGAAAAGAACCGGAAGGCGGACAAGTCAGTTCCGAAGGCAGGCAGTTTCTGAGACGAGGCGAAGCTATCTTAACGCAAAGGCACAGTCCATTTGGTTAATATCGGTCGGGCCTGGATCGGTGCCCTGTCCACAGGCCCATGTGCCGGCTGTGCCGAGCCGCCTAATGTGAATTCCCGGCCACCGCGCTTGCGCAACCGGCGGCGAGTGGGCTTTGCTGGCGCCGGCAGAATCGGGCCGCCAGAATCGGGCTGGCAGAATCGGTAGGTGCACATGAATACGGTCACGATCACGGCGACGGGCATTTCGGTATCGGTCGATCTTGCCGTCGGCCATCTCGCCGACATGACGGTCGATATCGATGGCCGCCGGCTGAAGCCGCTGCATCGCGCACCCTGGGTCGGCGAGCCGCGCGAGATGCTGCCGAAAGACCTGCCTGAAGGGACGGTCCACCTGTCCGGCGATTTCCTCTGCGCGCCGTTCTCGATCAGCGACGTCGAAGCGGCACCTTTGCATGGCTGGCCGGCAAATAGTCGCTGGGACGTCGTCGACAGCGCGGCAACGGCCGACGGCTGGCGCGCCGTCTTCCGCCTGCAGCGCCCGGTCATGGGCGCAACCGTCGACAAGATCCTGACCTTGCGCGACGATCATCCCTTTCTCTATCAGGAACACGTCTTTTCCGGCGGCGCCGGCGCCATTCCCGTCGCCCACCACCCGATGACGGTGATGACGGCCGGCGGCAGGCTGGCCTTCTCGCCCAAGCGCCTTGCCGCAACGCCGAGTGAGGCGCCGGAGCCCGATCCGGCCCGCGGCCGCTCGTTGCTCGCCTACCCGGCGCGAACCGCCGACCTGACGCGCTTTCCCGCCGCCAACGGCGGCACGATTGACCTGACCACCTATCGCATGGACCAGCTGCGTGAGGACTTCGTGACGCTGGTCGAGGCCGATCATGGCGGGCCGGGCTGGACGGCGCTGGCGCGCCAGGCGGAAGCCGATCTCGTGCTGGTGCTGAAGAACCCGGCCGAACTGCCGGTCACCATGCTGTGGGTCAGCAATGGCGGGCGCGATTATGCGCCATGGAGTGGCCGCCACCGCGGCGTGCTCGGCATCGAGGACGGCCGCACGGCCGTCGGCCACGCCGCATCGCTCGGCGACAATTGGCTGAAGCGCGAAGGCGTGGCGACCGCCTTTGCCCTTTCCGAAGGGCGCCGCTTTTCGTTCCGCCATGTCATCGGCGCACTGCCATGGCCATCCGGCGAGCCGCCGCACGACGTCACGACCTCGCCGGGCCGCATGCGCATCCTGGCGGCTGACGGTGCCGTGCGCGACATCGGCTTCGACGGCGATTTCCTGCGGATCGGTCAATCCAGGCCCGATTGAAGGCTTGGCACAATCCGGCGTTTGAAATTTTCGAAAACTGCCGCCAAAATGCGCCAGAACCACCGTAAGGGGGCCAATGTCAGAAATCGCCCATATCGCTGCTGCCATTTTCAAGCGCGCCGGCAAGGCGCCGCGCTTCATCGTTGCCATTGCCGGTCCGCCCGGCGCCGGCAAGTCGACATTGTCGGCAGGCTTGCACGACCTGCTGCCGGAAGGCACGGCGGAAGTCGTGCCGATGGATGGCTTCCATTACGATGACGTCGTTCTCGATCGACGCGGCCTTCGCGCGCGAAAAGGTGCTCCGGAAACCTTTGATTTTGCCGGCTTCGAAGCGCTGCTGAAGCGCATCCGCGCCGGCGAGCCGGATATCGCCATCCCGGTCTTCGACCGCAGCATGGAGCTGTCGCGCGCCGCCGCTGCAATTGTCGCCGCCGACACCAAATTCATTCTGGTCGAAGGCAATTATCTCCTGCTCGACGAGGAACCCTGGACGCGGCTGGCGCCGCTGTTCGACTTCTCGATCTTCGTCGATGTGCCGCGCGCCGAGCTCGAGCGCCGACTGCTGGAGCGATGGCACGAGCACGGCCGGTCCGACGAGGACGCGCGCGCCTGGATCGCCTCTAATGATATGCCGAACATCGACCGCGTGCTTGCCCGTCGGCGGCCCGCCGACCTGGTGGTCGGCGACCTGGCCTGACTTGCAAAGGAACTGCCCGGCCGGAACCTTGACAGTTTCAGGCCGTTATCCCGGACACGGCAATTGTGCCCATGAGGGAACCGTTCGATGGAAACCATGGCAAGAAAGCCTGCGCCCGCCAAGGGCAGGGCAACACGATCAAAAGCCACTCGAGTGAAAACCAGCGCCGGCCCGGCAGCGGCGGCCCGCTCCAAGGATGCGGCAAAGCCCAGCTTTGGCAAGGCGGCGCCGAAAAAGGTGATGCCTGCCGCGGCCAAAGCCGCTGCACCCAAGCCCAAAAGATCGGCAAGCAGCAGAGGATCGATCGCAGGCAGCGCAATGCGCACTGTTAAAGCAACGGCCAATGTCGCCGCCGGTGCCGTGCTTGCCACCGCCAAAGGTGCGGCGTCGCTTGCTGCTTCCGTAGTCGGCAAGGGCGGCTCAAAACCCCGGACCAAGGCAAAATAGCCGAGCGGAATCGACGTAAGATCAGCTTCTGGCCGGAATGGTGAGGCCCCGCTGCACCGCCGGCCGGGCGAGGCCACGCTCCAGCCATGCGCCCACGCTGGGGAAATCGTCGAAACCGACGAGTTCCCGCGCCTCGTAGAAGCCGATCAGATTGCGCACCCACCCAAGCATCGAAATATCGGCGATGGTGTAATCGTCGCCCATGATCCAGCTGCGGCCCTTGAGCCTCGTTTCGAGGACGCCGATCAGCCGTCGCGACTCGTCGCGATAACGTTCCAGCGGGCGCTTGTCGGCGATTTCGCGCCCGGCGAATTTGTGGAAGAATCCGACTTGGCCGAACATCGGCCCGATCGAAGCCATCTGGAAGAACACCCACTGGATCGTCTCATAACGCAGCGTCGCGTCTGCCGGGACCAGCTTGCCGGTCTTGTCGCTGAGGTAAAGCAGGATGGCGCCGGATTCGAACAAGCCGATCGGCTTGCCGCCCGGGCCGTCCGGATCGATCATCGCCGGTATCTTGCCGTTCGGGTTCAAAGACAGGAATTCCGGGGTCCAGCTCTCGTTCTTGCCGATATCGACGGCATGCGGCTCGTAAGGCAGGCCAAGTTCCTCCAGCGCGATCGATATCTTCACCCCGTTCGGCGTCGGAAACGAATAAAGCTGGATGCGGTCGGGGTGGCTCGCCGGCCAGCGTCTGGCAATCGGAAACGCGGACAGATCGGTCATCGAAACTCCTGGTAGGGACCGCGCCGAGCGGCACGGTCATGGCGGGTCGCAGAGAGTTAGGCGCGACGCCTGGCGCGATCAATATGCGCATGGAAAGTTGCGCCGGCCCCGGTGAAGGACCCGCAAGGGGTGCGGTCACACGGCCTTGACCGCCAGCACCGCATTGGTGCCGCCGAAGGCGAAGCTGTTGCTGATCGCGGTGCGCACGGTGCGTTCGCGCGCCACGTTCGGCGTGATGTCGAGATCGCAGTCGGCGTCGGCTTCCCGATAATTGGCGGTCGGCGGCACGATGCCTTCGCGGATCGCCATCACGCAGGCGATCATTTCCAGCGCGCCGGAGGCGCCGAGGCAGTGGGCGTGCATCGATTTGGTCGAGGACACCGAAAGCTTGTAGGCATGGCCGCCGAACACGCGTTTGATCGCCGCCGTCTCGATCTGATCGTTGGCCTTGGTGCCGGTGCCATGCGCGTTGAGATAGTCGACGTCCTCGGGATTGAGCCCGGCATCGACGAGGCAGAAGCGCATCGCCGCCTCAGGCCCTTCGATGGTTGGCGCGACGATATCGGAGGCGTCGGCGGAAAGGCCGACGCCGGCGATTTCGGCAAGGATGGCGGCGCCGCGCGCCATGGCATGCTCATATGTTTCCAGCACCACCATGCCGGCGCCTTCGCCGAGCACGAGCCCCTGGCGGTCGGCCGAAAACGGCCGGCAGGTGTCCGGCGACAGCACCCGCAGGGCCTCCCAGCCCTTGAGGATGCCCCAGACCAGCGGCGCATCGGTGCCGCCGGCGACCATGACGTCGGCCCGGCCGAGCCTGATCTGATCGACCGCCGAGGCAATGGCGTGGTTGGATGACGAGCAGGCAGAGGTGATGCCGAACACCGGCCCGCGCAGACCAAGATTCATGCTGACATGGCCGGCTGCAGCGCCCGGCATTACTTTCGGGACGGTGAAGATGCCGGCGCGGTTCTTGCCTTCGAGCAGGATGGCGCGATAGTTCTCTTCGATTGCCTCCCAGCCGCAGACGCCGACGCCGACGATGGTGCCCATCCGGTAGGTGTTGGCCGCGTGCGGGTTCAATCCCGCCTGCTGTGCCGCCTCCCGCGCGGCGATCGTCGCCAGAAGGCTGAAGCGGTCCATCGACACGACCTGCTTGCGGTCGATGCCGTGCTCGGGAAGCGCCTTGATTTCGCAGCCGACCTTGACCTTCAGATCATGCAGCAGCGGATTGTCGATCGCGCCGATTGCCGAACGGCCGGCGCGCATTTCATTCCAGATTGCCGATGCATTGGTGCCGAGCCCGCATAATCCGCCGATGCCCGTGATGACGACGCGCTTGTGCATTCAGTCAGGCTTTTTTCGCGATCAGCGCGCGAACCGCCTCGACCATGTCGCCGACATTCTTCAGATTGCTCCAGGCATCGACAGTGTTCATCTCGATTTCGATGCCATACTCTTCCTCGAGATCGAAGATGATCTCCGTCAGTTCCAGCGAATGGATGCCAAGGGCGGTCAGTTCGGTACTGGTGGTGATTTCCTCGCCGCCCGGCTCGGCATGAGCCTTGATCTTGGCGATGACATCGTTTGCCAGCTGGTCAGCCATTCGGTTTCTTCCCCAACTCAGTCGTTTCCCGACGCCAACTGATCAGCGCCCCTTTTGTCCTCGATTACGTCGTCATCGTCGCCTTTTACCCCCGCCAGGCGCCGGTGACCGTACCAAGGTGGCTCCCTCTATAGAAACCGAAACGCTGTCAAGCAACAAGCTATATATCGACAAAGCCGCCGCAGTGCTTAACGTTGGTGTCGTGGATACGATCGCATATAGCTTGACTTCAGTGCCGCCGGCCCAGCGTGTTGCCGGCGTCGCGCGGCTTGGCTGCGACTGGAACGGAGGCCGCACGCGTCTTCGGCGTCTGTACCAGGACGGTTCGGCCAAGATCCGCATGCCGGCGGTCTCGGCCGATCCGCTCGAAGCCGTCCTGATCAACACCGCCGGTGGGCTGACCGGTGGCGACCGTCTCGCCTGGGAGGTCGATGTCGGTGCCGGCGCCTCCGCAACCATAACAACGCAGGCCTGCGAGAAAATCTATCGCGCCGCATCCGACCGCGCCGAAGTGCGGGTGCAGCTGACTGTCGGCGAAGACGGCCACATTGCCTGGCTGCCACAGGAAACCATCGTCTTCGACCGCTCGGCCTTTGCCCGCAGCCTTGACGTGGAGCTTGCCACCGGAGCCGAGGCGCTGATCCTGGAGGCTACCGTCTTCGGCCGCCTGGCCATGGGTGAACGGGCTTCGCAAGGCCATTTCCACGACCGCTGGCGCGTCCGCCAGGACGCGGCGCTGGTCCATGCAGAGGAGTTCCGCATCGGCCCGGACATTGCGGCGACCTTGAACCGTCCCGCAGCGGCCGGCGGTGCCGTCGCCGTGGCGACGCTGCTGATGCTGTCGCCACGGGCAGAGGCTTTGCTCGAGCCGGCCCGGGGCATAGTCGGCGGCCAGGGCGGCGTCAGTTTCTGGAGCGTGCGGAAATCTGGCAAGCTTCTTGCGAGGCTGTTCGCTGAGGACGGCTACCAGCTCCGCAAGCGGCTGGTGCCGCTTGTCGAATTGCTCAACGGACGGGCGGGCCTGCCCAAATTATGGTCACTCTGATTTCGATTGTGCCACCGCAGGAAAAAGCATGAATCTGACGCCGAGGGAGAAAGACAAGCTGCTGATCGCCATGGCGGCGATCGTGGCCCGCAAGCGGCTCGAACGCGGCGTCAAGCTCAATCATCCGGAAGCGATCGCGCTGATCACCGATTTCGTCGTCGAGGGTGCCCGCGACGGCCGCGCGGTCGCCGAGCTGATGGAGGCCGGCGCCCATGTCGTCACCCGGGCCCAGGTGATGGAAGGCATTGCAGAAATGATCCACGATGTGCAGGTCGAGGCGACGTTTCCAGACGGCACCAAGCTGGTGACCGTGCACGAGCCGATCAGATAACACCGGCAAGGAGAGGAAAATGCTTGAGCTGCGTCCCAACTGCGAGTGCTGCGACAAGGATCTGCCGCCCGATGCGACGGATGCGGTGATCTGCACCTTCGAATGCACCTTTTGCGCCGACTGCGCACAAAACGTGCTCGGCGGCGCCTGTCCGAATTGCGGCGGCAACTTCTCGGCCCGCCCGATCCGTCCGGCAGCGCTGCTGAAGAAATATCCGGCCTCCACCAAGCGCGTCCTCAAGGCAGAGGGCTGCGCTCCGGCCCGCAAGGCGGCGTGAGAGGTACTCGAAGATGGAAGGTACGCCGATGATCCCCGCTACGATGAAACGCTCAACGCTGTCGGCGGTCCTGCTGCTGGCGGCAGCAATGCCAGCCTATGCCCATGTCGGCGTCGGCACGGTTTGGTCCTTCACCGCCGGCTTCTCCCACCCGCTCTCCGGCCTCGATCACATGACGGCGATGATTGCCGTCGGGCTATGGGCGGCGCTCAAGGGCGACAAAGCGATCTGGGCATGGCCGCTGGCCTTCGTAAGCGTCATGCTGGCCGGCGGCGTGCTCGGCATGCTGCATTTGCCGACGCCTTTCGTCGAGCCGGCGATACTGGCGTCCGTCGTGGCACTCGGGCTGCTGGTTGCGCTCGCCGTCGATCTTCCTGTCTCGGCCGGCGTCGCCGTCATCGGCCTGTTCGCTCTGTTCCACGGCTATGCCCATGGCACCGAGGTGCCTGAAAATGTCGGCGGACTCGGCTATATGGCGGGCCTTGCCGTTGCCACGGCACTGCTCCACGCCGTCGGCATCGCGGCCGGTCTCGGCCTCGGCTGGCGCTTCCGCGGGCTTGCCCGCGCCGCTGGCGCCGCTTGTGCCGCGATTGGCGCCGGCCTCGCTTTCGGCGTCGTGTGAGGCCGCGATGATCCCAGGTGAAATCATCACGGCAAGCGGCGAGATCGAACTGAACAAGGGTCTGGCGACGGTCACCTTGAAGGTAGCCAACAGCGGCGACCGGCCGATCCAGGTAGGCAGCCATTATCATTTCTTCGAGACCAATGAGGGACTGAGATTCGATCGCGACAAGGCCCGCGGCATGCGCCTCGACATCGCTGCCGGCACCGCCATGCGTTTCGAGCCCGGCCAAGAGCGCGACGTTACCCTGGTGCCGTTCGGCGGCAAGCGCGAGGTCTACGGATTTCAGCAGAAGATCATGGGCGCGCTGTGAGATCGAAGGCGTCGAGCAGTTTCGGCTCAGCCGGGCGGCTTGGCCGCCGCATAGATGACGACCTTTCCCGGATCGTCGAATTCCACCGCCAGAACGTCCTCGGTTTGCACTCGCCGCGAATCGATGGCGTTGAACAGCAATGCGTTCGCTTCGATCTCCTTGCGCAGCTCGGCGATGTCGTCCCGATGTTGCCTGACCTTGTTTTCGATCGCCGGCGGCGGGCCGCCTTCGGTGCGCGCGGCATCGGTAAGAAACACGATATCGACCTTGTCGAGCTTGGATGTCTTGCGCACGGCGGCGATGTTTTCACGCGTGCGGTCGATCGCCGAACTGACCTTGCCGGCTTCCGCATTTGTCTGGGCCTCTTCCTGGCCGACCTCCGAGCCGACGATCCGGTTGACGGTCTCGGCGCTGTCGAGGCTCTGCGCGTTCAGCGCGGCGTGCGGAATGCTGGCTGCCAGAAACGCGGTCGCGGCAATCCCATGCAGCCATCTGGTGTCGGAGAAGGTGGTGATCGCCATCGCTCGTTCTCAGGGTCCTTTTCGAGGCTCGTGTCAGGGCGACAGGACCGAAACGTAACGTCCCCCGTGAAGGTTCCCTTTGCGATGCGGCGGGCTGGCCGGGCGCCGGCCCGCCGCCTCGTCTCGTCAGCTCGCTTTCTTGGTGATCAGCGTCAGCGCGCCATTGGTGCTCATGCTGGCGGCGATCACCTGCGCCGAGGTGAGCCCCTTGGCTTCGAGCGCGGATTTGACCTGCGGTGTCGCGTCGATCGAGCCGCGCAGTTTCTGCAGGTCGGCATCGCTGCGCTTGGCGATCACCTCGTTGACCTTGGCTTGAGTGTCCGCGGGCAGATCCTTAATATCGACGACGTTGATCGCCTGGATGGTGGGCGCCTGCGGCTGCGCCCCGGGCGCGGCAGGAGCAGGCGCAGCCGGCGCCGGACTGGGCTGCTGCGTAGGCTGTTGCTGGGCGCTGGCGGCGGTTGCGAGCACCAGCGTGGCGGCGGCTGCCAGAAGGGTCGTTTTGCGCATGGATGTTCCTTTCCATCGATTGGCAAATGGTCGTTTTGGGGTGGCCCGGCCACCTCAAACGCTAAATGGGATCGGAAAGTGTCGCTCAGCGGGTCATTGCGTGACCATAGGATGGCGGCAATGTGGGGCCCGGCTTCGACAAGCGGTATTTTCGGGCTGTATTTCGGGAGCAATTGCTGATGGCTAAAATCACCCGCGCCGCCTATGCGCAGATGTACGGCCCGACCGTCGGCGACAAGGTCCGGCTCGCCGACACCGAGCTGTTCATCGAGGTCGAAAGGGATCTCACTCTTCACGGCGAGGAGGTGAAGTTCGGCGGCGGCAAGGTCATCCGCGACGGCATGGGCCAGAGCCAGGTGTCGCGCGCGCAAGGCGCGGTCGACACCGTCATCACCAATGCGTTGGTCGTCGATGCCACCGCCGGTATCGTCAAGGCAGATATCGGCCTCAGGGACGGCCGTATCGCCGCGATCGGCAAGGCCGGCAATCCGGATACCCAAGGCGGCGTCACCATCATCATCGGTCCCGGCACCGAGATAATCGCCGGCGAGGGCAAGATCCTGACCGCCGGCGGCTTCGACGCGCATATCCACTTCATCTGCCCGCAGCAGATCGAGGAAGCGCTGATGTCGGGCATCACCACCATGCTCGGCGGCGGCACCGGCCCGGCGCACGGCACGCTGGCCACCACCTGCACGCCTGGGCCGTGGCATCTGGCGCGCATGATCCAGTCTTTCGACGCCTTCCCGATGAATATCGGCCTGTCGGGCAAGGGCAACGCGTCGCTGCCTGCCGCGCTCGAGGAGATGGTGCTCGCCGGCGCCTGCTCGCTGAAGCTGCACGAGGACTGGGGCACGACGCCGGCTGCAATCGACTGCTGCCTGTCGGTCGGCGACGATTACGACGTGCAGGTGATGATCCACACCGACACGCTGAACGAGTCCGGCTTCGTCGAAAACACGGTCGCGGCGATCAAGGGCCGCACCATCCATGCCTTCCACACCGAAGGCGCCGGCGGCGGCCACGCGCCTGATATCATCAAGGTCTGCGGCCTGCCTAACGTCATTCCGTCCTCGACCAACCCGACCCGCCCCTACACGGTCAACACGCTGGCCGAACATCTCGACATGCTGATGGTCTGTCACCATCTGTCGCCGTCGATCCCCGAAGATATCGCCTTTGCCGAAAGCCGCATCCGCAAGGAAACCATCGCCGCCGAAGACATTCTGCACGACATCGGCGCCTTCTCGATCATCTCGTCGGACAGCCAGGCCATGGGCCGTGTCGGCGAAGTGGCGATCCGCTGCTGGCAGACCGCCGACAAGATGAAGCGCCAGCGCGGTTCGCTGCCGCAGGAGACCGGCGACAACGACAATTTCCGCGTCCGCCGCTACATCGCCAAATACACCATCAATCCGGCCATCGCGCATGGCCTGTCGAAGGACATCGGCTCGGTGGCGGTGGGAAAACGCGCCGACCTCGTGCTGTGGAATCCGGCCTTTTTCGGCGTCAAGCCGGACATGGTGCTGATCGGCGGCATGATCGCCGCCGCCCCGATGGGCGATCCCAACGCCTCGATCCCGACGCCGCAGCCGATGCATTACCGGCCGATGTTCGGGGCCTACGGCAAGGCGATGACCAATTCGTCGGTAACCTTCGTTTCGAAGGCCGCGCTCGACGCCGGCCTGCGCGGCAGGCTCGGCGTCGACAAGCAGATGGTCGCGGTCGAAAACACCCGCGGCGGCATCGGCAAGCATTCGATGGTGCTCAATGACGCCACGCCGCATGTCGAGGTCGACCCCGAAACCTATGAGGTCCGCGCCGACGGCGAACTCCTGACCTGCGAGCCGGCTACCGTGCTGCCGATGGCGCAACGCTACTTCCTGTTCTGAACCATAGGCGTTAGAACGACCGATGTAGAACATGCCGCGCCAGGCTTATGGACCCGCAACTCCCCAACGCCCACGACATCTTCCCGCATATCCGCATCGTCCTGGGCATGGTGATCGGCCTCGGCGTCACCCGCCTGCTGTCGGGGGTCGCCCGCATCGTCCAGCATCCCGGCCAACACCGGCTCTATCCAGTGCACCTCGCCTGGGTTGCGTCGGTGCTTTTAATGCAGGTGCATTTCTGGTGGTGGGAGTTCGGCCTGTTCCAGATCGAGAATTGGACCTTCGGCAAATACCTGTTCATCATCTTCTACGCCGTCACGCTGTTCCTGCTCTGCGCGCTGCTGTTTCCGGATTCGATGCTGGACTACACCAGCTATGAGGATTTCTTTTATTCGCGCCGGGCCTGGTTCTTCGGCCTGCTGGCGGCGACCTATCTGCTCGACGTGATCGATACGCTGCTGAAAGGGCCGGAGCATTTCGCCCATTTTGGCGTCGAATATCTGATCCGCACGCCGGTTTTCGTCGCGCTTTGCGTCATTGCGATCCTGCTGCGCGACCGCCGCTTTCACATCGCCTTTGTCGCCGGCGCGCTCGTCTATCAGATATCGTTCATTCTGCGGCTCTTCGACACGATCGTCTGAGCCCTATTGGGGCGGCGGACGCGATAGGCTAGGCTTTTTGGGAGAGGCAGTTTTTACATGAAGCTCGATATTCGCACCGACTTCACCAAATTCCCGCGCGCCGTCTCCGTCCTGGCCGCAGGCGAAGCCGGAACCACCACGCCATACGACAGTGCGGTGCTTGCCCATGACGAGCGGCATCTGCGCCGTCGCGCCATCGAAACGGCCCGTAACGACAAGGTGCTGGTCGACCTGCCCGAACCGGTTAGCTTGAACCATGGTGACCGGCTGGTGCTTGAGGATGGCCGCCATGTCGAGATCATCGCCGCCGAGGAGCCGCTCTACGATATCAGGGCCAGCGACCCTGTCCATCTGGCCGAACTTGCCTGGCATATCGGCAACCGTCATCTCGCCGCCGCAATCGAGGCTGACCGAATCCTCATCCTGCGCGACCATGTCATCAAGGCGATGCTGGAAGGGCTGGGCGCCACCGTGAGCGACGTTTCCGAACCGTTCAAGCCGGTGCGCGGCGCTTATTCCGGCCATGGCCATTCTCATGCCGAGGCGCATGCGCACAGCCACGCCGAAGCGCATTCCCATGGCCATAGCGAATCGCATTCCCACAGCCATTCGCATGACCATGACCATGACTGACCAGCCTTCCAACGTTGCCCAGCCTTCCAATATTGCTTTGTTGCGGCTGATGGCGTGGCTGTCGCCTTCCTTCCCCGTCGGCGGCTTTTCCTACAGCCATGGTCTCGAGCAAGCCGTGCATGCCGGGCTGGTTGCCGACAGCAAAGAGCTCGCCGCGTGGCTGGAAACGCTGGTCGAGATGGGTTCGGGCTGGAATGATGCGGTGCTGTTTGCCGAAAGCTGGCGCAGGGCGCGCGAAATCGGCGATCTCGATGAAATCGTCGCCCTTGCCGAAGCTCTGGCAGGCTCGCGCGAGCGCCATGCCGAGACCATGCTGCAGGGCGCTGCTTTCCTGAAGGCGGCCTTCGCCTGGCCGTGCCAGGTGCTGGATCGCCTGCCGGCCGAATGTGCCTATTGCGTTGCCGTCGGCGCAATTGCCGGCGATCACGGCATTGCGCTGCGGGACGCCCTGGCGGCCTTTCTGCAGGCCTTCTTCTCCAATCTCGTCCAGGCTGCGATCCGGCTTGGCATCGTTGGCCAGAGTGCCGCGATGACGCTACTGGCCGCCTTCGAACCGCTTGCCCTGGCCACGGCCGACCGCGCTGCCGGCTCAACCCTCGATGATCTCGGCGGCTGCGCTTTCATCTCCGAGGTCACGGCGATGAAGCACGAGGCCCAGTATTCGCGGCTGTTCCGCTCATGATCGTCCTCGCTTTCGCCCTCTCGCTCGTCCTGCTGTTGATCACAGCACTGCATGTCTATTGGGGCATTGGCGGCATCTGGCCGGGCAGGGACGCCGCCTCCTGCGCTCGCGCGGTCATCGGCTTTCGCGGCGTCGACGAGATGCCGGCACCCTTCGCCAGCTTCGCCGTTGCCGCATGCCTGGGCCTGGCGACACTGTGGCCCATGGCGCTCGAAGGCGTGTTTGCCACGCCCTTTCCCAAGGCAGGGCTTGCCGCCACGGCGCTGCTCATCGCGCTGGTGTTCCTGGCGCGCGGCATTGCCGGCTTTACGCCTTGGTGGCGACGGCTGGCGCCCGAACAGCCTTTCGCGCGGCTCGATGTCCGCTACTATTCGCCGCTCTGCCTTTTGATTGGGGCAGGCTTCGCCGTTCTTGCGATCACGGAGTTCCCTAGATGACACAGGCCAACGGTCCTCTTCGCGTCGGCATCGGCGGTCCGGTCGGCTCGGGCAAGACGACGCTCACCGAAAAGCTCTGCAAGGCGCTGCGTGACGAGTTCTCGATCGCCGTCGTCACCAACGACATCTACACCAAGGAAGACGCCATGATGCTGGCCCGGCTGCAGGCGCTCCCTGAGGATCGCATCATCGGCGTCGAGACCGGCGGCTGCCCGCACACCGCCATTCGCGAGGACGCCTCGATCAATCTGCAGGCGATCGCCGAGATGACCAAAAAATTCCCGGATCTCGACATCGTCTTCATCGAATCGGGCGGCGACAACCTCGCCGCCACTTTCTCGCCGGACCTTGCCGACCTGACGCTCTATGTCATCTCGGTTTGCCAGGGCGAGGAGATTCCGCGCAAGGGCGGACCGGCGATCACCCGGTCCGATTTCCTGGTCATCAACAAGAGCGACCTTGCGCCCTATGTGAACGTCAATCTCGACATCATGGAACGCGACGCTGCCCGCATGCGCGGCAAACGGCCGTTCGGCTTCACCGACCTGTCGCGCGGCAAGGGGCTTCAGGAGGTGATCGATTTCATCGTCGAGCATGGCGGGCTGAGAGCCGGCACTGCCACCAGCACGGCGGCATAGCAATCGCGTTCGCCTGCACCAAACGAAACCGGTTGCGCGCGTTCCAGTCGCGCGGCATCCTCGCCTCTTTCACGGAGGTTACGATGAGCATCGCCCGCCTGCAGAAGGAAGTGCTGACCAACCTGCCGTTCTATGAGGAGCGCGTCGATCTCGCTTGCGCCTTCCGCTGGACGGCGCGGCTCAACATGCACGAGGCGGTGGCCAATCATTTCTCGCTGGCGGTCAACGACGATGGCTCGCAGTTCCTGATGAACCCCAACCAGGTGCATTTCTCGCGCATCAAGGCGAGCGACCTGCTGTTGATCGACGCCAATGATCCCGACACGCTGGCCGGCCCGAATGCGCCCGACCCGACGGCGTGGGGCCTGCATGGTGCCATTCATCGCAACGTGCGTCATGCGCGCTGCGTCATGCATGTCCACTCGATCCACGCCACCGTGCTTGCCTCGCTCGCCGACTCGACGCTGCCGCCGGTCGACCAGAACTCGGCAATCTTCTTCAACCGCCATGTCGTCGACGCTCATTATGGCGGGCTGGCCTTCGAGGAAGAGGGCGAGCGCTGCTCGCAGCTTCTTGTCGACCCGAAGGTCAAGGTGATGGTGATGGGCAACCATGGCGTGCTGGTCATCGGCGACAGCGTCGCCGACACGTTCAACCGCATGTTCTATTTTGAGCGCGCCGCCGAAACCTATATCAAGGCGCTGTGGACCGGCCGGCCGCTGCGGGTACTGTCGGATGAGATCGCGGAGAAAGCGGCAAGGGAACAGGAAGACTATCCCGGCCAGGCCGAGCGCCACCTTTCCGAATTGAAGGCGATCCTCGACGAGCAGGAGCCTGCCTACCGGAGTTGAGCGCGGTCCCGCCGGGCCTGGCTTAAAGCCCGAGTTCGGCCCGCAATTCGCCGGCGCTGTTGATGACAATCGCCCCCGGCGGCCCCTCCATGGGCACCTCTGGCCAGAAGATCGTCTTCATTCCAGCTGTCAGCCCCGCCGTGGCGCCGGTCACGCTGTCGTCGACCGCCACGGCCTCGGCGGGATCGACGTTGGCCAACCAGGCGGCGCGCAGGAAAGGTTCGGCATGCGGCTTGCCTTCACGCACGTCGTTGCGGCTGACCGTCTTCATGCCGGGATATACGAGGCCTACGGCGCGCAGATTGGCATCGACGATCAGCCTGTCCGAGTTGGACACCACCGCTTGCGGCACGCCAAGCGCGCGCAGCTCATTGAAAATCTCGATCGCGCCGGTGCGTGGCGTCAGCGTTTCGGCCATCGGCAGATAGTGATCGTACTTGCGCACGATCCAGTCGTCGAAAGGCAGGTCGAGGCCGAACTCGTCGCGCAGCATTTCGTAGACCGGCCATGCGGCGATGCCGAGCACGCGCTCATGCAGGTCGGCCGGCGGCGCGATGCCGACGCTGTGCAGCGCCGCAATCAGCGCCGCCTCGTGCAGCGGCTCGCTGTCGACCAGCGTGCCGTCCATATCCCAGAAAACCGCTTTCGGCGTCATGCAAGGCTCCATTCTCAAAAAATTCCTTAAAGCGTTTAGCGCGCGAGATAAACCGCCGCGTCCCCGCTAATGCATGTCGCGCAAAGTGTGCAGCGGTTTTGCGATGAGGACATGCATAAAAAGGAACCTAAAACGCGTCGCATGAGGCCGATCGAACGCAACGCGCTTTAGAACCGGGATTGGTGCGACCTCGACAGCCTTGCTGTTGCAACGAGACTGGGTCGACCTGTCACTTCGCTCCAAACACCAAGTTTCATTACTAAGCAATTGCTCTTACAATAGGCAATTGCGCGCAAGTTCATTCCCTGCGAAACTACTGCGCTCCGCCTCTTATGCTCGGCGGGGTTGGGAGGCAGGAACTTGAATTCGCGGCAGGACAGCGGCGGCAACAGGCTGGACGACGCGGCGCGTGCCGGCTGGCTCTATTATGTCGCAGGCAACACCCAGGACCAGATCGCCGCCACGCTTGGCATCTCGCGGCAGACGGCGCAGCGGCTGGTGTCGCTCGCAGTCTCCGAAGGGCTGATCAAGGTGCGCGTCGACCATCCGATCGCCAATTGCCTCGACCTTGCGGCACGGCTGAGATCGCGCTTTGCGCTTGATCTGGTGGAGGTGGTGCCGAGCGACCCTTCTTCGTCCTCCACCGTCATCGGCGTCGCCGAGGCGGCGGCGGCCGAGATCGAACGGCGGCTGCGGTCGCGGGGGGCGGGCGCGGCAGCGCGAGGGAAGAGGCCCCCGCCCAAAAGGCCGGCCTGGCACAAAAACCCCACGGGAGAAGCCCACGCCAAAA
>NZ_JAMYPO010000073.1:0-18670 GCF_040320365.1 Mesorhizobium sp. M0701
TCGGCAAGGCGCTGGCCGAACTGATCGTGCATGGCGGCTATCGCACGGTGGATTGCTCGGCGTTCGGGTACAGCCGGATCGCCGATGGGCGGCCGTTTCGGGAATTGAATGTAATTTGAGCAGGAAGGGCGGGTGCGCCGCGACGGTCCTATTGATGCTGGAGCGACAGAGGGGGCGAAGGAACGCAACAGGCGGTCGATGGCCCAAAGCTGGCGAAAACAGCCGGCCAGGGCCTGCCGAGAACGGAATGATTTTGTGATGATCGTGGCGCTCGATCCGCCGCATTTCCGGACGATCAGCGACTTCCGCAAGCGGCATTTGAAGGCGCTCGAGGCGCTGTTCGTGCAGGTTCCGAAGCTGTGTGAGACGGCAGGATTGGTCAAACTCGGCCATGTCGCGCTGGGTGGCACGAAGATCAAGGCGAACGCGTCGAAACACAAGGCGATGAGTTATGAGCGCATGAAGAAGCGCGAGCTGGAATTGAAAGCCGAGGTCGCTCGCATGCTGACGGCGGCCGAGGCCGCAGATGCCGAGGAGGACGTAACTTTCGGCAAGGACAAGCGCGGCGACGAGATGCCGGATTGGGCCGGCGACAAGCAGAACCGGCTGGCCAAGATCCAGCAGGCGATGGCATCGCTGGAAGCCGAGGCCAAGCTGGCGGCGCAAGAAGAGCGCCGGACCGAGGCCGAAAAAGAAGAGCAGCGCCAAGCCGCAGGCCGCAAGAAGCCGGGCAAACCGGCGGCAGCGCCATCAGAGGAGCCCGGTGGCCAGCAGCTGGTCTCGGAGGAACGCCGTTCGCTGTGCGGCGCTAAAGCCTGAGAGATCCTCGAAGAAGGATTGATCTCTTTGCATATCATTATCTTCATATATGATACGCGAACAGATCATAAAAGTTTTGACTTGCTCGCTGGATGAGATACCTTTGCGTATCATCGCGCATTGGAAAGGATCGTATAGGTATCATGATCGACTCTGAGTCGGAAATTCTGCGGGAAATCGGTGGGCTTTTCAGGCAGGCGAGGCTGGCCGCTGCCATGACGCAGGAGCAGGTCGCTGATTTGGCGGGTATATCCCGTCCCCGCTATCGCGACATCGAAAAGGGAGCCGCAGCGGCGCGTGCGACGACGCTCATGAATATCGCTCGCGCGCTCGGTCTGGAAATGATGCTGGTTCCGCAAGTCATGGTGCCGGCTGTCCAGGCTCTATTGCGTCCGCATGATGATGACGATCGACCCGCCTTTGTTTCTCAACCTGACGATGACGATCATGGCTCCAGTCTTTCGCGCACCTAAGACGATCCCGTCGCTGGACGTGCTCTTGAACGCATTGAAGATCGGCACAATCGTTAGGACGCCGGGCGATTTCAATGCATTCAACTTCGATGAGGCCTACCGCGCGACGGGCGGCTTTCCGGTTTTCAGCCTGTCGTTCCGGGCAGCGACGGGAGGATTGCGGAAAGATCCGAAGCCTCTGGCGGGCGCCTTGCCCGCTTTCTTCGCGAACCTCCTGCCGGAGGAGAAATTGCGCGAGGCGATGGAAAAGCACCACGAAGGCAATGTGCGGCCAGGCAATGATTTCGATCTTTTAGCCGCGCTGGGCGCCGATCTGCCGGGAGCCGTACGGGCGTTGCCCAGTGACGGCGCGATAGCGGTTTCGCAGGATGCTTCAAAGGATAAGCCCAAGGCACGGTTCTCACTTGCCGGCGTGCAGATGAAGCTGTCGGTCATGAAGAACACTGGAAAAGGCGGCGGCCTTACCTTGCCGATGGACGACGAGCAGGGCCGGTACATCGCCAAGTTCCCTTCGACGGCGTTTCCGGGCGTTTCGGAGAACGAATTCGCCAACCTGGCGCTGGCTGCAGCAATCGGCATGGAGGTTCCTGAATGCGAACTGGTCGAGAAGTCCGATTTTGAGGGCGTTCCCGAAGAATTCAACACGCTGTCGGAGGGCAAGATCCTTCTCGTCAAACGCTTCGATCGCGGCGCCGATGGCGAGAGGATACACATCGAGGATTTCGCTCAGGTCTTCGGTGTCTATCCCTCGCGCAAATATGAGGGGGCCGCTTATCACGACATAGCCTTGGCCCTTGGCGTGGCCGTCTCGCCTACGGCGGCTCTCGAATTCGTCCGCCGCCTGGCGCTGACGGTCATCACTGGCAATGGCGACATGCACCTGAAGAACTGGTCTTTGATATATCCCGGTAACGGCGACAAGCCGGTGCTTGCACCAATCTACGACGTTCTGTCGACCGTGCCATATATTCCCGCCGACGCCATGGCGCTTTCGCTTGGAGGGGAGCGCTCGTTCAAGGCGCTAGCAGCACCGCGATGGAAAGCATTTGCGAACCGTGCAAGGCTTCCGGAGCCGGCAGTCCTGAAGGCAGTGGTCGAGACCGTCGAACTCGTCAACGAGCACTGGTGGCATCTGCCTGAGCGCGACGTTGTCGCAGCGAAAGTGCTCGAGCGGATCGACGAACATGTGAAGGCGATGACGCCGATACTGAACTCCTGCGCCGATAAGTGAGCCGAGTCCCCGTTGGTGATATGGCGGAATTATCCGCCCGTGGCCCCGGATGGATGGCCGTGGATCGATGGTATGCCAGCGTGGCGCGCAAGATTCCGCGCAGTTTCGATGAGGACACGCGAGAACCAAGTACGTCAGCTCGCCGGAACAGAAGAGTTCGCAGCATCCCGCAATTAACGCTAGAGGTCGAGATGCTGTTCGCCCACCTCGACACAACGATGCGGTTCACGAATGCGGTGACTGAGGATCGCGATCCGACGCTTTATGTCGCCATTGTCGGGTCCGCTACACGGCTTGTCCCGACGATCCTTTCTTTGGCCTCAAGCTAAATCCCTGAAAAGCAACCATGAAATTATTCTTCGGTTCGATCAGCCAAATTGGCACGAGTCTTGAGATCCTTGGGTGCGAGGCGGCGACAGCTGCCCGACCGGCATTCATGTCGCGGCAGCCGCGATGAATGGAACGAAGGAAGGAAAGCTACATGTCAGGTTTGCGTCAGATCGCCTTTTACGGCAAGGGCGGCATCGGCAAGTCCACCACGTCCCAAAATACGCTCGCCGCCCTTGTCGACCTCGGGCAGAGAATCCTCATCGTCGGCTGCGACCCCAAAGCCGACTCCACCCGCCTGATCCTGAACGCGAAGGCGCAGGATACAGTCCTGCACCTCGCGGCAGAGGAAGGTTCGGTGGAAGACCTGGAACTCGCGGACGTGCTCAAGGTCGGCTACAAAGGCATCAAATGCGTGGAGTCGGGCGGCCCTGAGCCGGGTGTCGGCTGCGCCGGCCGCGGCGTGATCACCTCGATCAACTTCCTCGAGGAGAACGGTGCCTACGACGATGTCGACTATGTCTCCTACGACGTGCTCGGGGATGTGGTGTGCGGCGGTTTCGCGATGCCGATCCGCGAGAACAAGGCCCAGGAAATCTATATCGTCATGTCCGGCGAGATGATGGCGCTCTATGCCGCCAACAACATCGCCAAGGGCATCCTGAAATACGCCCATTCGGGCGGCGTGCGGCTCGGCGGCCTGATCTGCAACGAGCGCCAAACCGATCGCGAGCTCGACCTCGCCGAAGCGCTGGCTTCCAGGCTCAATTCCAAGCTCATCCACTTCGTGCCGCGCGATAACATCGTCCAGCACGCCGAACTCAGGAAGATGTCTGTCATTCAATATGCGCCGGACTCCAAGCAGGCCGGGGAATACCGGGCGCTGGCCGAGAAGATCCATGCCAATTCGGGCCAGGGCACCATCCCCACCCCTATCACCATGGAGGAGCTCGAGGACATGCTGCTCGACTTCGGCATCATGAAGACCGACGAGCAGATGCTTGCCGAGCTTCAGGTCAAGGAAGCGGCCAAGGCGGCCGCACAGTAACCACCGCTGCCGACATGAGGCGCGGCCTTGATCTGGTGCGCCTTTCGAAGAACGGCGCCTCGTTGGTGAGGCGTCACCCTGAACCTTGAAAGGGGTCCCATGAGCCTGGAATACGAGAATGACGGCGCCCTCCATGCGAAGCTTATCGAGGAGGTGCTGTCGCAATATCCTGACAAGGCGGCGAAGCGCCGAAGAAAGCACCTCAGCGTCGCAAAGAGCGGCGAAGAGGCTGGCGAGGAAAGCGAGGTCCTTTCCGAATGCGAGGTCAAATCGAACATCAAGTCCATCCCGGGAGTGATGACGATTCGCGGCTGCGCCTATGCCGGCTCGAAAGGCGTGGTGTGGGGCCCAGTCAAAGATATGGTCCATATCTCGCACGGCCCGGTCGGCTGCGGGCAATATTCCTGGTCTCAACGCCGCAACTACTATGTCGGCACGACGGGCATCGACACGTTCGTCACGATGCAGTTCACCTCCGATTTCCAGGAGAAGGACATTGTTTTCGGCGGCGACAAGAAGCTGGAACGGATCATCGACGAGGTCGAGGAACTGTTTCCGCTGAACAAGGGCATGACCGTGCAATCCGAATGTCCGATCGGCCTGATTGGCGACGACACCGAAGCGGTGTCCCGCAACAAGGCCAAGGAGCACGAAAAGACGATCGTGCCGGTGCGCTGCGAGGGCTTCCGCGGCGTCTCGCAATCACTCGGCCACCACATCGCCAACGACGCGATCCGCGACTGGGTGTTCGACAAGAAGGACGTCGAGTTCGAGGCCAGCCCGTACGATGTCAATGTGATCGGCGACTACAATATCGGCGGCGACGCCTGGGCTTCGCGCATCCTGCTCGAGGAGATGGGCCTGCGCGTGGTCGGCAACTGGTCGGGCGACGCTACGCTGGCCGAAATAGAGCGAGCGCCGAAGGCCAAGCTCAATCTCATCCATTGCTACAGATCGATGAACTACATCTGCCGGCACATGGAGGAAAAGTATGGCATCGACTGGATGGAGTATAATTTCTTCGGCCCCTCCCAGACCGAAGCCTCTCTGCGCAAGATAGCCAAGCATTTCGGGCCGGAAATCGAGGCCAAGGCCGAGGCGGTCATCGCCAAATACCGGCCGCTGGTCGATGCCGTCATCGCCAAATACCGGCCGCGCCTCGAAGGCAGGACGGTGATGCTCTATGTCGGCGGGCTGCGCCCCCGTCACGTCGTCACGGCATATGAGGATCTGGGCATGGTGATCGTCGGCACTGGCTA
Source organism: Mesorhizobium sp. M0701 (assembly GCF_040320365.1). Lineage (NCBI taxonomy): Bacteria > Pseudomonadati > Pseudomonadota > Alphaproteobacteria > Hyphomicrobiales > Phyllobacteriaceae > Mesorhizobium > Mesorhizobium sp. M0701. Next base: position 5,158 of record NZ_JAMYPO010000073.1, read on the forward strand.
TGAATTTGGCCATAACGACGACTATCAGCGTACCGGCCACTACGTGAAGAAGGGCACGCTGATCTATGACGACGTGACTGGTTACGAGCTGGAGAAGTTCATCGAGGGGATCCGTCCTGATCTCGTTGGCTCCGGCATCAAAGAAAAGTACCCGGTCCAGAAGATGGGCATACCGTTCCGTCAAATGCATTCCTGGGATTATTCCGGCCCGTATCACGGCTACGACGGCTTCGCCATCTTCGCCCGCGACATGGATCTGGCCATCAACAACCCGGTCTGGAACCTCTACGACGCCCCCTGGAAGAAAAAAGCCGAGCCGTCGGCGGCGATCGCAGCCGAATGAGAAACCTGGCCTCCCGGACGCCGGGAGGCCGTTGAACGCCTGTGGCCCTTTGTCCGCGGGATACCTGAAACGTTTCGACGTCCCTGTGCCGCCGTATGGCGCGGCCAGATGGAGAAGAGGTAACCATCCATGCCGCAGTCGGCTGAAAAAGTTCTCGACCACGCGCCCCTGTTCCGCGAGCCGGAATACAGGCAGATGCTCGCCGAGAAGAGGCTGAATTTCGAATGTCCGCACCCGGACCAGGTCGTTACCGACCAACGCGAATTCACCAAGACGTGGGAATACCGCGAAAAGAACCTTGCTCGCGAAGCGCTTGTCGTGAACCCCGCCAAGGCCTGCCAGCCGCTCGGCGCGGTGTTCGCGGCCGCGGGCTTCGAGCGAACCATGTCCTTCGTCCACGGCAGCCAGGGCTGCGTGGCCTATTACCGCTCGCACCTGTCGCGCCATTTCAAGGAGCCTGCTTCGGCAGTTTCCTCCTCGATGACCGAGGACGCGGCAGTGTTCGGTGGCCTGAAGAACATGGTTGACGGGCTCGCCAACACATACCAACTCTACGACCCGAAGATGATCGCCGTCTCGACCACTTGTATGGCGGAGGTCATTGGCGACGACCTGCACAGCTTCATCGAGAACGCCAAGGACGAAGGCTCGGTCCCGCGCGACTTCGACGTGCCCTTCGCCCACACGCCGGCCTTCGTCGGCAGCCATGTCGACGGCTATGACGTTACGATCAAGGGCATTTTGGAGCATTTCTGGAAAGGCGAGGAGCGTACGGAAGCCGAGGGAACCATCAACATCATTCCGGGTTTCGACGGCTTCTGTGTTGGGAACAACCGGGAGCTCAAGCGCCTGCTCGATCTGATAGGCGTGTCCTATACCTTCATCCAAGACGCCTCTGACCAGTTCGACACGCCGTCGGACGGCGAATACCGCATGTACGACGGCGGCACGAAGATCGAAGACGTGAGGAAGGCACTCAATGCCGAGGCGACACTTTCGCTACAGCATTACAACACCCGAAAAACACTGGAGTATTGCGAGGGGGTAGGGCAGGCGACTGCCTCGTTCCATTACCCGCTCGGAGTCCAGGCGACCGACGACTTCCTGATGAAGGTCTCCGCGATTTCCGGCAAGCAAATCCCCGAGGCAATCCGCCTGGAGCGCGGCCGACTTGTTGACGCCATGGCGGACAGCCAATCCTGGCTGCACGGTAAGAAATACGCCATCTACGGCGATCCGGACTTTGTCTACGCCATGGCCCGCTTCATCATGGAGACGGGCGGCGAGCCGACCCATTGCCTCGCCACCAACGGCACCTCGGCATGGGAAGCGGAGTTGAAGGAACTGCTTGCATCATCGCCCTTCGGCAAGGGTGCTCAAGTCTGGGCGGGCAAGGACCTCTGGGCGATGCGCTCGCTGCTCTTCACCGAGCCGGTGGACCTGCTGATCGGCAACTCCTATGGCAAGTATCTGGAGCGCGACACCGGCACGCCGCTGATCCGGCTGACGTTTCCGATCTTCGACCGCCACCATCACCATCGGTTTGCGCTTATGGGCTACCAAGGCGGGTTGCGCGTCCTGACGACGATCCTCGACAAGATCTTCGACAAGCTCGATCGCGAGACAAGCGAGACGGGCGTGACGGACTATTCGTATGACCTCACCCGCTAAGCGTGGCGGCCGCCTCTTCGGTGAGGCCGGTCGTCTTCCAAGGGACTTTGGAGACCGACGCAATGTCCTCGCTCAGAGCCAAAATCCAGGATGTCTTCAACGAGCCCGCCTGCGAGCAGAACCGCGGCAAGGATGCCAAGGCGCGCAAAAAGGGCTGTTCGAAGCCACTGACCCCCGGGGCGGCCGCCGGCGGCTGTGCCTTCGATGGCGCCAAGATCGTGCTGCAGCCGATCACCGACGTTGCGCATTTGATCCATGCGCCGCTCGCCTGCGAGGGTAATTCCTGGGACAACCGCGGTGCGGCTTCGTCCGGGCCAACGCTGTGGCGCACGAGCTTCACGACCGACCTCACCGAACTCGATGTTGTGATGGGGCAGGGCGAGCGGAAGCTCTTCAAAGCGATCCGCGAGATCAAGGAAGCGCATGGGCCGCCGGCTATTTTCGTCTATCCGACCTGCGTGACGGCGCTGATCGGCGACGACATCGAGGCCGTCTGCAAGCGCGCGGCGGAAAAGTTCGGCCTACCGGTGGTGCCGGTCAATGCGCCGGGCTTCGTCGGCTCCAAGAATCTCGGCAACAAGCTTGCCGGCGAGGCGTTGCTCAAGCATGTCATCGGCACGGTAGAACCGGACGATGCCGGGCCGTATGACATCAATATCCTTGGCGAATTCAACCTCTCCGGCGAGTACTGGCTCGTGAAACCGCTCCTTGATCGGCTCGGGATCCGGGTGCGCGCCTGCATTCCGGGTGACGCGCGTTACTTCGACATTGCATGCGCGCACCGCGCCCGGGCGGCTATGATGGTGTGCTCGACCGCGCTCATCAATCTCGCCCGCAAGATGGAGCAGCGCTGGGATATTCCGTTCTTCGAGGGCTCCTTCTACGGCATCACCGACACCTCGGAAGCGCTCCGACAGATCTCTCAGCTGCTCGTGAAGAAGGGTGCCGATCCGGAGATCCTCGGCCGCACCGAGGCATTGATTGCAGAGGAGGAGGCGATCGCTTGGAAGAAGCTCGCGGCATACCGGCCGAGGCTCGAAGGCAAGCGCGTGCTGCTCAACACCGGCGGTGTGAAGTCCTGGTCGGTCGTCCATGCGCTGATGGAGATCGGCATCGAGATCGTCGGCACCTCTGTCAAGAAGTCGACCGTCGAAGACAAGGAGCGCATCAAGCAGATCCTCAAGGACGACAACCACATGTTTGAGCAGATGGCGCCGCGCGAGCTTTACGCCATGCTCTCGGAACACAAGGCCGATATCATGCTGTCGGGCGGGCGCACGCAGTTCATCGCGCTGAAGGCCAAGACACCCTGGCTCGATATCAACCAGGAGCGCCAACACCCTTACGCCGGCTATGACGGCATGGTGGAACTCGTACGCCAGATTGACCTCGCCATTCATAACCCGATCTGGTGCCAGGTGCGGGAGCCGGCACCATGGGATTGCCAGCCTCCGGTGAGGGAGGAACTGCCGCGCACGAAAAGCGAGGCCGCGAACTTGCATGCTGTCCAGGAATTCGCCAGCACGATGGCCGACGATTTCGGCGAGTGTTGAGGAAAGCCGATGGTCCGCATCCTTCCCCAGAACAAAGCGGCGGCGGTCAATCCGCTGAAGTCATCGCAGCCGCTGGGTGCCGCCTTCGCCTTCCTTGGGGTCGATGGCGCGATGCCGTTGTTCCACGGTAGCCAGGGGTGCACCAGCTTCGCGCTCGTGCTCTTCGTACGGCATTTCAAGGAAGCCATCCCCTTGCAGACAACGGCGATGGACGAGGTGGCGACAATCCTCTGCGGGGCAGACCATCTGGAAGAGGCGATCCTCAACCTCAAGGCCCGCACGAAGCCAACGCTGATCGGGGTCTGCACGACGGCGCTGGTGGAAACCCGGGGCGAAGACTGCGCAGGAGATATCGCCAATATCAGGCTGAAGCGCACGGAAGAACTCGCGGGTACGGAGGTGGTGCTAGCCAACACACCGGATTTCGACGGCGCGATCGAAGAGGGCTGGGCCAAGGCTGTCACCGCCATGATCGAAAGGATTACGCGTCCCGGCGAGCGGGCGCGGCAGTCGAAGAAGATCGTGATCCTGCCTGGCTGGAACCTCACTGTGGCTGATATCGAGCATTTGCGTGAGATGGTTGAAAGCTTTGGAGTCAAGCCGGTGATTCTGCCGGACGTCTCCGGCTCGCTCGACGGTACGGTGCCCGACCGCTGGGTCACGACCACCTATGGCGGCACCAGTGTCGAGGATATCCGTGAGCTTGGCACGGCCGAGCAATGCATCGTCGTCGGTGAGCATATGCGCCGCCCGGCCGAGCTGCTGCAGAGGTTGACCGGCGTGCCTTACGTGCTGTTCCGGTCGCTGACTGGATTGAAGGACGCCGACCGGTTCGTCTCGCTGCTGTCCGCAGTTTCGGGCGCGGCGGCGCCGGCTGGGGTGCGCCGTCGCCGGGCGCAGTTGCAGGACGCGATGCTCGACGGACATTTCCACTTTGGAGGCAAGAAAATTGCGATCGCTGCTGAACCAGACCAACTCTACCAACTCGCGAGCTTCTTCATCGGCATGGGCTCCGAAATCGCGGCGGCGGTCACCACGACCGACATGTCGAAAATTTTGGAGGAAGTACCGGCGCAGTCGGTTCAGATCGGCGATCTCGGCGATTTGGAAGCTCTTGGCGCCGGCGCTGATCTTCTCGTCACCCATTCCCATGGCCGCCAGGCGGCGCAGCGCCTCGGCATTCCGCTCATGCGGGTCGGCTTCCCGATCTTCGACCGGCTCGGCAGCCAGCACAAGCTCACAATCCTCTACCAGGGGACCCGCGACCTGATCTTCGAGGTCGCCAACATTTTTGAAGCCAACCGGCACGCGCCGACGCCCGAGGCGCTTGATCCACTCCGTAAGCGAGAAATGCCAGATGAGCTCCGTTCGTCGCCTCTCGCTCGTCACTGACGAGGTTCACGCACCGACGCCGGAACGCCAAGCCGGCGCATTGCGCGTGGCGATCGCCACGCAGGACATGAAGAACCTCAACGCCCATTTCGGTTCAGCCAGGCGCTTTGCTGTCTACGACGTGACGCGCGAGGAGTGGAAGCTCGTCGAGGCCGTGGCCTTCGATGACGTTTCGGACGAGAGCGGGAAGCACCCAACTGAGGGTGATGACCGCATCACCCCGAAGGTGGAGGCGCTGAAGGGATGTCATCTCCTGTTTTGTCTGGCGATCGGCGGACCTTCGGCAGCCAAGGTTGTTTCTGCAAAGATCCATCCGATCAAAGTGCCGCAGCCCCAGACCATCCAAGAGGTGCTGTTGCGCACGCAGATGATGCTCAGGACGTGTCCTCCCCCTTGGCTGCGCAAGGTGCTGGCGCAGGCAGGTGTCGCCGAACACAAACTGTCCTTCGAGGACGAGGACTGAAGTGAGGAGTGGGCGAAATGTCTGACGCCGTGGTTAGCCCTGCTGTCGCCGAAGACGAGGCGGCCCTTGCCACCCCGTTCGTGAAATGCCTCGTGCGGCTGGTCCGGGCTCATGATTCCCACGGGTCTTGGGAAGGCAAATCGGACGCCGAGCTGCTGGGCGACTTCATCATCACCAGGGAACAGCGCCGTGCGATCCCGATCATCGGCGATCCCGATCCGGACGTGCTGTGGAGGCTCGATAAGTTCTACACCGCCGTCGGGCTTGCGATCGAGGAGCGTTCCGGCCTGATGGCATCGCCGATGATGGAGATAAGCCATGAGGGCTTCGGGCGCGTGCTCTTCACGGCCGGGCGGTTGGTCGTTCTGTCGAAGACCCTGCGCGACGTCCACCGGTTCGGCTTCGAGACGTTCCGGAAACTCGCCGCGGCCGGTACCAAACTGGCCGGCGATGCGACCGCGGCCATTGAGGCTCATCCCGAGGTGGCGCGGGCGTGATGGAACCGATTTTCGATCAAGGGGATCATGTCAGGCCTTGAGGACATGCGATGGCCAGCCCTCTCAATGGAGGCGGTCGAGGCCGATGTGGTTCTTGGGGTAGCGCTGATGAAGCCACTGGTCCTGATCTGTTCGCAAGATGCTGAGTTGTATCTGTTCCTCAGCCACATTCTGGGAGTGGACGGCTTCACGAGTGAGCCGGCAGGCGGCGTGGAGGAGGCGCTTGCATTGGCCAGTGAACGGGAGCCGAAGGCCGTGGTGCTGGACTGCCAGCCAACAATCGCGACAGGCTCCACAATCTGCGCCCGGCTCAAGGGGGAGCCCCGGACCGGCGGCCTGCCCGTAATTGCGCTGATCGCACCCGGCGCCGAGAACCAGCACCTCGATCTCTTGAAGGCTGGTATTGACGAGAGCTTTGTGCGGCCCTTCGCGCCGGCCAAGCTGCTTGACTGTCTACGGATGAAGCTGGCGCTGCCAAAGCCGGGTTCGAACGGGATTGAAAACGGCGGCTGGATCTCCTGTGGCGACCTTGAGATAAGGCTCGATGCCCACCGCGTTCGGGGTAATGGCCACGAAGTCCACCTTGGGCCGATCGAGTTCAACCTGCTGCGGCTTTTGCTTGAGACTCCCGGCAAGGTCTTCACCAGAGACGAGCTGATCAGCGCGGCCTGGCCGCCCAATATCCATGTCGGTGTACGCACCGTGGATGTCCATATCAGCCGGCTCAGAAGGGCTCTGAAGGCGGCCTCCCCCTCCAGCGTCATTCGTACCGTCAGGTCGGCCGGCTACTCGCTCGAGTGGCCGGACGGCTGAATAGATAACCGATGTGGTGCCACTCCGCATTTCCGCCGTGCTGAGGGCAAGTCTTGCGGCTTCGAAACGCGCCGGCAGGTACGACATATTCAGAAAGAAGCAGTCAAATGGCTTTCAGAAGCGTACTCAGTGTGACGGGAGCTGACCACTCCGATCAGGATGTCAGAACAGCTGCCAGCTTGTGTGCCGAAGTCGGCGCGTTTCTTTCCGTACTGGTGATGTCGCCTCCGCCGCTCATTGTGCCGTCTCCACTGCTCGGCGATGGCATCCCCGAGTGGCCTGGACAACGCGCACAGGCCATCGCCAGACTGGACAACCGGTTTAGGCAGATCGAAAGATTTTCACAGGACATGGCGAGACTGGAAACAACATCCAGGGAAATTCACAAACTGCTGAGAGCCACGTGGCGGTGCTATGATGTCGATATTGCCAACTGCGATCAGGCCAGTGTCGGTGACGCGGTGCGACAGCGGGCGCTCTGCAACGACCTGACAATCGTCGGCCCCGCACTTCTCAACGACATTAACCTCGGACCCCTTGTTATCAACGGCAGCCTATTCGATACCGGAAAGCCGGTGCTTGTCGTGCCGGAGGGCGCTGAGGCGACTCTGTCGCCACGGCGCGTGCTGGTCGGCTGGGATTCGCGAGCCGAGGCGTCCCGCGCGGTTCGGGAAGCGCTGGATCTGCTATCCGCCGCTGAGGAAGTTCGTGTCGCCCTCGTCGATCCTGAGACGACCTGGACCGGAAGCGGCGCCGAGCCGGGAGCCGACATCGCTGCCTATCTCACTCGGCACGGTGCTCGGGTGTCGGTTGACCTGCTGGCGAGTGCCGGCAAACCGGTGGCCACGGTACTCGCGCAGCACGCTATCGACACGTCTGCCGACATGATAGTCATGGGCGCTTACGGCAGCCGCCGGCTGCGCGAGCGGCTCTTCGGTGGCGTGACGAGATGGATAATTGGGAAGCCGCCATTGCCGCTGTTTTTGGCTCGCTGACGGGTTCTGAAGTAGCCCCGATGCTGTTCGAGGCTCTACTCCCCTTGGTCACCTATTCTGATGCCAAGTCGGAGAAGGGTCGCGGCAAGGGGGCGCAACTTTCGCGAAGCTCCTCGGAGCCAATGTGCACGAGCCCGGCGAGAACATCCCGGACGTCCCTAACGCGCGCTCAGGGGGTCTGCTCGCCCGAGTTGGTCCGTAATGCGGAGACCAATGGCCGGGCAGAGGTATGGGCAGACCTCACTGCAGCCACGACGACGGCGCAGGTCGGCGTCAGATCAAAGAGGGTCGTTCAGCGCGGCAGGCCGCGTTCGGACCGTAGCCGCATCGTATTGGCGTTATCACGATTTCCCTCTCCACTGGCCGGGAGCTGAACACCGCAACGACTGTGCAGCGGCCAAGGCGCCGACCTCGAGTCGGACGGTCAGACTCCTGCCGAATGATGGCATCAATTACGTTGTCATCGCCTGGGATGGTAGCCGGATCAGCGCGAGGGCGGCCGCATCTTCAGCGCTTTCAGTCTGCCCGGCCCACCGCGTGGCGACCGAGCGGCCTTGAGGCTGGTCAAATTCCGACAACGCTCACATTCGCACCAGGCGGTCCCTGTAGCCGCCTGAGCACAGGGAACACAGAAGATAAAGGCACGAAGCAGGAACCCCGGAGAGCTCACCGGCCGCACATGCCGGCACTCATCCTGGCCTTTTTCGCCACGATCATAATCGTCGAGCTGACGATGGCGGTATTGGCGAGCCGAAGCTGGGCCGGCTTCAAAAATTCCCATGTCGACAGCCAGGAATTCAATCGCAAGGCGGGCGAGGGGGGCCGCGCTCGGATGGAGCAGCCCTTTGCAATCGCAAATGGCGAGATCCGCTGCCGCCTGAGGCCGGAACGGCAAGACGCTCAAGCCGGTGGCGTGAAGCGGATGATGATGACGGGCCTGGCGGCAGCAACGCTGTCATGATGTCCATCTGCTCGGTCCCTCGGCCCGAATACATGTGGAGTCATCCGTGGCCAGGCTTTCGTGCCGGCCCGAAGCGCCAGAGGCATGTCCAAAACCGGACAGCGGCAGGAAAACCTGTCGACTTCAATACAAACACCTTCTTGGCTTGGAGCTTTTCCAAGCCATTAATGCGCTTACTGCCCGCTGAGGGTGCTGGCACGGCTTTTGCGAAGAGTGATGCGGCAACACTGAGTGAAGAATGGCTGCACGCAGACGCGCATGACGCGCGATGCTCTCCTTTGCTTGAACCCGTGTGCCCCTCCCTGAGGGGGGAAACAAGCTCGCGCATAAGTCGCGCAGCCTTTGGCAAGTTTTGGAGAATAACATGACATTGCAGATGGAGTCGCCGGCTCCTTCGATCCAAGTGGAGAACTGGCTGCGTGGCGAGTCTCTCACGAACTTCCAGCCCGGCAAAGTATATATCGTCGAATTTTGGGCAACTTGGTGCGGACCATGTGTGGCGGCGATGCCCCATCTGGTGCAGTTCCAGGAGAAGTACAGAGACAGCGGACTTGAGGTCGTCGGTGTCGCGGCCAGTGAACATGCTCCGACGGCCGCCGAGGCCCAAACCAAGTTGGACGCGTGGTTGACCGAAAAGTGCTCGAATCTGAACTTTCGGATCGCGTTCGACTCCACAGGCGAAATGAACAGGCTTTGGATGGAACCCAGCTTGTCTTTTGGGATTCCGACCTCGTTCGTGGTCGACCGAGACGGCCACATCGCCTTTATCGGTTATCCGTGGCAACTCGATGAGGTTTTGCCGAAAGTCCTTAACGGCAGCTGGCGCACCAGCGATGAAGCTAAAGCCGCCGATACGGAGCGGATTGCCAGTGGCCAACGCGACGCGCGCGAAGATGCGTTGAAGAAGCCGATCAATGACAGGTTCTGGGCGGCGGTGAAGTTGGAAGATTGGAAGACGGCGCTCTGGGCGATCGAAGAGGGCATCGCCTTGATGCCGGACGACCTCAATTTCCGCCTGGCTCATGCACATCTGTTGCTTCACAAAATGCAAGACATGTGGACCGGCTTGCCCGTGATGCGCCAATTGGTTCGCGACGCGATCGACAAAAATTGCGAGGATTGGATGGTTTCGGCGCTAGACCAACTTTTCCATTCGGCCAATGACCATTCGCGCCTTCCTTCTGCTGAGCGCTTCGCGATGGGCAAGGAGCTGTCCGAACACATCCTGGCGCTGAATCCCCCGCAAGGCGACAGTCCTAAGTTCCGGTCCTATCCCGCGGTCGCCCGGTACTACCACGAGAACGGCAACAATGATCGCGCGATCGAGTTGGTCAACCTGGCACTGACGTCGCTGGACGGTCCGGAGCCTATCCCGGCCGAATTGAAAGAGCGGCATCTGCCGAATTTGCTGCGGGCCCTCGCCAGGTACAGGGGTGCGAAGGCTTGTTGCGGCGCTCTCTTTGCGGCTCCGCAAAACAATTTCCCGAAGGTGCCAAAGCGCGGTCGGCCGAGGAGGAAAGATAAAAAAGGGCAATTTGTCGAAGTGGCTTACTGGCCAATACGTCCATTTTCCCTGGCGTGACCGCAGCAAGGAGGGTCCATGCAGCACTTGGTCGATCGTTTGCAGCAGGATCGAGGCTCAAATCTTCATGACCTGTGGCCGCATTGCGGCGGAAGTGATGTTCGACGCGAATTCGCGTGGAAGACTTCGCAGTCGAGGACGTGTTCAAGGTCGGCCCGAGGGACATCAATTGCGTGGAATCAGCCGCGCCGAGCCGGGCGTCGGCTGCGCAAGTGTGCCCGAATTAGGCGTCCCAGAAAACAGACATCCTGCTTCGAGGAAGAGGACTGAAATGAGGAGAAGGCGAAATGTCTGACACCGCAATCGGCCCTGCGGTCAACGAGGACGAGGCGCTTGCCACACCGGTCGTTAGATGCCTCGTGCGGCTGATCCGTGCTCAGGACTCCTGCGGCTTGTGGGAAAGCAAATCGGACGCCGAACTGCTGGACGACTTCATCGTCACCAGAAAACAGCGCCGTGCGATCCCCATCATCGGCGATCCCGATCCGGACGTGCTGTGGAGGCTCAATATTTCTACACGGCCGTCGGGCTTTGGATCGAGGAACGCTCCGGCCTGATGACATCGCCAACGATGGAGATGAAACCCATGGGGGCTTCGGACGATTGCTTTTCACGGCCGGGCGGCTGTCGCTCTGTCGAGACATCCACCGGTTCGGCTTCGAGACGTTCAGGGAGCTCGCGGAGGTCGGTACGAAACTGGTCGACGATGCGACTGCAGCCATTGAAGCCTATCCCGACGTGGCACGGGCGTGAAGAAACCGATTTCGAGGAAGGATCTATGTCAAAGCTAGATGAGATGGGGAAGAAAGTCCGAAAGCTTCAGCTGCGCGCGGCACTTGCCAAGATGAAATTGCGCGACCTTGCAGAGGATCTCCCGGGAAAGTGGACGGAGATAGAGGACGTTGCCGAGGAAACGTCCGCCGTTTTTGCCGAGTTGGATGGTGCCAAGAGAGAGCTCGCTGCAATGAAGAAGTTACGATGAGGAGCACATTCACCACCCGCGACGGCTCCGGATGGATGCCGGAATATCTCACCGCTATAGACGGCACGACCTGCATCGGTTGCGGCCGCTGTTTCAAAGTCTGCTCTCGCGAGGTCATGCATCTTTACGGCGTCGATCACGCGGGTGAAATCCTCGGCGCCTGCGACGACGAGGATGAGGATTTCGACGGCGAGCTCAATCGCATGATCATGGTCGTCGATCATGCCGGCCGCTGCATTGGCTGCGGATCCTGCGCCCGCGTCTGCCCGAAGAACTGCCAGACCCATGTTGCGGCCGACCAGGTCGCAGCATGATCTGAGGAGACAAAACCAGGAGAACGGCGTTGCCCTTTAGAATCTTTTGTCGCGTCCTGTGGCTGGTCCTGTGCAGCAACGCTCTGACTGTCTACTTCGCTTCTCATTCCATCCGCACAGTACTCGTCACGACGCTGGCTTGGTTGCTGCTGCTCCAGGTAGCCTATTTCGCAAGCGTGCTCTTTCTGATCTGGGGGTCTAACTGCGCTAGCAGAGCTGGCCAAAGGGCTGAGCAGTTCGGCAGCAGCAAGGAAGTTGGATCCCAGCCGCCAGACGCGAATGAATCTGCAGATTTACTCCATCAAATGTTAGCCATATCGCTGCTGCTGCCTTGAGTCGCCATGACAAGTCTGTGCTCAGGAAAATTTGGACCAACCATGAACATTGAGCGGATCTTAGAAGGAATACAGGGGTTGATAGGTCGATGGCGGGCGCAGTCCGATCATTCTATTTAATCCGGGGAATGCAGATTTTCGGTTCCATAGGCATAGTAGCTTGTCGCAGCACGCCGCCCTGCGAGTACTTGGTCTCGATGACAAACGAGGCTGGAACCAACGATGGGTCTCTTCTGGAACGTCGCAGAGCGAGCGGACCTCAAACCAAACACACTCCTTATAACGGCTTGTGAACAGCTAATTTCAGCTCAATCACATGTTGACGTAGAGAACATGCTGGAAAATTCGAACGCTATCCGCTCACCTTTGGACCAACCCCCATCGAGAAGCTCGACCGCCTCGGCAAGCATCTCGGGGGTAAGGTGGAAATCTACGCCAAACGCGAGAACTGCAACTCCGGTCTCGCGTTCGGCGGAAACAAGCTCCGCAAACTCGAATACATCATCCCCGACGCGATCGCGTCAAATGCCGATACGCTGGTCTCCATCGGCGGCGTGCAGTCCAACCACACGCGGCTGGTCGCCGCGGTCGCCGCCAAGATCAGCATGAAATGTCTCCTGGTTCAGGAGAGCTGGGTACCACATGCGGATGCCGTCTACGACCGGGTCGGCAACATTCTCTTGAGCCGCATCATGGGAGCAGAGGTGCGCCTGGTCGACGAGGGCTTTGACATCGGCATCCGCCGCGTTGGGAACAAGCGCTCGATAAGGTCATGTCAAGGGGCGGAAGAGCCTATGCGATACCAGCTGGAGCGCCTGTTCACCCGAACGGTGGCCTCGGCTATGTGGGGTTCGCGGAGGAGGTGCGCGCCCAGGAGAAACAGCTTGGGTTTGCCTTCGACTACATCGTCGTTTGCACGGTCACAGGGTCAACGCATGCCGGCATGCTCGTCGAATTTGCCAAGGACGGTTAGAGCAACGTGATCGGTATCGATGCCCCCGCCACCCCCGCCCAAACTAAGGCGCAGGTGCTAAACATTGCCCGGGATACTGCGAAGCTCGTCGAGTTTGGCACGGAAATCCTCGAGAATGCGTGGTGTTGCTCGAGGGATACGCGTCTCCCTGTTACGGCCTTCCGTCCGAGGCAACGAAGGAGGCCATCCACCTATGTGCGCGGTTCGAGGGTATTGTTACGGATTCCGTCTATGAGAGCAAATCGATGCAAGGGATGATCGACCTCGTCCAGAAAGGCTTCTTTCCAGAGGGGTCGAGGGTCCTCTATGCGCAACTCGGCGGCGCGCCGGCGATCAACGGTTACAGCTACACGTTTCGCAACGGCTGAAGTTCGACAGATTATGATTTTGCCGTCCTGCCGTGCCGGCGATGCGCTTAAAGTTCGCTCAATGGTCAGCTCAGCAAATCGAGGAAGCCGGCTGTTGATTGCCTCCAGATAATCGATTTCATTCGGAATTTTAATCGGACGATAGAAAAAGTCAAAGGACACCAGCAGGAGCTAGCCAAGAAAGTAGTGACGTTGCCCCCAGTTTCTATCCAGTTTTGAGTTCGCTTCCGGCGTGGGTTGTGCCCTGCTGGGCGGGTGAAGCGACGGGCGC
>NZ_JAMYPO010000074.1:0-18465 GCF_040320365.1 Mesorhizobium sp. M0701
GAGCGATCTGCTCGGCCGGAGCGGATTCTGTTTGCTGCTGCTGATTGCGCCGCTTCTTGCGGGGTTGCTCGGACTCGGCTGGAGCCGCCTGCTCGGCCGGAGCGGATTCCGTTTGCTGCTGCTGGTCGCGCTTCTTCTTTCTGGGCTGCTCTGCCTGCTGGCTTTGCGCGCAGGCCTCCGCCGACTCGCCCTCGGCGCAACTCGATTGCACTGGGATGAACGGCGCTGCGGTGCGTTGCACGGGGCTGAATGCGGCATTGCCTTGCAGCGGGAACGCGCCTAGCGGCGCGGACGCCATCAACAGGCCAAGCGCCGTGCCTGCCAGAATCCGTGGTTGGCGTTTCATCATAAACACTCCTTGTGGCGTCCCATCCCTGCCCAAACTTTCAGCAACCATGTTTGGTTCCTGTTTGTAGGTTCTAGCTGTGGCACAGGGCGATTGACCGGCGTTTTGAAGGCGACTTCATGTCATTCGTATGGTCCTGGCGTATGTTCCGGCGTATGGTCCCGGCGTATCGTTCGGACGAGGGTGCACGGTTGCCGTGCTTGACCTTGAAGCGTCCGAGGGCCACATGCCGACGATGGAAAAGCCGTTCTGGAAGACCAAGACGCTCGAGGCGATGACCCCGGCCGAGTGGGAATCACTCTGCGACGGCTGCGGCAAATGCTGCCTGTCCAAACTCGAAGACGAGGACACCGGCGAGATCTACTGGACCAGCGTCGGCTGCCGGCTGTTCGACGCTGGAAGCTGCCGCTGCTCCGACTATGCCAACCGGCTGGCGCGTGTTCCGGATTGCGTCGGGCTGACGCCGCAGAATGTGCGCACCATCAGCTGGCTGCCCAAGACCTGCGCTTACCGGCTGGTCGCCGAGGGCCGCGACCTCTATTGGTGGCACAGGCTGGTGTCTGGAAGCGACGAGACCGTGCACGAGGCCGGCATCTCGATGCGCGGCCGGGTCAGCGCCAGCGAGACCGACCTTGCCGAGCCGGACGACTATTTCGACCATATGCTCGCGGACGAGCCTTAGGATTTTACCGCGAAATCGAGAATCCGGAACGACGGCAAAACGGACGTTGTCCATCCACCATGCCCACCCTATGCAGCACCGCCGTCCATAACACCGGTTCCAGAAGCGAGAGACTATTCCGGTTCTGCCTTATGAACTGGAGATGAACGGCCGGTTCGCAAAAAATTCAGACAGACAGGTGCATTCTCCTCCCATCGGTTCGACGAAAACGTGTGGAAACCCTCAACAAGGAGAGAAGACAATGTTCAACACCATCAAGACGGCGGCTCTTTCGGCTCTTGTCGGCCTTGGCACGCTTGCTGCCATCCCCGCTCATGCTGACAGCATCTATCTCGGCTTCGGCAACAACCAAGATCCGCGCGTCGGCGTCTATACCGGCGACGAAGATGATGGTTACTATCGCGAACACCGTCGTCATGGCGGCTGGCGCCGGTCCTGTTCGCCGGAGCGTGCCATCGACAAGGCCGAACGCATGGGCCTGCACCGCGCCCGCATCATCGACATCAACCGCCGCACGGTCAAGGTCGCCGGCCGCCAGTATGGCGACCGCGTCGTGATCGTATTCGCCAACGAGCGCGGCTGTCCGATCATCTATCGCTAAGGTCTTCGGGCCTGCGGCCGGCTGACTTGCAGCCGGTAGAGTAGCGGAGCCCTTTCCGCCAGGACGGAAAGCGCGGCTCAAAAAACCCCGGAGGATCGATCCTCCTGGGTTTTTCATGCTGCAAGCGATGATCATTTCAATTCGAAAGTCACCGTCACCTGTGCGGTATAGGAATTTTCGCCGGCTTGCACCGGGACCGACGCACCGGCGGCATCGAATGCCTTGGCGTTGATCGGCATCGGCGGTGGTGCGAAATTCTGGTCGGTGATTTCCAAGACCCGGCCGATGCCGACGCCGGCCGCTTCGGCCAGCGTCTTGGCCTTGGCCATGGCATTGGCGACGGCCTTCTTGCGCGCCTCGGTGACGGCTGCCGCCGGATCGTCGTTGGAGAAGGAGATGCCGCCGCCCTGGTTGACGCCGAGCGACACCGCCTTATCGAGAATGTCGCCGGTCTTGTCGATGTCGCGGATGCGCACCGAAAGCGTGTTGGTCACCTGGTAGGCGACAAGCTCGGCCTCCTGGCTGCCGTCGGGCTTGTTGGCGTAGTTATAGCGCGGATTGATCTGGATGCCCGCGGTCTGCAGGTCGCGCTCCTTGATGCCGGACGATTTCATGGCAGCGATCACTGCGGCCATGGCGTCGTTATTGGCATCGAGCGCTGCACGTGCCGTCTTGGCTTCGCGCATGACGCTGAGCGTCAGCAGAGCCAGATCGGGTGCTATCGCCGCCTCGCCTTCACCGGTGACAACGATACGCGGCGGCGGTGGCGAATCGGCGGCGGCCGCGATCGCCGGAAATGCGATTGCGGCGGCAATCGCCAGGGGCAAAATACGTCTGGTCATGAAATCTCCTCGATCTGGGATCCCAAGACAGCCGAGTGTTGGCCGGCGTCCAATGGGCGACGTGCAATAGGTTATCAATATGGGCTGATTTGGGCGATCTCTGCCAGCCCCCTTGGAACGCCTGCTCGGAAAGCCCTCGGAAAGCCTTGTGCGGTTCAGGGAAAATCACTAATCCAGCGCCGTGGGGCCTGTAGCTCAATGGTTAGAGCCGGCGGCTCATAACCGCTTGGTTGGGGGTTCGAGTCCCTCCGGGCCCACCATTGGCTTTTGTGGCCGTTGATTTAATTGGATTTTTTGGCCATTTTTGTCCCACCTCTTTCAACCCTCTCAGAAAGTGGGACAATTTTGTTCTCTTTTCGATCGATAACCAGCAGGTATTTCGCCGCTCTCGCTACCTTCCGGCGACGCGCTTTCTTAATGTAGTGGTCGGGCTGCTGGTACGTAGTCCACCCATATATCGCCTTCAGCTGCTCGTGCGTCGCGCCGTTCTCAGCGGCGATCGTCGCGCCGGCCTTGCGAATTCCATGAGCACTGCAGTGCGGCAGCTCAGCTTGATCACACCACTGGCGCATCTTGTTGCCCAGACCGTTCTCCGAGAACGGGCGACCATACTCATTGACCAGGAAAGTCATCTGGTCGGAGGGCGTGTGCTCAAGTTCCGCCTCTAGTTCGGGCAGAAGCGGGAGCTCCACCAACACCGCATCCTTGTTACGACTGGTCTTCCCAGGCTTAATTCTGATCCACTTCTCCCACTGCTCGGTCTCCTCGTTGTAGACGAGCGTGATGTGCTGTCGACCGAAGATCGCGACGTCGGACAACCGCAGGCCAGTAAACATGAAGATCGAGAGCGCACGTCTGGCTGCGGTACCCAGCGGATGCCGCTTCTCATATTGAACGATCTCCGACACGTCCCATGGGTGCCAGCCGTCGCCGCTCTTTAGCCGTCTGATGCCGCGGGCGGGATTGGAGTCGACGCCCGGAATCTCTGTGTCCTTTGCCCACTCAAACATCGCGCTGATGGCTTTTACGATATTGTTTGCCGCGCCAAGGGCGTCGAGCCTGGTGTCCCTGATCTCCTTAACATGAGACCGTTTCATACCGGCGAATGGCAGAGATCCCTTGGTGGGATACTGAGGATCCGGGTCACCTTCGAGGGGATGAGGTAATTCGCATACGCGCTCCAGAATTGCTCGTCGGCGCGCCATAGTGTCTTGGGTGATTTCCGTGCCGCCCCGACGGTAATACTCCTGGCAAAGCCACAGCAACGTGCCTTTCTTCGCTGGCTCGGAAGGCTTGGGGAGGCGCCGGCAAATCTCGGGAAGAGTGCCGGGCCGAACATAAGTGACCTCGGCGCGCGCGCACCGCAGTTCCTCGAGGAACTCGTCGCTGCCGGTCGGTTCACGGAGCCGGACCTTCTTCCGACCCGGTGCGCGAAAATAGTACCGATCATTGCCGTGGCGATCAGTGTCCTTCACTACGCCCTTAAGATCGACCTTCACGGGCTCATCCGTCATGTTCGTGGTTTTCGATCCCAAGGATTGTCTAGTGGCGGCGAATCTTCGTCAAGCTTTGGTGCTCCTCCGATTTGGCGGTGAGGGAGCTTTCGAAACGCCAATACAAGTTCCTCGACGTCCCAAACAATGCGCCCCTTGCTCGGCATTCGTGGCTGCGGCATCCGGCCGTCCTGGACCATTTCATCAAAGGTCGTTGAGCTTACGCCGATGAACGTCGCAGCCTGCTCGCGATTGATTCCTACCGGCGGGAGCGAGGGCGGCAAGACGCTCGGGGTGCGCAGCATCGGTTTAGTGCGTTGAAAGCGCGTCTTTGGCGCCTGCCTGTCTTTCTATGCACCTGTCCGAATATTGCAGACGCTCAATCATGTCCTGGCCCTGTGCTTGCAGGCTCACCCTAGGTCTCCAGACCTAGGATCGCTCAAGACACCGGACTCTTTTCCAGCCTTTGTGTACGATGATGGGTATCTTAATGCGCTCGAGGCCAAGAACTGAATGGGCGGCGACTTGCAAGGGCAAAATGACCGCGGAACCACGTATCTGAGTCAGAGGCGCAATCCAACTGAGGAACGCATGGTTGTGTTTTCAGACGGTTATGACTCTCATGCATGCGTAACAACCAACAAGAATACCAACAAAATATTTCTGTGGATCACTTTCATTCCTCATGGAATGCGCGACTGATTTGGTCCGACAGCGGCTTCACAAAATAAGAAAGCGCCGTACGCTCGCCCGTCTGGATCATCGCTTCGGCCGGCATGCCGGGCACGAGCGTCAGGTCCTTGAGCTTCGTCAGTTCCGCATGCGGAACCGACAGACGCACCAGGTAATACGAAACGCCGTTTTTTTCGTCCGTCGCCAGATCGGCTGCGATCCGGCTGACATATCCGTTCAATACCGGCGTGGTCCTCAGATTGAAGGCTGACATCCGCAGCACGGCCTTGTGACCAAGCTGGATTTGGTCGATGTCCTTCGGGGTGATTCGTGCTTCAAGCGCAAGATCGTCGCCTTCCGGAACGATTAGCATAATCGGATCGGCGGGCGTGATCACTCCTCCGACCGTATGAACTGCGAGTTGTTGAATGGCGCCTGACTGCGGCGCGACAATATCGATCCGTCGCAGTTCCTGTTCAGCCGCCACCTTGCGCTCAACATACTCCCCAACCTGCGCCTGAACCTCTCTGAGCTCCTGGCCGACTTCCGTCTTGAAATCCGGATCGATCTGCAGGATCTGCAGGCGCGTTTCGGCTATGCGGGCTGCCGTCTGTGCCTGATGTGCAATCTTCTCACCGCGTTCGCCGCCGAAAGTGGCAACCTGCGTCTTCAGGCTGTTCAAGCGTTGGTCCGAGACAATGCCTTGGTCGCGCAGCCCACTCAGGGCAGCAACTTCCTTTTGGAGAATCTCGGTGCTTTTCTCAGAAGCGATTTCCTGCGCCTTGAGCCCCTCGATCTCGTGCTCATATTGAGTGATGCGTTCCGCTAGCTGCGCCTGCCTTCCGTCGCGGGATTGTCTGCGGAATTCGAACAGCCGCGTCTCGCCATGTACTGCCGAAGCTACGTCCGGAACATCTCTGCGGGCGAGCAGCCAGTCCGGGAAGGCGATCTCCGCCAGATCGTCACGCTCAGCTTCGAGTCGTGCCAGGTTGGCGGCCAGCTCATCGAGCCGCTTGGTGACTACAGCGAGAGTGGCGCGCGTCTGGGTGGCGTCGAGCCGCATGAGGATGTCGCCGGCTTTTACTTTATCACCTTCGCTCACCAGGATTTCTCCCACCACCCCGCCGGTCGGGTGCTGCACCTTCTTCACATAGGAATCGACGACAAAGTGTCCGGACGCGACAACCGCACCGGAGAGATTCGTGAAGGCCGCCCAGGCTCCGGCTCCTCCAACAAAGATCACGCTCGCCAGAAGGCCCGCCACCAGGTGCCGGCGAATGGAGCTGGAAACGTCATTATTCTGATGAATGCCGGCCACCGGGATCCTCCATGTCAGCGCGCTCTCCCACGTTATCCTGTGTAGACTTGATGGCCTTGACGCCAGCGCCTGGTGCCATCGCTGCCCTCTTCAAGACTTTGGAAAGCGCTTCATCACGCGCACCGAATGCTCGCTGCCGTCCACCTTCCATGACCAACACAAAATCCACGGCGCGGATGGCGCTCGGCCGATGGGCGACGACAACCGCAATGCCCTTGCGCCCGCGCACGGAGGCGATCGCCTTGACGACCGCAGCCTCGCCTTCCGCATCGAGATTGGCATTGGGTTCATCCAGCACAACAAGGAAAGGGTCTCGATAAAGAGCACGGGCAAGACCGATACGCTGGCGCTGCCCGGCGGAAAGTGCCGATCCGGCCTCACCAATCGGAGTTTCGTAGCCGTGCTCAAATCGGAGGATCAGTTCGTGCGTGCCCGCTGCTTTCGCCGCGGTGACAATAGCCTCAGGGTCAGGATTATCTTCAAAACGAGCGATGTTTTCGGCAATGGTGCCGTCGAACAGTTCAACACCTTGCGGCAAATAGCCGATATGACGGCCTAGCGCTTCCCGGTCCCATTGATCGAGGCTTGCGCTGTCGATGCGAACCTTTCCGGCGACCGGCGTCCATGCGCCGACGATGGCGCGCGAGAGTGTCGACTTGCCCGAACCCGATGCACCGATGATCCCGAGTGCGCTTCCCGCCTGAACGGCAAACGCAAGGCCGGTCACGGTCGGCTTCCTTTCACCGGGCGGAACGATTGTCACGCCTTCGAGGCGGAGTTCGCGTTCAGGTGCAGGCATTGGCATAACAGGAGCGGTTTCAGGAACCTTTTCCAAGAGGTCCTCCAGCCGCGCCCAACCCTGGCGCGCCATGAGGAAGGATTTCCAGCTTGAAATGGCCAGATCGACCGGAGCCAGCGCACGCCCCATCATGATCGAACTGGCAATCATGACCCCGGCCGTAGCCTCCTGTCTGATGACAAGGTACGCGCCGACGGCAAGAATGGCCGATTGCAGCAGCACGCGCAGCGACTTTGAAATGGCACCCAGCCCACCTGCCACGTCCCCGGCTTTCCGGCTGGCGGCCAGATACTTGGCATTGGCCGTGTGCCATCGGGCAGCGATCCGCCTTCCGAGACCGAGAGCTTGCACGACCTCGGCATTGCAACGCGCTGCTTGCAGTAGACCATTTCGTGCCATGTTGTGGGCAATGGTATCGCGTATCGGTTGTTGCGAGAGAGTGTTGGCAAGAAGTGTCAGAGATGTGAGACCGATCGCCCCGATAAGGGCCGTCATGCCGATCCAGAAATGAAAGAGGAAGCAAATGGCAAGATAAAGCAGCATCCATGGCAGATCGAAGAACGCTGTCGGACCGTTTCCACCTAAGAATCCGCGAATATTGTCGAGATCGCGAAGCGGCTGCAAGCCGTCGCCCGGCATGCGCGTTAAAAGCGGAAGGCGAACGATCGCATCGTGAACGCGTCCGGAAAACTGTTCATCGAAACGCTCGCCAATCCGCAGCAGCACGCGGGCGCGCAAAACGTCGAGCAGGCATTGGAACGCATAAAGCCCTGCAGCAAGCACGACGAGCCCCACTAGCGTCGATACGCTGCCACTTGCCAGAACGCGGTCGTAGACCTGAAGCATGAACAGCGGCGAGATCAGCGCAAGCACGTTGACCACGCCGCTGATCAACAGAATTCCCCAAATAGCGGAACTCAGAGGGAAAGGTCTCAAAGCTGAATCCTTCAAGGAATGGTTACTCACGTAGGTCTCCGTGAGGATCTGGCGACCCAGCTCCCTATATTGCTCCCCGAGCGGCAACCGACTGCATCCGCGCGCTGATTCAGGATCAGTGCTCCCGCCGAATGTGTTTGGTTTGGCATCTAATGGAGCGGGTCAACAACAACACCGTCCGGCTGAAGGTTTGGAAGGGCAACGTCATCGTGGCCGGCCGCAAGGGCCCGAACAGGCTTCCGCCTCCACGCCTTCAGGGAGATTTCGGTGTACGACCAGCGCGACGTGCAGGGCTTCGTCAAGCTGTACACGCTGCGACTGCTCCCGGGCGCCCCGGCCCATCGCCAGTAGCGGAAACGGAAAGCGCCCGCCCCCGGGGGGCGGGGCGCTGTTCCGTATGGGTTTTCTGGATCAAACGAAGGTGAAGTCCGACGCGGTCAGGCCTAGGTCGGCCACGGTGACCACACCGCCCAGGTGGACGAATTCATGCGCGTTGTTCTCGGCGGTGACATAGGCCAGAGTTGCGACTCTGTCGGTGTAGCTGCTTTGGTAGACAATGATGTCGCCGGCGTGCTCGCCGGAGATCGCACTCGCGGCTTCAGAAGCAGAGTTGAAAGATTCGCCAGTGATTACCACGACGTGTTCGCCGTTCGCACCTGAGGCCGCACCACTGTAGAAGCTGCTCACCGGGTAGCCGGACTGTATGCTGGCGTTGTTGACGAAGTTCGCGCCAAAACCGTCATTGTAGAGGCCCACCGCATCGAAGGCGAACTTGTCCTCCGCCGGGTTGAAATCGGTGATAGTGGTAATGTCCGACTTCGACCCGACAACCCCAGGCACCGGATTGTGGAACTGGAACACGAACGTGTCACTGTCGGTGCCCCCGGTCAACGTGTCCTGGCCGTCACCCACGTAGAGGACATCCTGGCCGGGACCGCCGCTGAGCCTGTCATTGTCCTCACCGGAGACGCGCGGGTTGAAGCGGCCGTTGTCGCCGGAGAGATCGTCCCAGCCATCTCCGCCGAAGATGCGGTCGTTACCCTTGCCGCCGATGAGTCGGTCACTGTCCGGGCCACCCGAGATCTCGTCGTTGCCGCCACGACCGTCAATCCAGTCACCGCCCTGGAAACCCTCCATCCAATCGTCAAGCTCGGTGCCGATGAGTGTTTCGGCATCCGGGCCACCCTCGATAATCTTTGCCATCGAAAATACTCCTAATGATGCACCCTGCCTGACGCGTTCATATTGCTCATCGGATAATTAGAGAAATCGATTGCTTGGATAGACACACATTTACGAAATGGATGCATTCACGTTCACTTCGCCCTTCTGCTGAGCAGTTGCGGGCTCGCTGGCGGCGGGGACGCTGGTCGCCCAAGCAATCGATGAAGATTCGACACTCAAACCGGGACTAGGACGAACTTCGTAACGGGGCCGTCCTGGTTGGGCCCCAAACTTCTCTCTGTTTGCTCGACGCCGGCATACCCGCACCGTGAGCGCTGGACGAGGACAAGTTCCGCTGGCGGAGAACGGCGTGATCGGCTTGCCGCGCCGAAACTGATGGCGCTCGTCGAAGGCATGGACTGGACACGCGTTCGAGCCGAACGGCGACGGCGTCCGGCCGGAAGGCGGTGGCGAAGTGACTCAGGCGCAAAAGGCGGGCTTCAGGCCGTGCACAATAAGCTTCTGTCGGCGTCATGATGAGAAGCGCTTCGGCCCGTCCCCACGAAATCGATACGCTCAAGGCGATGTTCGTCGCCATGGCGGCGGAGAAGGCCGAACTGCAACAACTCCGGAGCGAAACACTCAAGGCCGAGATCGTCCGGATGGCGACACTCAACGAGCCTGCCCAGGAGCGGATCGCCGACCTTCATGGGATCGTCAAGCAGCTGGAGCGCGCCGCTTCGGTCGCAGCTCCGAGAAGCTCGAACGTGACCAGCAGGCCTTCGCCTTCGACGAAATCCAGACCGGGCTCGGCGCGATTGAGTCCGAGCTCGAGGCCGCAAGACCGACAGGCGAGCCGCGACGTGCTGCGCGACCGCGCAAGGCGTTCCCGGCGCATCTGGAGCGGGTCGAGATCGTCATCCAGCCCGAGCCATGGGGGAAGAAGCGCTCCCGCAGCCAATCGTCCAGTCCGTCAAACGCGGTCGGCCGCACAGGCTTGCGAAACGGAACAGTCCCGCCCTCGCTTAGATACCGAGGCACCGTGTTGCGCGCGCACCCGAATTCTTTCGCCCGTCGGTTCATTCCCCAGCCAAGCTCATGCAGCCGCAGCATCGCTGCCACCTCTTCATGCTGAAGGATCTGCTCTCCCTGCATCGTTCTCGACAATGCAGGAATCGCCCAATCCCAATCGCCATCCATGCCTCCTCTCATAACCGAGGGAGTCAGTTTCTCAATTCGGCCGACAACTGAGACGTCCGGTGCTCTTAGGCGGGGTAATCATACGAGATGCCTCCTGCAACATCATTTCCCGCATCCATAGGCTTGCCGGATCATTATTGTGAAGCGCAGGCCATTGGACGGCCTCCGTGAATGCGGCAGGAAGTGGCGGCGGAAGTTCGACAATCCGCAGGGGTGTTAATTTTGCGAAATGCTGCGCCAGCCGTAAGGGCATTGTCCCGATGCGGTTGGTGCCTGATAGAAGGGGCGGGATCATGCTAAAGCCCTGTACGACGACCTCGATACGTCTCTCGAAACCGTTCTCGAGCAAATACCATTCCTCGATGGAGGGCTGCCGGGTGTCCCCGAATTTAAGCACAACCTGCCCCATCGACAAGTATCGGTCGAATGTAAGTGGCTCTGACAGCTGCTTGTTCGTGCCGCAGCCTACGCATACGAGCATATCTTCGAACAGGGCTGCGCGAGGATGTTTCGACATGAACACTTCCGGCATAATCAGAAAATCAACGTCGCCGCGCCGGAGAAGCTCCTCGGGGTCGTCGGAAATAAGCAGACATTCGAAGCGGACGGCGGGAGCTTCCCGCGCAGCACGCTTTACGATCTTCTTAAAAAATACGAGTGTGAGGTAATCGGAAAGGATGATGCGGAAGCGACGATCCGATCGGGCCGGGTTAAAGGCGTCCCAGGAAATAATCGACAGCTGGATGTGCAGCAATGCCTCCCGGACTGCTGTGGCGAGCCCCTCCGCGCGCGGTGTCAAAATGAGTTCGCGGCCGTTCATCGTAAATAGCTCATCGCTGAAATAGGCGCGTAACCGACCGACGGCGGCGCTCATGGCCGGCTGACTCAGGTTAATACTGCGGGCCGCGGCGGTGACTTTACGCTCCCTGATCAAAGCGTCCAGCACAACGAGGAGATTTAGATCGAGTCCCTTAAAACGCATGTATTGACCTATCCGACGCGTGGATGGGTATCGCCCAAAGAATCAATTTTACGAATGGTGAGTAGCGTCAACGCATCAGCCGACGACGAAATAGAGCAACCGATAGGAAGAACGGCAAAACCGTGTATATGCAAAGCGCGCCGATATGCAGGCCCATGCTGCCGGCCGGACGGCCAAGCATCGCCGGACGAATGAGGTCAATTGCATGTGCGAGCGGCAACAAGAAGGCGACGTCCTGAAAAGCGCCGGGCAATTGGTTGACCGGAAACATCGCGCCGCAAAGGAACAGCATGGGTGTTATAACAAGCGTATTATAAAATATGAAATATTCATAACTGGGCGCAAGCGCCGTGACGACCATCGCTAGACTCGCGAAGGCGAGGCCACTGAGAGCGATGACTGGCAGCAAGCAGAGGATGGATGGCCACGATGTGTAGCCGAGCGTGGTGGCAACAATAGTGATTGCTGTGCCCGCCATCAGGGCCTTGGTGGCTGCCCACGCCAATTCGCCGAGTAAGATATCGCCGAGCGTCAGCTGAGTGCATAGCATTCCTTCCCAGGTGCGCTGGTTGTCCATGCGGCCGAAACTCCCGTAAACCGTTTCAGCAGTCGCCGATGCCATCGCGCTTGTGGCAACCATGCCAGCCGCGAGAAACGCAATGTACGAAGTGCCCTCAACAGGACCTATCATTGTTCCGATGCCAAAGCCGAGACCGAACAGATAGATCATCGGATCGGCGAGGTTGCCGAGAACCGATGCAAGCCCGATTTTCTTCCATCCAAGATAGTTGCGGCGCCAAACCGCGACCCAATTCCACGCATTGGCGGGCATGGCCGCCGCATAACGTTCGCCCATTGTTCAGTCCTCCATCTCTCGCCCGGTTAGCCGCAAGAACACATCCTCGAGATTGGGGGGACGCTGCAGAAGGCGCAGACCCGCGCGCCCGCGTAGCTGCACCAGCACCTGCTCCGGATCGGGTGCATAGCAAAAAAGCGTCTCACCGCTCACCTCGATGCGCTGTGCGTACGGCCGGATCAGCGCACCCAGTTCATGCGGATTGCCGCCGTAGACCTCGACCACGTCACAGCCGATCTGCTCGTCAATGAGTGCGGACGGGCGGCCTTCGGCGATCTTGCGCCCCTCCTCCATAACGCACAGCCGATCGCACAGCCGCTCGGCCTCTTCCATGAAATGGGTAGTCAAAAGAATAGTCTTGCCCCGCGCCAGCAGCGATCGCAGCCGTTCCCAGATCAGGTGGCGGGCCTGCGGATCGAGGCCGGTGGTCGGCTCGTCCATCACCAGCAAGTGCGGGTCATTGATCAGCGCACGCGCGAGCGTCAGGCGCCGCTTCATGCCGCCGGACAGTTCGGCGACGCGCGCATCCGCTTTGTTCTCGAGGCGGGCGAACTCAAGCAGCGATGGTATGACCGCTTCGATCTGGCGTCTGCTCATCCGGAAGTAGCGCCCGAACACCAACAGGTTCTCGCGTACAGTGAACGCGGTATCAAGATTGTCGAACTGCGGGACCACGCCGATGCGCATACGTGCCAAACGCGCGCGCGCCGGCACTGGAGCGCCGAGCACAGTAATCTTCCCCGCATCAGGCGATGTCATGCCGAGGACCATACGCGCAATCGTGCTTTTGCCCGCACCGTTCGGTCCCAAGAGCCCGAAGCATTCCCCCGCCGCAACGCGGAACGACAGTCTGTCGACAACGAGCTTGTCATAAGTTTTGCTTACGTCAGTAAGATCGATCGCTACCATGGACATGGGTTCATTTTACCGAGAGGGACGCCAAGACTGGCGGTTGCTTGGTTGCCTGCCGGACCTGAAACTGTGACTCGTCTTCGCCATCCCAGCCGTCGATAACGAACTGATCGACATCACAAGGATTTAGCCCCTGTTCCGCCAAAGCGGCGACAATTGCGTCGAGATTATCGATGGTTTGATAACGAGGATTGTTGTGCCGCTTTTCCTGCTCAACGCAGAAGACGAGCCGTCCATCCTCGACAAGGGCGATCGCCCCATCATGGGTCAGCTTGGTACCACAGATGCGCATAGTGTCTCCACGTTAACGGCGATAGATTCGATTCATCAGGAAGCGGAAAGCGGGTTCCGGAAACGGACGAGCAAGCAGTCTTCGTTGACCGACTCGCCCCGACACTCAAGACGCTCTACCTCGATCAACGTTTCGTTCAGCATGGCGATGACCGGCTCAGCACCAGCGGCGTGACCCCAGCGACGGCAATTAGCATCCCTTGCCGATCCGAAGATCAGATGCCCGCCTGGCGCAAGCACCCGCACCAGGTTTTTGACGGCCGCGCGCATCTCGGCTATGTCTTCGAGGTAGTATAGGACCTCCGCCACAACGATCAGGTCAAACAACTCGTCGGTCGAAAACTGTTGAACGTCGGAGACTATCCAGTTGATGCGCGACGGCTCCTTTATCCGTTGACGTGCTCGAGCAATCGCTTGCGCCACGACATCGATGACGGTGAGCCCTTGGCAGTAGGGGGCTAGTTTTTCCGTGAATGCGCCGGCAGCGCACCCGACTTCGAGGGCATTTGTAATGGAGCCTTGGGCAAGCGCCAGCTGGAGCATTTGCGTGTGGCGCTCCCGCTCGAACGGATTGCCGTCGAGGCGCCACGGATCGTCTGCGGCCAATTCCCGATCGAGCAACTGATGATTCATGTTCTGGGTCAAACTCGTCCACCTCTCGTCCACCTAGGTAATTAGCGATCACTCGTCGCCGCAGATGTTGCTCGACAGCGCTAATCCCGAAGAATCCGCGCAAGATTGAGCCTGCGAAGCGGAGCCGCATGCGGTGAGAATTCTGCCCTGCTTGATCCAGTGATCGGAGTTTGGGTGGGGGCCTGTTTTCCCCCAGTGTTCGATGTAGCGACAGCAGAGCTTCGCGACAGCCAATCGCTATTGCTCAATGTACACAGCGCGTAGGCCTTCAAGGGAAGTAAGAGAAAGATGTTGATGAACGTGTGCAGGGAAAAGCCCAGAAATCGAAACTGTCGAGCACGAAATGCTACCACGCTGCATCGGAGCATGGTCATGGACACAATCATCAGTCCTGTCCACCAAGGCACAGTGCCTGTCAGTGCGAAATGTGCGAGGCCCGTTAGTACCGATAGGGCGAGGAGTAGCGGCCCGAGATTCTGTCCGACCACATCCAACGTGAGATAGCTATTGAGGCCGGGCAGCAAGCGCAGCCCAAGCAGCGTGTCCCGGAATGTGCTTCGTGCCCAACGGAGTTGTTGGCGCAGATACGGTCCGAGTCTGTTCGGAACGACTGTGGCCGCGATGGCGCCCGGAACGTACTCGGTTCGAAAGCCTGCTTTCAGCATGAGGATAGTGAGATGGCGATCCTCCCCGAAGTCGCTTGGCTTGCCCCGAAAAAATTGCGACTCGTACTGGTCCAGTAACAAAAGGAGCGCAGACCGGCGGTACATGGCACATGGGCCGCAACAGCACATAACGGCACCGAAGCGAGCCTGTGCCGCGCGCTCCTCGTTGCAAGCCAGCCAGTACTCCATGTCTATCAGCCTTGTCAGCCAGCTCTCGCTCCGGTTACTGGCAATCAACTGACCCATGACTGCGCCGACCGCTGGATCTCGCATCTTCGGTACAAGCTTGGTGATGACGTCGGACGCGAGTATCGTGTCTGAATCAACGTTAAGCACCAAATCCCCGGATGAGCGGCGTATCGCGGCGATCTGCGCCTTGCGCTTTCCAACATTCTCGGGAAGCAAAATGATGTCGAACCTAGGGTCGCGCGCGTAGGTTTCGTGGACAGTTCCTACGGCTTCGCGATTTCCAGAACCGTCATCAACCACATAGACCCGAAGTCTTCCGGCGTATTCTTGGTCTGCAATGGACGCCAGGCACTCTGAAAGCGTGCGCGGATCCTCGTTGAAGCAGGGGACGATGACATCCACGCTGGGCAGTTGATCGGAGCCGACGAGATCCTCCAACGCCGATGAGTCGTTTGTCGGCAGAGCATAAATCCCCTGCATGCTCTTATAAGCAGTCGAGAGCAGTGCATAAAGCGAAATGGCCACAGTGCTGGTTGTACCAAGAAGAGTCATGGGATCTCGTTTGTTCAGTGATGTTGAGGAAGTGAGCGGATTACAAATCCGCGCTCATGAAGTGCTGGAATCAGCCGGGACAGCGCCGTGACCGTCTGGTCGCGCAGACCGGCGTGAGCGCCCTGGCTCAACTCGCCGGGAGGGCATCCGTCGTGCAAGAGTACGATTGCGCCCGGCCGGACAGAGGCGAGCACGGTATCGATAATCGCGTCGACCCCAGGGCGAGACCAATCTCGAGGGTCGACGGACCAATGGAGGGCCGTCAGCCCGGCGATCTGTGACGCTGTGAAGACTTCTTCGCTCCAGGCCCCGTAGGGCGCGCGAATATAGCGCACCGAGGCCTGAGGGCACGCCCTCATGATGGCGCCGTTCGCTTCAAAGATCTCACGTTGCACTTCGCCGAAGCCGCATTTGTACAGATCCGGATGAGTCATGGTGTGGTTGCCTAGCTCGTGCCCTTCTGCAAACATTCGTTGGATTAGATCCGGGTGCTCTAAGGCGTAGGCGCCGATGACGAAGAAAGTCGCCGGCACCCGCTGCTCTGCCAACACATCCAGAATCTCCGGTGTGAAAAGTGGATTGGGACCGTCGTCAAACGTCAGATAAACGCTGCGACGGCCGGTGCCGTCAGAGCACTCACGGCGCACTTCGTACAAGCAATCGGGACGGCTCATAGCTCTGGTCCGTTCCGATCGATCATCGTGCCCGTGGGCCATTCGCTGATCGGCCGTCCAACTGGCAGAACAATGGTGAGTGCGTCATCGATGCGTGTGGGCGGCAGGTCGAGGCGCGCCTCTGGTCGGGTGGAGCGCACGCGAATTCCCGACAAAACGGCCAAAGGGCTGTATCGCCGCGCGAACCTCTCAACATGATTCCGCAGCGCGTCCCGGACGGTTCCGAAAGCGAATGGAACGCCAAGCTCCTGCAGTATTGGAAGCATGACATGGATTGAATGGGCGATTCCGAGACCCTCAAGATCCGGACGTACCCCGTACAGGCCCAGCTCAGCCACCAACAGATCGACCGCGTCAACCTTGATGAAACGGCGCAGTATGCCCATGTGAGCCGCTACACCGCTCGAATCATAGGCGATTGCGCGGAGTTCAGGCCTGGCTCCGGCCCAGCTTCGACTACCTTCGAACGGTTCTGCGTTGGACGCCCCAGTCGGCCCGTAGGTATTACGAAAAAACTGGGCGAGCTCGACGTGGTCCGAGAGCTGCAACTCGTTTTCCCAGCACAACTTCCACTGCACCTGCGAGCGCATTCAGGATCTCTCTTTCTTATTGGTTTCTTGCGGGCCGCATTACCCGGCCAAAGCGGCGGCGTTGTTTGACTGCACTCAACCGTTGTCGTTAGCGAAGGTGAGCCGGCCGGTCGGGCTCGCAAATGAGCTCTCTCGATGTTCCCGCCCGTGTTGCGGCGCCGTCGATTTGAGCTTGACGTCGGTCATTTACGTTCCTCTAATGCATGGTTCGTAAATTCGTAAAATTGATTGTTTAGATGATACCCATCCACACGCTGGATAGATCAGGACATGCGTTTTAAGGGGCTGGATCTAAATCTCCTCGTTGTGCTGGACGCTCTGATCAGGGAACGTAAAGTCACCGCGGCGGCCCGGAGTATTAACCTGAGCCAGCCGGCCATGAGCGCCGCCGTCGCTCGGTTACGCGCCTATTTCAGCGATGAGCTATTTGCGATGAACGGCCGCGAGCTCATTTTGACACCGCGCGCGGAGGGGCTCGCCCCAGCAGTCCGGGACGCATTGCTGCACATCCAGCTATCGATTATTTCCTGGGACGCCTTTAACCCAGCCCAATCGGATCGTCTCTTCCGAATCATGCTTTCCGATTACCTCACGCTCGTATTTTTTAAGAAGATCGTAGAGCGTGCTGCGCGGGAAGCTCCCGCCGTCCGCTTCGAATGTCTGGCTATTTCCGACGACCCCGAGGAGCTTCTCCGGCGCGGCGACGTTCATTTTCTGATTATGCCGGAAGTGTTCATGTCGAAACATCCTCGCGCAGCCCTGTTCGAAGATATGCTCGTATGCGTAGGCTGCGGCACGAACAAGCAGCTGTCAGAGCCACTTACATTCGAGCGATACTTGTCCATGGGGCATGTTGTGCTCAGATTCAGGCACACCCGGCAGCCCACCATGGAGGAATGGTATTTGCTCGAGCACGGTTTCGAGAGACGTATCGAGGTCGTCGTACAGGGCTTTAGCATGATCCCGCCCGTTGTATCAGGCACCAACCGCATCGGGACCATGCCCTTACGGCTGGCGCAGCATTTCGCAAAAACAACACCCCTGCGGATTGTCGGACTTCCGCCGCCACTTCCTCATCCCGCATTCACGGAGGCCGTCCAATGGCCTGCGCTTCACAATACTGATCCGGCAAGCCTGTGGATGCGGGAAATGATGTTGCAGGAGGCATCTCGCCTGGCGCCTTTGCTTGAAATTATTGAGTGTCTCGGGCACGCCGGATCCGACCTTGCCGTTGTTGGTACCGAATTGACTGCCGCCTCCGATTTCGCGTGCGAAGTCCCAGAAGAGATTTAGCCCCACTTAAACACCGGCTGTAAGAATAATGTCATTAATCAGCATGTTAGGCGCGCGCCGGCGCGTGTTGCCACTACCTTTTTGGGGGTGATCTCAGGCGAGTTGTTTGTCGAGGTGTGTCGCAGAGCGATGCCAGCTGCCTTCAAGACGTTGCCCACTTTTGCCATGACGTGGTGGTGACGACGCGACCATCCTTTTCGATGGTGGCTCCTGGAGGCGGTCGCGGAGGAGCGGTTGCCATTCGGGGCAGAGCGGCGCAGTTCCTTGCTGAGTACGAGGGCCAGGAACGAGCAGAACACATGCCCGGTTGGTGCTGAGTTGACTGCCGCCTCCGATTTCGCGTGCGAAGTCCCAGAAGATGTTTACCCCCACTCAAATGCCAACTTTGCCGGCCTTGCCGCGGCTTTTCGCGCGCGGCCAGGCGAGGAGATGGCGGTCGACGAGGTCGATCCCAATGGACTGTGCCGGCCTCGCTCGGCTACTGGCGTGAGGCATCCTTGACGACACCGCCCTGCACCGACAACGTCGAGATGTTGGCAATGAAGCCGGTCGAGGTCGACGCTGCGGATGCAGGGAATTTACCTCGCGCTTCCGCCTGAACGCGCGGCCGATCCGTTCACTCAATCGGCGCTTTCATCCTGGGCCGCGGCTGAGGCCTGTGGGGTGCGGCTACCCCGCGTGGATCGGATCTGACCTGCCACGGGTAATTTCCTCCATCTGAGATTAGAGTCCGGCCTCGATTGAAGGACGGACTGATGAAGAGAAAGCGGTTTAC